>NZ_MUBM01000266.1 GCF_002154505.1 Streptomyces carpinensis | reverse complement strand
CGTGCCGCGGTGGACGCGGGCTGGTACCCGCACACCAACCAGGTCGGCCAGACCGGCAAGAGCGTCTCGCCGCAGCTGTACATCGCCAACGGCATCTCCGGAGCGATCCAGCACCGGGCCGGCATGCAGACCTCCAAGACGATCGTCGCGGTCAACAAGGACCCCGAGGCCCCGATCTTCGACCTGGTCGACTACGGCGTCGTCGGCGACCTGTTCGACGTCGTCCCCCAGCTCACCGAGGAGATCAAGACCCGCAAGGGCTGACACTTCGACCGCGCGGGCCCCCTACCCCGCCAGGTCGGCATCGTCGGCGTGCCGATGGCTTCGGCACGCTCGACCTGTGATTCCTGTCGAACCGGGCTCTGGCACGGGGGTAGGTCACAGCAGGTGCGGGGGCGGGACCACGAGTACCACGGCGAGAAGCGGCGGCCGAAGTCGGGGAAGTGCTTGGGTTTTGAACCATCCGCCTGACGGCAATGCGTGACGGCGGGCGGTGCCTGGGGTGGGCTCGCCCAGCTCGGCTGGATCGATGCCGAGGTTGGCCAGGTCGACGATCTGATCGGCGAGGGCCTTCACCTCGTCGCGGACGGTCTTCGGGTAGCTGTCCTCGTCCTCGGCGTGGAACGCGTAGTCCCATGCCCAAAGGTCGTCGGTCACAGGGCCGCCCCGGCGGTAGGGATGCCAGCCTCGGCGGCGGCCGCCATGCGGATGCGGCTGATTTCGGCGGCGATGTCGCGTGCCTCACCCAGATCGGCGACCTTCCCGGCGCCGGCCTCCAGCGCTCGAAGGCGGGCGGCGATCTCCGGGTGCCGGGCAATGGCCACCTCGACGGCCCACGCCTCCGTAAATGCGCGCAGGGGTACTGCGGACACCTCGCTGCGGGCACGGGCGGTACTGGCCGCGCGGTCGCGGTCGAAGTCGGGAAGCAGGTGCGGGGCCACCTGCGCCAGAGCGGCGCGCACTGCCTCTGGCTGTACGGGCGGCTGCGGGACGGCGGACGGCTGCTGTGCGGGCTGGCTCATGCTGCGCTGCTTCCTTCTGCTGCCTTGGCCTTGTGGGCGGCCACGAGCGTGGACACGTGCTGCGGGGTCCAGTCGAGGTGCCGGGCGACGGCGGAGGCGCCGCCCCAGCCCAGTTCGTCGGCGATGCGCCCGGCGGTCTCGCGGTAGTGCGCGGCGGCCGTCTCGGCAGCCTGCTTGGCGGCGTCCAGCTCCCGCTTCTGCGCGGCGGTGAGGGCGGCTCGTGTGCCGCGCGTCGTGCCATCAGTCATGCCAACCAGCGTGCATGTCAGCGGGCCGAAATTTCAAGTCACCTTGTAATTGGGGGGTGACTGAAACAATGATCAAAAATAAAAAGCCAGGTCAAACTAAGTGCGAGCCGGATCTCTGAGGGGGAGACGGCTCGTACTCTTCAGCTCCAGGCAGTCGATCGTGATCCGCGAGCCGGCCGACCGCACGGCATCGAGCGCGTCCCGCAGAAGTCCGGCCGGGACCACGACGTTGACCCGCAGGGGCTCGGTGTCAAGGTCGCCGCCTTCGAGTCCAGCTGACCGGCTTCGGACAGGCGAACGACTTACTGCCCGCCGGCAAAAGCGATCCGGTGGCCTTCGCCGGAAGCGTCGCCGCCTGGCAGCGGGCGACGGGCATGGCGGCCGTGTCGCTGGACGACCTCAACTTCAACGAGGTGCACGACTGCTTCACCATCGCCGAGCTCGTACTCTACGAGGTCATCGGCCGAGAGCGCGGACCTGCCCTGTCGGTAGTCAGGCCGTCGGAGCCCCGGTCGCGACGGCCTTCTGACCGGTGTGGCTGCGAGTGCCGAAGCAGGCCGACAGTCCGCGTCGTGCCCGCCCCGGCCCGATCCCGGTGGCAGCCGGCAGACAGCCACAACCCACCCCAACTCCGCAACCTGGGCCTTCCGTAAGTCTCGTGCCCCATCGCCGCAAGACTCTTTTTCGCGGCTTCGAGCCGGTGTAATACTGAGCACCCCGTTCAGTAATAGAGGTCTCATGATGGAACAACAGGAAGCTGGGCTGATCTCCCTCCCTGTTCGGCGGGCCGCCGATGATGACCCCGGGCTGGGATTCGCCACCGTGGACGAGGCGATCGCCGCTGTCGCGGCAGGCCGGATGGTCGTGGTGGTCGACTCGCCCGACCGTGAGAACGAAGGCGATCTGGTGATGGCGGCCGACTGCGTGACGCCGGAGTCGGTCAACTTCATGGCCACTCACGGGCGCGGACTGATCTGTGTGTCGCTCACTCAGGAGCGGCTGTGTGAGTTGCGGATCCCCGCCATGGTGCAGGACGTCTCCGATCCGCTGCGAACTGCCTTTCACGTCAGTGTCGACCACCGGATCCGCACCTCGACGGGGATCTCGGCGCGCGATCGCGCGGCCACGATCATGGCCCTCGTCGACCCGTGCGCACGGCCGGACGACTTCACCCGGCCCGGACACATGTTTCCACTGGCCAGTCGGCCCGGAGGAGTGCTCACCCGGGCCGGGCACACCGAGGCGTCGGTCGATCTGGCCACGCTGGCCGGCCGCGCCCAGGCGGGAGTGATCTGCGAGATCGCCACCCCTGACGGGGAGATGGCGCGGCTGCCGTTCCTCAGGCGATTCGCCTCCGAGCATGGACTGCTCGTCATTTCGATCAGTGACCTGATCGCGTATCGGAAGAAGCAGCAGCACTGCGTCGTGCGAACGGGGGAGGCGCTCCTGCCGCTGGAGGCCGGCACCTTCCGCGCCGTCGCCTACCGCAACGAGCACCGCGGCGTAGAGCATCTCGTCCTGCACTACGGCGACTTGACCCGCCGTACGGCACCCCTGGTGCGGGTGCACTCCGAATGCATGACCGGCGATCTCTTCGGCTCGCGCCGCTGCGACTGCGGGCAGCAGCTGGATCTCGCCCTGCGCCGCATCGTCAACGAGGGCGCGGGTGCGCTGATCTACCTGCGCGGCCACGAGGGCCGCGGCATCGGCCTGGGTGAGAAGCTGCGCGCCTACCAGTTGCAGGATCGCGGGCTTGACACCGTCGAGGCCAATCGCGCGCTCGGGCTGCCCGTCGATGCACGGGACTACGCCGATGCCGCGCAGATTCTCGACGACATCGGCGTCACCCGCCTGCGGTTGCTGACCAACAATCCGTACAAGCAGCTCGGTCTGACGGAACTCGGCATAGCCGTGACCGAGTTGGTGCCGATACAGGTGCGGGCCAACCGCGACAACGCTCGCTACCTCAAGACCAAGCGCACCAAGCTGGGACACCTCTTGGACGAGATCGAATTACCGGTCGGCGTCTTCTGACATTTTCCTTCCGGCCTCCTGCCCGCCCTGCGCGAACTTGCCGCCTACGTGATCCGGCGTGCTGCGCGGCTTTGATGCGCCCTCAGATGAGGTGCCTGGCCGGCCCGCAATCAGGTGGGGCATTCGGCGGCCCGGCAAAGCTGCCGGGCCGCCGAACGAGTGACTGCGAGACCCCGCATGCCGTCACCGTGGACGGCCTCCGCGTCAGCCGGCCAGGAATGCCTCGATCGAGGCGAGTACGGGGGCCGGGAACTCGTTGAGCATGCCGTGGCTGCCGCGGGGCAGGACGGTCAGGCGGGAACGGGGGATCCGCTCGGCCATCTCCACCGCCTGGCTGGGCGGGGTGAGAATGTCCTCGGCGCCGACCAGCACGAGCGTGGGCGTGGTGATCGTGTGCAGCTCGGCACGCCGGTCGAAGGTGCGGATCGCCTGCGCCTGGGCGGCGAACCCCGCGTCGCTCGTGGGCTCCGGATCCTCGCTCGCCAGCTTCAGCGCGCCGTACGCGGCGGAGTGGTCGACCAGCGTGTACGGCGTGAATCCCCACGGAATGCCGGCGGCGGCGAGGGTGATGGCGTCCGCCCCCGCCGCGCGCAGCGCCAGCAGGCCGTCGAGCCATGCGTGCTGGACGTCGGTGTAGGCCGGCAGCGTGCTGAGGAGTACGGCCTTGCTGACCGCATCCGGGTGGTCGATCAGCAGTGACTGGAGGATCACCCCGCCCATGGACCAGCCCACGGCCGGAACTGGACCGACGCCGAGATGCGCGATCAGTGCCGCCGTGTCGTCCGACATCTGCTCGATGGTGTAGGGCCCTTCGGGTACGTCGCTCTGGCCGGTGCCCCGGTTGTCGAAGGTGATGCAGGTGTAGCGCTCACACAGCTCGGGCAGCACCGCGGCCCAGGCGTTGCGGTTCGCGCCGAGCCCCGAGATGAGCAGCAGCTCGGGCCCGCTCCCGGTGATCTCATAGTGCAGCTTGACGCCTGCCGAATCGAACTCTGCCATGCCTACTCCTTGATCGGTCCATGCCCATCCAAGGCGTGAAACTAATGGTTGGTCGTACGGGCGGATCCCACTTCGGGTCGCTCTGTGCCTGCGCTTTTGCCCTGACTACGGGGAACTAGGGGGAGACATTGGTGCGCGACTGTTGACGCGTATCCCGGCCAATAGCCACACTAACTTCCGTTCGTTCGCCTGACCAGAGGAGATCGAGATGGGTAACCTTGTGAGAAGAGGCAAACGGGTGCTCCTCGGTCCCGTAGCCGGTGTGATGGCCCTCGGAGTCCTGGCCGGTTGCTCGGCCGCGGCGGACACGGGCGGCGGCGGATCGGACTCCGATGCCACCGCCGCCGTGAAGGCGGCCGACGCTCAGCTGGCGATCGCGCGGAAGGGGCGGATGACGCAACCGCCGTCCGCGCCCAATCCCGCTGTGAAGGGCAAGAAGGTCTGGATCATCCAATCCACCGCGGCCGGGCCCTCGGTGAGCATCCCCGCGCTGGCCGCACAAGAGGCCGGCAAGGCACTCGGCTGGAAGACGACCCTCTACGACGCCAAGGGCGATCCCGGCAACTACACCAAGGGTGTCAGCGATGCGATAGCCAACGGCGCGGACGGAATCGTGCTCGTTGCCATCGACTGCACGTACGTGAAGAACCAGCTCCAGCAGGCCAAGTCCCGGGGTATCGCGGTCAGCGAGGTGTACGCCTTCGACTGCGCGGACACCAACCCCGGATCCCCCCGCCTGTTCAGCGCCGATCTCAGCTTCGGCAAGCGCTGGAAGAGCCTGCTGGACGCCTGGCAGCAGTGGGGGTCCGACACCGCGGCGTGGATCATCTCGGCCACCAAGGGCCGGGCCCGGCCGCTGGTGCTGCACAACGAGCAGATCGCCGTCCTGATCAGCTATCAGAAGGGCTTCGAGGAACGGATGGCGCAGTGCAAGACGTGCAAGACGGTGAACGTCTCCTGGGACGCGACCACATCGGGCACGCCGGCCGCGCTGGCGGCGCTGATCAAGAATGCCTCCCTGCAGCATCCCGAGATCAACTCGTCGATGTTCGGGTCGACGGTGACCTCCGGCTACAACCAGGCGATTCTGTCGCTCGGCGCGAAGGCCAAGCAGGTCAAGGTGATCGCCGGTCTCGGACTGCCCGACGAGTTCAATCTGATCAAGGCTGACCGGGGACTCAACGCCACGACCGCCTGGCCGCAGGAGTGGATCGGGTACGCCGCGATGGACTCGATCAACAGCGTCCTGGCCGGCCGGCCCAGGCGGGACGAGGGGATCGGCTGGCAGATCATCGACAACACCAATCCCGACCAGATGCCGCAGGGCAAGAGCATCTGGCAGGGCAGCGACGACTTCCGGTCCGTCTACCGCAAGTCCTGGGGCGTCTCATGAGTGCGACGGCACTCACCGACGACGCTCCGATCGCGCTCTCGGTGGCCGGGGCCTCCAAGAACTTCGGCGCGACCCAGGCCCTGCGTTCGGTGCGGCTCGAACTGCGGGCCGGCGAGGTGCACGCCCTGATCGGCGGCAACGGCTGCGGCAAGTCGACGCTCATCAAGTGCCTGGCGGGCGTGCACCAGGCCGATGCGGGCACGCTGACGGTCAACGGCACCGAGTACGACCTGGCCGACCAGAGCCCGGACCGCGCCCGTGACGCCGGGCTCCGCTTCGTGCACCAGGACCCGGGCATCTTCCCCGCGTTGTCGCTCACCGAGAACCTCTCGCTCGGCCGGCGTTTCGAGGGCAGCTCACGGCGCATCAAATGGCGGGCCGCGCATCAGCGGGCCCGCGAGGTGCTGCGCCGGTTCGGCATCGAGCACGATCCGCGCACGCCCGCGGCCGCGCTGTCGGTCCCGCAACGGGCCATGCTCGCCATCGCGCGGGCGCTCCAGGACCAGGAGTCCGAGCACGGCGGCGTCCTCGTCCTGGACGAGCCTACGGCCGCGCTGCCGGCGCCCGAAGTGCAGGTGCTGCTCGGCTGGATCCGCAGGCTGGCCCAGCAGGGACACGCCATCCTCATCGTGACACACCGTCTCGACGAGGTGCGCGAGGTAGCCGACCGGGTCACCGCGTTCCGTGACGGACGCTATGTCAACACGATCGACGGCGCGGGGCTGACCGAGGGCATGCTCGTCGAGCTGATCCTGGGCCGCAAACTGGACCAGGCGGCCAGCGTCGCCTCGCCGACGGCGTCGTCCGGCGATCATGTGGTCGAGGTGCGCGACCTGAGCGGCGGACCGCTGGCGGACGTCAGTTTCGATGTGGCGGCCGGTGAGGTCCTCGGTATCGCGGGCCTGCTCGGTTCCGGCCGTACGGAGTTGCTTCAGCTGATCTACGGCCTGCTGCCCAGGCGGGCCGGCACGGTGACCTATCTCGGGGAACCGACTCATGCGCTCAGTCCCAGCAAGGCGTGCCGCAAAGGAATGGCGTTCGTTCCCGAGGACCGTGCCGCCGAGGCGGTCTTCCCCGCCGGCACCGTCCTGGAGAACCTCGTCCAGGGACACGAGCACCGGTATTTCAGAAGGCTGTGGTTGCGTGACCGCGTGGAACGCGCCGAGGCGCTGCGGGACATCCAGCGGTTCAACATCCGGACATCGGGCCCCACGGCCTATATCGAGAGCCTGTCGGGCGGGAATCAGCAGAAGGTGATCCTCGCCCGGTGGCTTCGGCAACGGCCCCGGCTGCTCCTGCTGGACGAACCCACCCAGGGCGTCGACGTGGGAGCCCGCGACGAGATCTACAAGCTCATCGCGCTGGCGGCCGATCAGGGCTGCGCCGTCGTCGTGGTCAGTTCGGAGTTCGAGGAACTGGCGCAGATCTGCGGGCGGGTGCTCGTGCTGTCCCACGGCAGGATCGTCACCGAGATGCGGCAGCCCATGAACGCACACGAGATTCTCGAAGCGTCGATCGGACCGAGGGAGGTCACGGTATGAAGAGGTTCGGGGACAGCCTCCGACTGCTGGAAAAGTACGGACTCGCGCTTCTGCTGGTCGTCGTCATCGCATTCTTCACGCTGGACCCGGCGACCCCGCAGTTCGCCTCGATCGCCAATATCAAGTCGGTGCTGAGCAATGAGACCCTGACCGGCATCATCGCCTTGGCGAGTATCTTCCCGTTGGTGGGCGGGCAGTTCGATCTCTCGCTCGGCCCCGCCATGGGCCTGAGTTCGCTGATCTGCGCCGGCGTGATGTCGAAGATGGACCTGCCGCTGTGGGTCGCCGTGATCGCCGCCATTCTGACCGGCATGCTGGTGGGCGCGGTGAACGGCCTGGCCGTCACCAAGATCAAGGTCTCCTCGATCGTGACCACGCTCGGCATGACGAGCATCATCGCCGCGTTGGTCACCTGGTACACCGGCGGAAATTCCATCATCGACGGTGTGTCGCCGGCGTTGACCGACCTCGGCACCGGCGAATGGCTCGGGATCCCCTGCCCGCTGTACTTCCTCGCGGTGGTGGCGCTCATCTCCTGGTACCTGCTCCAGCACACGCCATGGGGACGCTCCCTGCAGGGCGTCGGCGCCAATCCGCGCGCGGCCGAGATCGTGGGCCTCCCGGTCAACCGCCTGACGCTGCAGAGCTTCGTACTCGGCGGCGCCCTCGCGGGCATCGGCGGGGTGCTCCTGCTCGCGGTGTCCGGTTCGGGCAACCCGTCCGTCGGACCCGGCTATCTGCTGCCGGCGCTCGCGGCGGCACTGCTCGGCGCCACGACGATCAATCCGGGCCGGTTCAACGTGCCGGGAACGCTCGTCGCCGTCTACTTCCTGGCCGCGACGGTCAGTGGCCTGACCTTCCTCGGCGCGAAGCCATGGGTGTCGAGCATGTTCAACGGCGTCGCACTCATCGTGGCCGTCGGCATCTCCGTCTGGTCCGGCCTCGGCCGCCAGAACATGGGCAAGGGCGATGGCGGCGAGGACGACGTGGATCCCGCGGCGTCCGCCGGCAGTGGCCCGAACAAGGGGGCGGTGACCACGTCGGTCAGCTGACCGCTCTCTCGCTCGACGCATCAACAGATCCCCCACTCGACGCAGAAGAGGACTGACATGGGCTCTCTGGAAGGCAAGGTGGCCGTCATCACCGGCGGTGCGAGCGGAATCGGGCGGGCGTGTGCCGTGCGCTTCGCCGAGGAGGGAGCCGACATCGTCATCGGCGACCTCGCCGACGGCACGGCCAGTGCCAAGCTGGTCGAGCAGACGGGGCGACGGGCCGTGTGCGTCCGGACCGACACGACCAGCGAGGCGGACTGCGACGCCCTTGTCCGACGTGCCGTCGAGGAGTTCGGGCACGTCGACGTCGGCGTGGCGGCGGCCGGTGTCGCCACCGCCGCCGGGCCGAGCAACGTCCAGACACGTCAGACCGAGACCGACGCCGGCTTCGTGGTCGGTCTGCCGACGGACGACTTCCGCCGTGTGCTCGAAGTGAATCTCATCGGCGTGATGATGACCGACCGGGCGCTGGCCCGGCAGATGCTCGCGCAGGGGACGGGCGGTTCGATCATCAATATCGCCTCCTCCGCCGCCAGGATCCCGCTGGCCGGTGCGGCGCCGTACTGCACGTCGAAGGCCGGCGTCTGGATGCTGACGAAGGTGATGGGCCTCGAACTGGCTCAGCGCGGCGTCCGGGTCAACGCGGTGGGGCCCGGCTACACCGAAACGCCGATGATCGAGGGCATCGAGGACCACGCCGAGGCGTACGCGTCCGCGATGAGCATCACCCCGATGAACCGGCTGGGCAGGCCCTCCGAGATAGCCGAGGCCTGTCTGTTCCTGGCCGGCGAGTCCGGGTCGTTCTTCACCGGCGAGATCCTTCACCCGGCCGGCGGACAGTTCACCGGCTGACGGCGGCCCCGGTCGTACGTGCGAGCGCATGCGTGGCTCCTGACGCGTATGCGCTCACACGTGTGCCCGTCGTTCGTCGACGCACGAGGACGGGCCCAGCGCAGAGGGGTTCACCACCCACCTGCACCGCCGCTACTAGCAGTCGTTAGCGACCTCGACCCTACGCTGGCTGACGCCCTTGCGTGACGTGTCAACCAACCTCCGCTTGTACTGTACATCTGCTACCCTGAAGTGAGGCTAATGACCATTAGTTAGTGATTGACCTGCCCGAGCGAGGAGGTCCTGTGTCCATCGAACTGGCCCCTGATCCCGAGGTCGCCGACCTCGCCGAGCGCACGGCGGCGTTCGTGCGCGACGCCGTCATTCCGGTCGAGGAGGAATACGCCGGCGTCACCGCGAGGGCGGGCGACGCGGCACGTGCCCGGCTGCAGCAGGACGCCAAGGACGCCGGGGTGTTCGCTCCGCACGTCTCCTCGGAGTTCGGCGGCCACGGGCTGGACATGCGGGCTCGCGCCGTGGTCTTCGAGGAGGCCGGCTACTCGCTGTTCGGCCCGCTGGCGCTGAACTGCGCCGCCCCGGACGAGGGCAACATGCACCTGCTGGAGCACGTCGCGACGCAGGAGCAGAAGGAGCGGTACCTGCGCCCGCTGGCGGCCGGCACGGTCCGCTCCTGCTTCGCGATGACCGAGCCGGCACCGGGCGCGGGCTCGGACCCGGCGGCCCTGTCGACGCTGGCGAGGCGCGTACCGGGTGGCTGGCGGATCGACGGCCGGAAGTGGTTCATCACCGGCGCCGACGGAGCGGCGTACGCCATCTGCATGGCCCGTACCTCCGGCGAACCGGGCGACCGCGGCGGGGCGACGATGTTCCTGGTCGACGCCTCCGATCCCCGGATGAAGGTGATCCGCCACATCGAGACGCTCGACGAGAGCCTGTTCGGCGGGCACTGCGAAGTCGTGTTCGACGGATGCGTCGTCCCCGACGAGGCGGTGCTCGGCGAGGTCGACAAGGGTTTCGCGTACGCCCAGGTGCGCCTCGGCCCGGCCCGCATGACCCACTGCATGCGCTGGCTGGGCATCGCCCGCCGCGCCCAGGACATCGCCGTGGCCCGGACCGCCGACCGCCGGCTGTTCGGCTCTCGCCTGGCCGAATTGGGCATGGCCCAGCAGATGATCGCCGACAACGAGATCGACATCGCCGCCTCCCGCGGACTGATACGGCAGGCATGCCAGGAACTCGACCAGGGCCGCTCGGCCGCCCAGGCCACCGCCATGGCCAAGACGTTCACCGCCGAAGCGGTCTGGCGGGTCGTGGATCGCTCGGTGCAGATGTGCGGGGCGCTGGGCGTCTCCGGCGATGCGCTGCTGTCCCGCTTCCTGCGCGAGGTCCGCGCCTTCCGCATCTACGACGGGCCGTCCGAGACCCACCGCTGGGCGATCGCCAGACGTGTCGTCAGCCGCCACCTCGACGGCTCCCGCCGGTCCGGCGCATGAGTGCGTACGGAGGAAGTCCGGAGGGGCTGGACATCGCCGCCCTGCACAGGTTCTTCGAGGGCGCGGTGAACGGCACCGCCGGGCCGCTGCACGCCGAGCTGCTGCACGGCGGTCGGTCCAACCTCACCTACCGCGTGACCGACGGCAGGTCCACCTGGGTGGTCCGCAGGCCGCCGCTCGGTGGCCTCACCCCCTCCGCCCACGACATCGGCCGCGAGTTCCGCGTCGCGGCGGCTCTGTGGGGCAGCGGTGTCCCCGTGGCCAGGACGGTGGCGCTGTGCGAGGACGCGTCGGTGATCGGCACGCCTTTCTCGGTCGTGGAGCACGTACCCGGCCAGGTCGTCCGTACCCAGGCCGAACTCGAGCGCCTGTCGCCGGCCGAGACGCTGCGCTGCGGTCACGCGCTGATCGACGTGCTCGCCAGGCTCCACGCCGTACCCCACCGGGCCGTCGGTCTGGGCGACTTCGGGCGCCCGGCGGGCTACCTGTTCCGGCAGGTGAGGAGGTGGTGTGACCAGTGGGAGCGGGTCAGCACCAGACCGGTGGCCGACGTCGAGACGCTGCACGCCCGGCTGGCCGCCGGGGTGCCGGCCGAGAGCGGCGCCTCGATCGTGCACGGTGACTACCGCATCGACAACGCCATCCTGGACCCCGCCGAGCCGTCCGAGGTGCGCGCGCTGGTGGACTGGGAGATGGCCACCGTCGGCGATCCGCTCGCCGACCTCGCCCTGCACCTGGTCTACCGGGATCCGGCCTTCGATCCCGTGCTCGGCGGCTCGGCGGCCTCCACCAGCCACCGGCTGCCGCACGTCCGGGACCTCGCCGAGCACTACGCCCGCGTCACCGGACGCGACCTCACCCGGCTGGGCTTCTACCTCGGTCTGGGCTACTTCAAGATCGCCGTCATCGCCGAGGGCATTCACGCCCGGCATCGCCAGGGCCTCACCCTCGGTGACGGCTTCGAGACCGTCGGGCAGGCGGTTCCGCTGCTGGCGGCCGCCGGACTGCGCGCGCTGAAGGGAAAGGAAGCCCTGCTGTGACCCCCACCCACGCCGGCCGTCCGGCCGCGCTCGTCACCGGCGCCTCGCGCGGCATCGGCCTGGGCGTCGCCCTCCGGCTCGCGGCGGCCGGATACGACCTGACGGTGTCCGCCAGGGACGCCGCACGCCTGGAGAAGTCCGCGGGCGCGCTCGCCGAGGGGGGCGGGCGCGTCCACCCGGTACCCGCCGACATGACCGTCGAGGACGACGTACGACGCCTCGCCGCGGAGCACGCGCAGCACCACGGCAGGCTCGACGTGCTCGTGATGGCAGCGGGCGTGGGCAGCGCCGGCTCGCTCGAACAGACCACGGCGAAGCGCTACGACATGCAGTTCGCCGTCAATGTGCGGGCGCCCTTCGTACTGCTTCAGCACAGCCTGCCGCTGCTGCGCGAGACCGCCGCGATGCACCCCGAGCGCGGCGCGAAGGTCATCGCCCTGTCCTCCATCACGGGCGTCGCCGCCGAACCGGACCTCGCCGCCTACGGCGCCGCCAAGGCGGCGCTCATCTCCCTGTGCCGGTCCGTGAACACCGAAGCGTCGGCGCAGGGCGTCTGCGCGACCGCGATCTGTCCGGGATACGTCGACACCGACATGTCCGCACATGTGCGGGAGCGGATCGATCCCGCGCGGATGATCCGGGTCGAGGACGTGGCCGAACTGGCGCTGTCCGTCACCCGGCTCTCGGCCTGCGCCGTGGTCCCGGAGATCGTGGTCACCCGCCCCGGCGAACAGCTCTGGCGGGCCTGAGTCGGCGGGCGATCCGGCCCGTGGACGGGCCGGATCGCCCGCCCCAAGGCACCTCGGCCGTCCCGCTCAGGACCTCTCGAGCCCCACGAGGGACAGGACGTTGGCGACCAGCATGCGGCGGAAGTCCTCGCTCACGTGGCCGTGCGGCACCCGCAGGATGGCCTCGGCGAAGATGCCGCCGACCATCATCCGGGCGACCACTCCGGCGTCGACGTCGGGCCGGGCCTCGCCGCGCTCCTGGGCCTCGCGGATGACCCTCTCGGGGATGGCATGGGCGGGCTCGATGATGTTCTGGCGTGCCCAGTCCCACATCTCCGGGTCGGTCAGGCTGGTCACCGACAACTGGTAGTACGCACTGAGCGCTCCGTCGGCCGCGAAGGACGCGGCGAAGATGTCGGCGAGGGTGGCCAGGTCCTCGGTGAGTACTCCGGTCAGCTCCGGTGCGGCGGGATTGTGGCCGGCCAGCAGCGCGGCCTTGATCAGGTCCTCACGCCGGGCCCAGCGCAGGTACATGGTGTTCCGGGCGACCCCGGCCCGCCGGGCCACCGCGTGGAAGTTGAAGCGGGCGATGCCGTTCTCGGCCACCTCGCGCCGGGCTTCCTCCAGGATGAGGTCGTCGATCGCGCGGTCACGCGGCCTTCCCGGGCCACGGGATCCCGCGGCGGAGTTCGTGGTGGACGGGCGAGCCATGGACGGCATGCTACTACCCATGCGGCCGGCTCCCGGCTGAACGGTCGTTCGCCATGGGACTGCCTGGTGTACTACCATAAGTATGTGTCGTCACAATCTGCTGCTAACGCTCGCAAGTTGCCCCGGCCGGCGCCAGCCGGGCGTGCCGGCGACATCATGGACGCCGCGCTGACACTGTTCGCCGAGCGTGGATACCTCGGGACCAGCATGCGCGACATCGCCTCGCAGCTGGGTATGCGGGCGCCCAGCCTGTACAACCATCTGGAGTCCAAGCAAGAGCTGCTCCAGGACATCATGCTGCGAACGATGGAGGACCTGTTCGCCGACCACCGCGCGGCGATTGCCACCACCAACGACGTGGCCGAGCAGCTGCGCCGGGCCATGGAGGCGCACGTCCGCTACCACGCGCGCCATCCACGTGAGGTGCGCATCGGCAACGCCGAGATCTGGAACCTGGAGCAGCCCGCCCAGGACCGGGTCCGCAAGCTGCGCCGCGACTACGCCCGCTCGTGGCAGGACGTCATCAACCGAGGCGTGGACGAGGGCCGGTTCCAGACGCCGTCGCCACAGCTGGCCAGCTACGCAATGCTGGAGATGGGCATCGGCATCTCGCTCTGGTACCACGAGGGCGGTCGGCTCTCCGAGTCCCAACTCGCCTACTACTACGGAGACATGGCGCTGCGGCTGGTGTCCGCCGAGTCCGGCTGAACGAAGGGCGACGCGGCCGGACCGGTACAGCCGGCCCGGCCGCCTCGCGGTGACGGCCACCCCCCGAGGGACCCCCCGATCCCGTCAGCCGCCGCCGCTGGTGGTCATGCCGCCGCCGTCGATGCGCAGCGTCTCACCCGTCATGAAGGCCGACTCCTGCGACGCCAGGTAGACGACGAGGTTCGCGATGTCCTCGGGCTCACCGACCCGCGGCGTCGCGATGGACGGCAGTGTCTGCTGCGGCAGGTCCGGCACCGCGTCCAGCAGCTGCTGGGTGCGGATGACGCCGGGCGCGATGGCGTTGCAGCGCACTCCGTCCTTGCCGTGCTGGGCCGCGACGTAGCGGGTCAGGCCCACGACGGCGGCCTTGGTCGTGCCGTACGCGGTCAGTGCCTTGCTGCCGCTCAGTCCGCCGACCGAGGCCATGTTGATGATGGATCCACCGCCGCCGGCCACCATGTGCGGCAGGGCGAACTTGCAGGCCAGGAAGATGCTGCGGACGTTCGTGGCGAACGCGCGGTCCCACATCTCCACGCTCGTGCTCAGCACCGATCCGTCGGTGAACCACGCGTCCGGACCGACGAGCGCGGCGTTGTTGTGCAGGATGTCGATGCGGCCGTGGCGCCTCATCGTGAAGTCGACAAGCTCGGCGATGGATTCCTGCTTCGTCGCGTCGAACTGGAACGGCGTGGCGGCCTCGCCGATCTTCTCGGCGGTCTGCTTCGCGCCGTCGAGATTCAGGTCCGCGATGACGACCTGTGCCCCTTCCTTGGCCAGCGCCTGCGCGGTCGCGCGGCCGATGCCCGCCGCGCTGCCGGTGACGATGGCGATCCTGCCCGCTACCCGACCCATGCGATCCTCCTTCTCCGCTGAGCTCACGCGCTCAGGAACTTCTCGACGGTGGCGATGAATTCGTCTTCCTGCTCGATGAAGGGGTAGTGCCCGGCGTCCGCGATGACCGCGAGCTCGCACTGCGGGATGAGCCGGACGAACTCCTTGGCGTAGGCCGTCGGCACCAGCCCGTCGGACGCGCCGTTCACGACGAGGGACCGCGCCCGCACGTAGGGCAGCCGGCGGCGCAGGCCCCGGTCGGCGATCGGCCACATGAACTTCGTCGCGGTGGCGAGATTCTGGGCCTGGAAGAAGATCTCGCCGTGCGGATCTTCGGGGTCGGGGACGAAGATGGTCGGCTCGGGGTTCGGGATGGCTGCCGGGTCGTGCCATTTCGCCGCCTTGACCTCGTCGGCGGCGCCGAACGGGTCCTGCGCCGGCTGGTCGTCCAGCCACAGCCCGAACGCGTCGACGAGCACCAGCTTGCCGATGATCTCGGGGCTGAGAGCGGCGAGTTCGGCGGCGACCATGCCCCCGGTCGAGTGACCGATGACGTCGATGCGCTCGACCCCCAGGGAGCGCACCAGTTCCCGGTAGAACAGGGCGAGGTCGAAGATGTCCTGCACGTGCTCGAAGCCGGTCGAGTTGCCGTAGCCGGGCTGCTCCGGCGCGTAGACGGTGTGCGACGCCGCGAGCCGCTGCAGGAAGGGCGCGCCGCCGGGATGGCGCTCGTAACCGTGCAGGAACAGCACGGGACTGCCGCTGCCGGCCGTCCAGAGATTGACGTCGAAGGTTCCGACGTTGGCGATGTCGAGCGTGCGCATGCGTCCTCCTCAGTTCGCGGGAACGGTGATCTTGGGTGCGCCGGCCGCGACGCGCTGCTGACTGACCGCGGGTGTCCAGCGGTCCTCGAAGTCCGTGAACAGATCGCGCAGATGAGGGGCGACCTGGCGGCCGAACAGCTCGTTGTTCTTGGCTGCGGTCTCCTCGGGCAGGTTGCCCATGTGCATGCAGGTGATGAGCTGGCCGACGTGCAGTTCGGTGGCGAGTGTCTCGAGGCGCTGCCGGACCCGTTCCGGCGTGCCGGCGACGATGAAGCCGAGCTCGTCGGCCTCCCAGAAGCTCAGTTCGCCGTTGGCGGCTCGCTGCCGTACGTCGGCACCGATGCCCCGCTGGCGGCGCAGGCCTTCGCGCTGCGACGCGATGGTCATGTAGCCCGGCGGCGTGGCGTAGTGCAGCGGTGCCTTCTGCCGGGTGAAGAAGTAGTTGACGGCCTCGGCGTAGTCGCGCTCCGCCTCCTTGTCGCTGTCGGCGACGCAGATGAGCTGGGTGAATGCCATGCGGAACGGATTGATCTCGAAGCCGCGCTCCTGCACGCGGTCCCAGAAGCCCTGGACGATGGGGCGCGCGTTGTCGAGCCCGAAGAAGGACAGGTAGCCGTAGCAGTAGTCCTCGTCGAGCACCAGGTCCCAGGTCTCCAGACTGCCCGAGCCGGGCACCCAGATCGGTGGCCGCCCCTGGACGGGCCGCGGCAGGACGTTGACGTAACGCAGCTTGTTGTACTTGCCGTTGAACGCGAACGGCTCGTCCGCGGTCCAGGCGCGGGTGATCAGGTCGCGTGCCTCGTGGAAGCGGTCGCGCAGCTCGGCGGGGGAGATGCCGTAGGCGAAGGCGGTGTCCATCGGCGTGCCGAAGACGAATCCGGCGATCACCCGGCCGTCGGACAGGCAGTCGAGGTAGGCCATCTCCTCGGCCACCCGATTGGGCGGGTTGTACAGCGCCAGCGAGTCACCGATGATCAGGATCGCGGCGTTCTCTGTGGTGCCCGCCAGACTTGCGGCCAGCAGGTTCGGTGACGGAGTCATCGCGAACGTCGTCTGGTGGTGTTCGTTGACGGCCAGGCCGTCCCAGCCGAGCGTGTCGGCCTGCTGCATCAACCGGATGAACATCTTGTAGTGCTCGCCGACCTTGCGCGAGTCCACCAGGTCCATGGGCAGGTCGACGGCCGACGAGGGGTTCTTCTGCGGCAGCCGCTCGGGCAGGTCGTTGTAGGTGGCTTCGGCGAACCAATGGAACTTCATGAGGGCTCCGGTTCAGGTGTGAGGTGGCGGTGCGGGTCAGAATTCCGGGCCGAGCCCGCCGATGGGGGGCATGCCGGAGTGCGCCCAGAGCCCGCCGTCGGCCACCAGGTGGGAGCCGGTGATGAACCCGGCCTCGTCGGAGGCGAGGAACAGCACGGCCGCGGCGATCTCCTCGGGCTTGCCGTAGCGGCCCATCGGGATCGCGTCGCGGATGTCCTCCCAGATGCCGGGAGCCTGCTCGTGCAGCTGACCGATGGGCGGCGTGGCGATGGGGCCGGGGCACACCGCGTTGCAGCGGATGCCCTTGCGGGCGTACTCGATGCCGGTGACCCGGGACAGGTTCACCACGCCCGCCTTGAGCACGTTGTAGGCGCCGATGCCGTAGTCGGCGGCGACGCCGGACACCGAGGCGGTGTTGACGATGGCGCCCTTGCCCTGGGCGAGCATGGGCTTGAGGGCGAGTTTGATCGCGTACCAGTACGCGGTGAGGCTGATGTCCAGTGACTTGCGGAAGCCGTCCAGGCTGAGGTCGCCGATACGGCCGGACTCGAACCACACGTGGTTGTTGTGGAGGATGTCCAGGCGGCCGAACGTGTCGGTGGTGAAGGTGACGACCCGTTCGAGCTCCTCGGGGTTCGATGCGTCGGCGTGCTGGAACTCGACCGTTCCGCCGGTGCGTTCGATGGCGTCGGCCACTTCCTTGCCGCCGTCGGCGTTGATGTCGACGATGACCACCTTGGCGCCTTCGCGGGCGAACGCCTCGGCGGTCGCCCGGCCGATGCCCGAGCCGGCGCCGGTGATCAGCGCAACCTTGTTCTGCAGCCGCATGGCCGCTCCCTTCCCGAATCCGATGTGGTGGGTGGTTGTCGAAGGTCAGGCCGGGACCGGACCGCTGCCGGCCTGGATCGCGGTGTCCGCGGGCGGCGGCGTCCCGGCGGTGCCGCCGCCGTCGACGGTGATGACCTGGCCGTTGATGTACGCGGCGTCCTCGCTGGCGAGGAAGGCCACCACGTTGCCGATGTCGGTGCCCTGGCCGGCGCGCGTGTAGGGCAGTTGGGCCACCGCGGCCTCGGTGACGCCGGGCACGTTCTCCAGCACCTGCTCGGTGAGCACGGCACCGGGCGCGATGCAGTTGGTCCGGACGTTGTGCCGGCCGTACTGCGCGGCCAGGTACTTGGTCATGGTGGCGACCCCGGCCTTCGAGATGCCGTAGGCGACGAGAGTCGGACCGCCGCTGAACGCCGCGATCGACGCCATGTTGACGATCGCGCCGCCACCGCCGGCGATCATGTGCGGCAGCGCCCGCTTCGCCGCGACGTAGCCGCTGCGCAGGTTCACGCGCAACGTCAGGTCGAACCAGTCCAGTTCGGTGTCGAGCACGGTGGTGTCGCGGGTCCACGCCTGTGCCGTGATCGCCGCGTTGTTGTGCAGAACGTCCAGTCGGCCGTGCCGGGCGATCACCTCGTCGACGAGATGCTCGACGGATGCCGTGTCGGCCGCGTCGTACGTGACGGCGGAGGCGGCGTCGCCGAGGCGCTTGGCCGTCTCCTCCACCAGATCGCCGCGGATGTCGCCGAGCACCACCTGGGCGCCGTGACCGACGAGCACCTCGGCGGTGGCGGCACCGATGCCTGCCGCGGCTCCGGTGACCAATGCGACCTTGCCGGACAACTTTCCCATCGCGGAACCTCGCTTCGGGCCGTTCTTCTCTTCGGGGCTTTCGTGTACGGTGAAAACTAACGACTAGTAGTTCGTCAGCGCAATAGTTCGGTCGAGCGGCCGCATCCCGCCTCTGGCGGATCGGGTCCGCACCGTCCTTAGAGGAGATCTCCGTGATCAAGCTGACCGTGCTCTACGAACAGCCCGCCGACACCGACGCGTTCGACAAGCACTACCTCCAGACGCACACCCCGCTGGTGAGGGCGCTGCCCGGACTGGACCGTTTCGAGGTGGCGCTCACACTGCCGGACGCGGACGGCGCGCCCGCCCCGTACCACCTGATCGCCGAGTTGTACTTCCCCGACGCGCAGGCCATGCAGACCGCGATGGCCTCCCCGCAGGGCGCCGCACTGGCAGCCGACGTACCCAACCTCACCAGCACGAAGTCGGTCTCGATGCTGAGTGAGGTCAGCTGAATGGAACTGCGTCAGTCAGCGGTGCGGGTCGCGCCCGAACTGGTCGCGCCCGAGGACTTCACCGCCCTGAAGGTCGTGGTCCAGGGCGATCGCGACGAGGCGCTGCGGCGGCTTCGCCGGGCCGGCGTCACGGGTGGCGCCGAGCACGTTTGGATCCCCGCCGAGCTGCTGCGGACGCTGGCGGGCCGCGCCGTGGACCCGGGCTGGGAGGCCTCGCTGTCCAGGATGATCGCCTACGCGCTGGGGCGCGGCTGGTACGACGAAGAGCGGGGGGCTATCCGGGCGCACCTCGAGTACCTGTGAGCCGGACCCGCATGCCTAGATAGCAAACTAATGCTCGTTTGTGTCGCTCGGATCAACCGGTGGACACGGCGGCACCCAACGCATCGAAGGGACAGAGATGAAATTCCACTGGTTCGCGCAGCAGTTCCACACCCAACTGCCGGAGGACTACGGCGACACGGTGCGCAGCGCCTGGGTCACCCCACCCGCGTCCTACGCCGACCCGCGTCAGGTCGGCGAGGAGTACCACATGTACCTGCGCCTGATGCAGCAGGCCGACAAGCTGGGCTGGGACTCGCTGCTGCTGAACGAGCACCACCAGACCTCGCTGGCGATGACGCCGTCCCCCAACCTGCTCGCCGCCGTGCTCGCCGCCACCACGGAGAACTCCGCGATCGCGCTGTGCGGCAACTCCCTCGCGCTGTACAACCCGCCGATCCGGGTCGCGGAGGAGATCGCCATGCTCGACTGCCTCTCCGGCGGCCGGGTCATCGCCGGCATCGTCTTCGGCACGCCGATGGACAGCGCGTTCTCCTACGGCGTCCCGCCGATCGAGCTGCGCGAGCGCTTCCACGAGGCGCGCGAGCTCGTACACCGTGCCTGGAAGGCCAAGGAACCCTTCGCCTTCAACGGCAAGTACAACCAGCTGCGTTACGTCAACCCGTGGCCGCGGCCCGTCCAGAGCGAGCTGCCCATATGGATCCCCGGCAGCGGCAGCGTCGAGACCTGGTCGGTCGTCAACGAACTCGACTACTGCTACGGCTACCTGTCCTTCTCGGGCAAGCAGAGCGCGACCCCGATCGTCAACGGCTTCTGGGACTACACAGAGTCCACCGGCGGCAACATGAACCCCAACCGGATGGCCTTCACCCAGGTCATCTGCTGCGCCGACACCGACAGGGAGGCCGAGGAGCAGTACTACGACGCCGTCCGCTACTTCTACCGGCAGAACCCTGTCGCGCCGGAGTTCGGCAACCCACCCGGCTACACCACCCCGGAGTCCCTGCGCGCCATGCTGAGCCGGGAGAGGACCATCTCCGCCGAGGAACGCGAGAAGGCGAACAAGGGCGAGCTGAGCTTCTGGGACTACGACCGGCTCGGATACATCATCGCCGGCACGCCGGAGCGGGTCGAACAGCGGGTGCGCGAACTCGTCACCGACCTGCGCATCGGCCAGCTCATCACCTGCATGCACGTCGGCAACCTGCCCGAGGAGGTGGCGGCGAAGAACAACTACCTCTTCGGCACGCGCGTCGCCCCGAAGCTGCGCGACATCTGGGCGGAGCACGAGGACCGGTGGACGCCGAAGGTGAGCCAGGAGCGGGTGGCGGCTCTGCAGCTGACCGACCAGCCGGCCTGAGAGGCGCCGATGACCACCACGGAGAGCACCACAGCCGTCGACCCCCGGTGGTTCCGCCAGGTTCTCGGCACCTACCCGACCGGTGTCTGCGTGATCAGCGCCGTCCACCCGGACGGCACCCCGGTCGGCATGGCGGTCGGGTCGTTCACCTCGGTGTCGCTCGATCCGCCGCTGGTGGGGTTCCTGCCGGACCACTCGTCGACATCCTGGCCGAAGATCCGCGCGGCGGGACGGTTCTGCGTCAACATTCTCGGCGCCGACCAGGAGCACGTCTGCCGTGCCTTCGCGTCGAAGGCGCCGAACAAGTTCGCCGGACTGGGGTGGCGACCCACTCCGACCGGACTGCCGGTCCTGGACGGCGTCGTCGGCTGGATCGAGTGCGATCTGGACGCCGTGCACACCGCAGGCGACCACGACATCGTGATCGGGCGCGTCAGGGAGATGAGCCTCGGCAACCCCACCATGCCCCTGGTCTTCTTCGAGGGCGGCTACGGCCGGTTCGAGCCGTCTTCCCGGGCAGCCGCCGACGCCGACCTCTTCGACGTGCTGCGCAACGTGGACCCCGGACGGCCGGCGATGGAACGCATCGCACGGGAGATGTCCGTCGAGTGCGTGGCCGGAGCGATCGTCGGCGACGAGATCGTGCACGTGGCCAGCGCGGGGACCCCGCCCGGGGGCCGGCCCGCCGTCCGCGTCGGGATGCGCTCCCCACTCGCGCCTCCGCTGGGCATGAGCTGGCTGCCCTGGGCCGACGAGTCGGATGTGCGGCGCTGGCTGGCCCAGGCACCGACACCGCTCAGCCCCGGGCAGGCCGAAGCCTGGCGCGCCGCCCTCGACCGGGTGCGCGACCGCGGCTTCTGGGTCCGGCTCGGCGGCCCGAGCCAACGCGAGTTCGACGCCAGGATCAAGCGGTTGTCCACCATCGCAGACGTCCGGTGGCGGCGCAGCGTCTTCCACGACCTGTTCGAGCCCGAACCGACCATCGAGTACGGGCAGCCCGAACTCGGCCCGGACACCGTGTACGAGGTCCGCGCGATGAGCGCGCCGGTGTTCGACCCGGGCGGCCGCGCCCGCTACGCGCTGATCCTGTTCGGATTCACGCCCCGCATGTCCGGCGCCGAGATCGACCACTGCGCGAGACGGCTGCGGGCAGCCTGCGATGCCGCGGGCGAGGGGCTGCGTGCCCTGCCGTGATCACCCATGGAGGACCTTGATGCTGCCACCGACCGGGCAGGCCCTCACCGTACTGGAGGCGCTGCACTCCACGCCGGCCCGCCGCTACCTCGCCCCCGATCCGATCCCCGAGGACGTGCTCTGGGCGGTCCTGGACGCGGCCATCCGGGGCCCGTCCGGTGGCAACGCCCAGCAGTGGGGCTGGGTCGTGGTGACCGATCAGGACATCAAGAACCGCGTCGCGGCCTGGTACCGCGACAACTGGCAGGCCGCCTACGGCCGGCACCGCGAGCGGATCCTGGCCTTGCCGGCCGGTCAGGACGGGCTCAGCCCACGGGGTTTCCTCGGCGCGGAGCATCTCGCGCACCACATCGAGGAGGCCCCGGTGTGGGTCTTCCCGGTGCTGCGCCATGCGGCGGACGCAACAGACCCCCGAGTCGGCGCGTCCATCTACGGTGCGGTGCAGCAACTCTGCCTCGCCGCACGCGCCTACGGTCTCGGCACTTCGCTCACCACGCTCTACGGTGGGCACGAGGACGAGCTGCGTGACCTGCTCGGCTTGCCGCCCGACGCGCTGACCATGGCCCTGATCCCGATGGGCCGCCCCGCCAGGGGACGGTGGGCGCAACCCAGGCGCAAGCCCGTCGAAGACGTCGTGCACTTCAACCGCTGGGGCGCGACCCGCGCCCGATCGGAGGGCCGGAACCGATGACCGAACCACAGTGGCCGCCTGCTTCGACCCTGTCGTACGACCCGCTCACCCCTGTCTCCTACCTGGACCGGGCCGCGGCGGCGCACGGAGAGCGGACCGCCGTCGTGGACGGCGACCGGCGCTGGTCGTACACGGAGTTCCACGACCGCTGCCGCCGGCTGGCCGGTGTACTGGCACCACTGGCGCAGGGCCGGCCGGTCGCGGTGCTGGCGCCGAACACGCACGTGCTGCTGGAGGCGAGCTTCGGCGTGCCATGGGCGGGTGTGCCGCTGGTGGCCGTCAACACCCGGCTGTCGGCCGGCGAGGTCGCCTACATCCTGCGGCACTGCGAGGCGTCGGTGCTGGTGCACGATCCGCTCTTCGACGACCTGGTCGACGCGGCGGTCGCCGAACTGTCCAGGCCCCCGCACCGGATCCGTGCGGGGGAGCAGTACGAGCGACTGCTGGCCGACGCGACACCCACCGCGATCCGCCCGCAGGACGAACGGTCGTTGCTGTCCATCAACTACACGTCCGGGACGACCGGACGCCCCAAGGGCGTGATGTACCACCATCGCGGCGCGTATCTGCAGTCACTGGCGATGGTGGGCCACACCGGGCTGTCGCCTTCCGCGGTGCACCTGTGGACCCTGCCGATGTTCCACTGCAACGGCTGGTGCTTCCCGTGGGCGGTGACCGCGGCGGCGGGCACGCACGTATGCCTGCCGAAGGTCGATCCGACAGAGGTGTGGCGGCTGTTGCGCACGGAGGGAGTGACGCACCTGGAGGGTGCTCCGACGGTGCTGTCGATGCTCGCCCACGCGCCGGACGCGTCCCCGCTGGCGCAGACGGTGAAGGTCGCGACGGGCGGCGCGCCGCCGGCGCCGGCGATCCTGCGCCGGATGGGGGAACTCGGGTTCGAGGTCACGCACCTGTACGGGCTGACCGAGACGTTCGGACCGGCCATGATCTGCGACTGGCGCCCGGAGTGGAACGCCCTCGAAGACCGGGTCAGGGCCCGTCTCAAGGCGCGCCAGGGTGTCGGCAACATGATCTCGTGCACGGTGCGCGTGATCGACGGGGACGGTTTGGACGTTCCCGCCGACGGGACGTCGGTGGGTGAGATCTCGTTGCGCGGCAACAACGTCATGCTCGGCTACTACAAGGACGAGGAGGCCACGAAGAAGGCCGCACCGGACGGCTGGTTCCGCACCGGCGACCTCGGTGTCGTGCATCCGGACGGGTACGTCGAGCTGCGCGATCGCAGCAAGGACGTGATCATCTCCGGCGGGGAGAACGTCGCGTCGGTCGAGGTCGAGCAGGTCATCGCCGAACATCCGGCCGTCACCGAGGTCGCCGTCATCGCGGTACCCGACGAGCGCTGGGGGGAGGTGCCTGCGGCGTACGTGAGCCTGCTGGACGGCGCCGAGGTCACCGAGGCCGAGATCATCGAGTTCGTCCGGGCCAGGCTGGCCCGCTTCAAGGCGCCCAAGCACGTGGTGTTCGGGGAGCTGCCCAAGACCTCCACCGGCAAGATCCAGAAGTTCGTCCTGCGCGACCGGGCCTGGGTCGGGGCGGAACGCAGGATTCAGTAGCGCGCCGTGCGAACCCCGCCCCCTGACACGTCAGGGGGCGGAGCTTTCACATGCCGCGTGGGCCGGCTCGGGGAGTCAGTTGCGGTAGGAGTAGAAGCCGTGACCGCTCTTGCGGCCCAGGCGGCCTGCGGCGACCATGCGCTGGAGCAGTGGCGGAGCCGCGTAGAGCGGCTCCTTGAACTCCTCGTACATCGACTCGGCGATGGATCGGGCGGTGTCCAGGCCGATGAGGTCGAGCAGTCGCAGCGGTCCCATGGGGTGGGCGCAGCCGAGTTCCATGCCGCGGTCGATGTCCTCCGCGCGCGCCCTTCCCGACTCGAGCATGCGGATGGCGGCGAGAAGGTAGGGCACCAGCAGGGCGTTGACCACGAAGCCGGACCGGTCGGGGGCCTGGACGACTGCCTTGCCCAGTTGCCGGGTGGCGAAGTCGCGGACCCGGGCCAGGGTGTCGGCACTGGTGGTGAGGGCGGGGATCACCTCGACGAGCTTCTGGACCGGAACAGGGTTGAAGAAGTGCAGTCCCACGACGTGGGAGGCCCGGCCGGTGGCCACGGCGAGGTCGACGACGGGGATGGAGGAGGTGTTCGTGGCGAGGATGGCGTCCGGGGAGACCACGACCTTGTCCAGTTGGCGGAAGACCTCCAATTTGACCTCGCGGCTCTCGGCGACGGCCTCGATGACGATCTGCCGGTCGGCCAGCTCGTTCAGGTCGTCGGTGAAGGAGAGGCGGGCCAGGGCCCGGTCCCGCTCGGCCGCGGTGAGCTTGTCGTGCCGCAGGCCGCGCTCCAGGGAGGCGGTGATGCGGTCGCGGCCGGCGGCGGCCCGGTCCGGGGTCGACTCGGCGACGATCACCTCGAGGCCGTGCAGTGCGGCGACCTCGGCGATACCGGAGCCCATGAGGCCGCAGCCGACGATGCCGAGACGGGAGACGGGTTCCATGCGGGACCTTTCGTGGTCGGGAGGGTGGTGGCGGCCGTATCCGCGGCCTCGGCCGGTGACTCAGACGTTGCGCCGGTACTGGCCGCCGACCTCGAAGAACGCCTCCGTGATCTGTTGCAGAGTGCACACGCGGGCGGCGTCCATCAGCACGGCGAAGACGTTCTCGCCGGAGATCGCTGCCTGCTTCAGACGCTCCAGGTAGGCCCCGGCCTCCTCCCGATGCTCGGCCTGGAAGCTCTGCACCCGCTGCAACTGGGAGAGCTTCTCCTCCTCGGTGGCGCGGGCCAGTTCGAGGGTCCCCTGGCTCTGGTCGGTGTCGGCATGCGGGTTGCGGAAGGTGTTCACGCCGATGATCGGCAGGCTGCCCTCATGCTTGCGCTGCTCGTACAGCATGGACTCGTCCTGGATGCGGCCGCGCTGGTAGCCGGTCTCCATCGCGCCCAGTACACCACCGCGTTCGTTGATCCGGTCGAACTCGGTGAGCACCGCTTCCTCGACCAGGTCGGTGAGCTGGTCGATGATGAACGAGCCCTGCAGCGGGTTCTCGTTCATCGCCAGCCCCCACTCGCGGTTGATGATGAGCTGGATGGCCATCGCGCGGCGCACCGACTCCTCGGACGGGGTGGTGACGGCCTCGTCGTAGGCGTTGGTGTGCAGCGAGTTGGCGTTGTCGTAGATGGCGATCAGCGCCTGCAGGGTGGTGCGGATGTCGTTGAAGTCCATCTCCTGGGCGTGCAGGGAGCGGCCCGAGGTCTGGACGTGGTACTTGAGCTTCTGGGAGCGTTCGCCTGCGCCGTACTTCTCCTTCATCGCGACGGCCCAGATCCGTCGGGCGACCCGGCCGAGGACCGAGTACTCGGGGTCCATGCCGTTGGAGAAGAAGAACGACAGGTTGGGGGCGAAGTCGTCGATGTGCATGCCGCGCGCCAGGTAGGCCTCGACATAGGTGAAGCCGTTGGCGAGGGTGAACGCGAGCTGGCTGATCGGGTTGGCGCCGGCCTCGGCGATGTGGTAGCCGGAGATGGACACCGAGTAGAAGTTGCGGACCTTGTTGGCGATGAACCACTCCTGGATGTCGGCCATCATCCGCAGCGAGAACTCGGTGGAGAACAGGCAGGTGTTCTGGCCCTGGTCCTCCTTGAGGATGTCGGCCTGCACGGTGCCGCGCACGTTCGCCAGCGCGTGCGCGCGCAGCTCGGCCGCCTCCTCGGGCGAGGGGTCGCGGCCCTGGGCAGCGCGGAAGGCGTCTGTCTGCTGGTCGATGACGGTGTTGAGGAAGAACGCGAGCACGGTGGGTGCCGGACCGTTGATCGTCATCGACACCGAGGTCGTCGGTGCCACCAGGTCGAAGCCGTCGTAGAGCACCTTCATGTCCGCCAGGGTCGCGACCGAGACGCCGGAGGTGCCCACCTTGCCGTAGATGTCGGGACGCTGGTCGGGGTCACGACCGTAGAGGGTGACCGAGTCGAACGCCGTGGAGAGCCGGTTGGCCGGCTGGCCCTCGGAGAGCAGCTTGAACCGTCGGTTGGTGCGGAGCGGATCGCCCTCGCCGGCGAACATTCGCGCCGGGTCCTCGTCGTCGCGCTTGAACGGGAACACCCCGGCGGTGAAGGGGAAGCGGCCGGGCAGGTTCTCGCTGCGCCAGAACCGCACCAGTTCCCCGTGGTCGGTGAACCTCGGCAACGCCACGCGGGGAATCTCGTTGCCCGACAGGGACTGACGGGTCAGTCTGGTGCGGATCTCCCGATCCCGGACCGTCACGACCTGCTCGTCGCCGGAGTAGGACTCCACGACGGAGGGCCAGTTCCTGATCTGCTCCGCGACGGGGCTCGGGAGCTGTTCGCGGGCGAGCTTGAGCAACGACTCCACGTCTGCCGCCTCGGAGCCGGCCTGGACGAGCTCGTCCCTGACCAGTTCCAGGCGCTGCACCCGCCGGGCCGCCTCGGCGAGCCGCTCGCTCTCGGTGTGGTACCTGCGGACGGTCTCGGTGATCTCGGCGAGGTAGCGCACACGGCCGGCAGGCACCACCTGCCGGATGCCGGATGAGTGCCGCACGTCGACCGCGGGCAGCGCGCCCCCGGACAGCGGCCGCCCCTTCTCGGCCAGGACGGTCTTGAGGTGTTGGTAGAGCGCGGTGACACCGTCGTCGTTGAACGTCGCAGCGGATGTGCCGAACACCGGCATGTCCTCGGGCCGCATGCCGAATGCCTCGCGGTTGCGCACCAGTTGGCGGCCCACGTCGCGCAGCGCGTCCTTGGCGCCGCGGCGCTCGAACTTGTTGATCGCCACGACGTCGGCGAAGTCGAGCATGTCGATCTTCTCCAACTGCGAGGCGGCGCCGAACTCCGGTGTCATCACGTACATGGCGACGTCCACGAAGGGCACGATCGCCGCATCGCCCTGGCCGATGCCTGGCGTCTCCACGATCACCAGGTCGAACCCGGCGGCCTTGACCACGTCGATCACATCGGAGAGGTGCTCGGGCAGCTCGTGGCTGCCGCGGGTGGCGAGGCTCCGGAAGAAGACGCGGTGCCCGTCGAGGGTGTTCATCCGTATCCGGTCACCGAGCAGCGCGCCCCCGCCACGGCGGCGGGTCGGATCGACCGCGATCACCGCGATCCGCAACTTGTCCTGCTGGTCGACCCGGAACCGGCGGACCAACTCGTCGGTCAGCGACGACTTTCCGGAGCCGCCGGTGCCGGTGATGCCGAGCACCGGGGTGACCTGTGCCGCAGCGGTTGCACGCAGTCGTCCCAGCAGGTCCGGCGGCAGTTTGCCGAGTTCTGCGCCGGTGATGGCGCGGGCGATGGCGACTCGGTCGCCGGAAAGAATCGCGTCGGCGTCGGCCGGCCTGCGTTCCCAGAGGTCGAAGTCGCACTGCTCCACCACCGAGTTGACCATGCCGGCCAGGCCCATCCGCTGCCCGTCCTCGGGGGAGAAGATGGTCACGCCGCTCCGGCGCAGCCGGGTGATCTCCTCGGGCACGATGACGCCGCCGCCACCGCCCACCACGCGGATGTGCTCGGCTCCCTGCTCGCGCAGCGACTGGACCAGGTACTCGAAGTACTCGACGTGCCCGCCCTGGTAGGACGACACCGCCACGCCCTGGACGTCCTCCTCGAGTGCGGCGTCCACGACCTCCTGCACCGATCGGTTGTGTCCGAGGTGAATGACCTCGGCGCCCTGGGACTGGAAGATCCGCCGCATGATGTTGATCGACGCGTCGTGCCCGTCGAACAGGGCCGATGCGGTGACAAGGCGGACAGGGTGCACAGGACGGTGCAGATCGCTCATGGGGGGCCTTCCCGGACAGGTCAACAGGGCGCTGACGAAGAGATAGTAGGACGTCCTAGTAAATTGCGGTGGCTGATCGTGGTGTGAGCAGAAGCACAGTGAGGAGCGAGCCGGGGCCTCCATGCCGGGTCACGCGGCCGGGGCAGGCCATCGCGCTCGGCTCAACCCCTTCCTGAAGAAGGGCTACACCCTCCTCTGCGTGTGGGATCTCACCGCCGTGCGAGCCTCCTCGATGGCCTGTCCGAGCCCGCGGGGATCGCGCGCGTCGCCGATCGTCTTCACGCCCGTTCCACCCCAGCGGACCCGTCCGCGTCGCCCGGCGAGTACGACCGCGTCGGCGGAGACGACGTCACCGTCATCGGCGTGGACCCCGTCGGATGTCAGGGCCACTGGACGACCCGGACGGACAGCTACGCCGGCCCGGTCCAGCCTGGCCCTGAGAGCGCGGCGGGCGACGCCACTCGTGTCGTCGCCGACGCGTGTGTCGGCGAGAAGAGTCACCGAGGAGCCACGATCGCTCAGCCAGAGCGCCACACTCAGCGCCTCCGAACCCGATCCCAGCACCACAGGACGGCTGGGCCGCAGCGACGAGCCGTGCGTCGAGGGCAGCCCTGCCAGCAGGTCGTCGACGACCCAGGCCGGCAGTTTCTCGTAGCCGTCCAGCGGTGGGATCAGGGTCTCGGCGCCGACCGCGCACAACACCAGGTCCGCATCGGCGAGTTCGGGCGCGTCGGGGCGGACCTCGTGTCCGAGCACGACGTCGACCCGGAGGCGTGCGAGTTCGCGTTCGTACCATGCGGCCAGCTCGCCGAAGTGGGCCATGGGAGGCGTCATGCCCGCGAGCGCGGCGGCGCCGCCGAGCCGAGCACGCGCTTCCCACAGTGTCACGTGGTCGCCGGCCTCGGCTGCGACCCGCGCGGCCTCCATCCCCGCTGGTCCACCACCCACGACGGCCACTTTCCGCCTGTGCGTGGCAGCCGCCGTGCCCAGTACCGGCGGACGCCCGATGTCCGGATTGACCGTGCAGGAGATCTCACCGCCCGTCTGGAGCGGTCCTGCGCAGCCCTGCAGTGTTCCCACGCACGGCCGAATGGCCGCATCCCGCCGGGCGCGTGCCTTCGCGACCCACCTGGGGTCGGCGAGCAACTGGCGCCCCACGCCTACCGCGTCGCAGGAGCCGGCGGAGATCGCGGCCCGGGCGGTCACCGGATCACGGAACCCGCCGACGGCGACGACCGGCACGGCCACGGCTCGCTTGACGACCTCCGCTGCGTGGAGGAACGCCGGCTCGGGGTCGTCGAGGACAGGAATGGTCCACGGGACGGACCCGTACACGCCTCCCGAGACGATCAGCCCGTCGGCCCCGGCCTCGGCGAAGATCTGCCCGACCGCGGCCGCGTCGTCCGGCCGCATCCCTCCGGGAACCAGATCGTCACCGTTGATGCGGACCAGAAGGGAGAGTCCCGGTACTCGCTCCTTCACACGTGTGATCAGTTCACGGCCGAACGTGGCGCGTTCGCGCAGGCCGGCTCCGCCGAAGCGATCGGTGCGCTGATTGCTCTGCGCGGACAGGAACTGCTGGATCAGATAGCCGTGTCCGCCGTGCAGTTCGACGACGTCGAAGCCCGCGTCCGCAGCCCGTACGGCAGCATCCACGAAGGCTTCGACGATCTTCTCCGCCTCGGCGGTCGACAGTTCCCGGGGTGTGTCGGACACATGGACGGGTGGCGCGATCGCCGACGGCCCGACCGGTGCGGTTCGCGTGACCTTGGGGGACACCTGGCGGCCGCCGTGGCCGAGTTGCAGACTCGCCAGGGCACCGTGCCGATGGATGACCTCCGTGACGCACGAAAGTCGTTCGACCACCCCGGACGCCCACATCCAGGGGATCTTGCGTTCGACGCGCCCCTCCGGGCTGACGGCGCCGAACGCGACCGTGGCGAGGCCCACATCCGCTGCGATCACCGAGAAGTGGTCGGCCAGCCGGTCGTCCGGAAGACCGTCCTCGTATCCGAAACCGGTCGTCATCGCGGAGAGCATCACTCTGTTCCGCAGGACGACACCGCCGAGCTTCAGAGGCCGAAACAGCACGTCTTCCGGCCGCGAGTCATCCGCGAAGACCTCGGCCATCACGCGACACCCGCACGGGACGAGAGACGGGGAGCCTCTGTGATCCCCTTCTCGGACAGCTCCTTCGCCAGTTCCTCACGGAGACGGAACTTGCGGATCTTCGTACCCGACATCGGCCACTCCGTCACGAATCTCACATACCGCGGGACCTTGAAGGTCGCGATCCTGCCGACGCAGTACTCGATCAGTTCCTTCTCGGTCACCACTGCGCCGTCGTTGAGCTCGACGAAGGCCGCGGGGACTTCGCCGTAGCGGCGGTCCGGGGCCGCGACCACCTGGACCAGCCGGACGGCCGGATGCCTGCTGAGGTAGTCCTCGACCTCGGCGGCCGCGACGTTCTCGCCCCCCACCTTGAGCATGTCCTTGATTCGCCCGACGAAGGTGTAGCGACCCGCCTCGTCGAGCACTCCCACGTCGCCGGTGTGGAACCACCCGTCCCGGTCGATCACCGCCTCCGTCAGCTCGGGGGCGTTGTGGTAGCCCACGAAGCAGCCCACCCCCCGCAGCAGCGTCTCACCGTGCGTGCCCGCGGGAGCGTCTTCTCCCGTGGCACGGTCGACCACGCGCACCTCGACCGTGGGCATCGGGTAGCCGCCGGTCGTGAGCCGTACCTCCGGCGGATCGGTCGGCCGGTTGAAGGCGAAGTACGACGCCGTCTCCGTCATCCCGCTGGACTGCATGTTGACCGCGGTCGGCAGCCGCTCCTGCATGATGCGCTGCTTCTCCGGCACACCGGCGGTCTGTACGATCCGCAGCGCCGAGAGGTCGGTGGACGCGAAGTCGGGGTGGTCGAGGACCGGAAGCCAGAGCGGTTCGAAGACCGGCATGGCGACGGTGACGCGCTCTGCCGACAGCTGGTGAAGAGCACGGCCGGCCTCGAAGGTTCTGGCATGGATGTACGTGGCGCCGGCCGCCAGACAGGCGAGCAACGACATGAGGCCACCCGTGTGGAACATCGGGAGCGGCGTCCAGAACCTGTCGTCCCGCGTCAGCCCGTAGCAGTGTGCGCCGACGCAGCGAGCCTGCGCCACTACCGCGCGGTGCGTGAGCACCGCACCCTTCGGACTCGCCGTGGTCCCGGACGTATACATGATCATCGCCGGCGCGTCGGCGCGCATCCGGCCGCGCCGCTCGGTCAGTTCCGGACCGTCGACACCTTCCGCGGCCGCGGCGACCTCGTCGGGCGGCACCGTTCCGGGCAGGGGCTCGCCGTCCAGCCACAGCACGGCGGTGAGACACGGCGCCGCGTGCAGCTGCAACGCCCTCGGCTCCTGCTCCGCGAGGTCGGGGAAGACGGACGGGAGAAGTCCGTGGGCCGCCGACGCATCGGGGCCGTCCGTCGGACTTCCCGCGGTGAGCAGCACCCTGGCGTCGCAGTCCGCGACGACATGGCCGAGCTCCGTCTCCTTGAACCGCAGGTTGATCGGGACGCTGGTGGCACCGGCCAGGGCGGTGCCGAGGATCGCGACCGCGTAGAGCGCACTGTTGGGCAGCATGACGGCGACCTTGTCGCCGTCCTCGACACCAAGTGAGACCAGCGCGCGGGCGAGGCGGTCCGCCCGGTCCGCAAGTTCCCGCCAAGTCAGCCTGGCCTCGGGAAAGACGAGACCTTCCGCCCCGGAATCGGCCGCCAGCCGCTCCTCGAGCAGACCGGGCAGGACATCGGCCCTTGGCAACTCGGTCATCACCGTGTTCCTTCCAGCAGTTGAGTGTCTGGGCGCGCGATGCCAGGTACGTCGCTGATCGTTCCGGCGAGCGGGGCACGGCGACATGCGGCAGGCGCCATCCGCCGGGGTTTCTTCGGACGCTGCACGCCGGCTCGGGACATAGTTCCGACCAACCGTTTGGTGCAATGATTTCTAGGACCATCCGGCACCGGATGTCAACAGGGGGTGTTGCCCCGTGAACTCGACACCCGCGGAACGTCGGCCGGCCCCGGCGTCAGACGCTGAAACCGCCGTCCACGTCGAGGCATTGGCCCGTGATGTACCGGGCGCGCGAGGATGCGAGAAAGGCGACCGCCTCCGCCACGTCCCGTGCCCTGCCGAATCGACGGAGCGGCACACGCTTGAGTGCGAACTCCTGCGCCTGCTCGCTGAAGTCGCCGTTGTCGATGATCGCTCCGCCGATGCCCTCCTCGAGGATTCCGGGCCCGACGCAGTTCGCCCGGACGCCGTAGCGTCCCTCCTCGGCGGCGATGGCCTTGACCAGGGCCTCGACGGCCGCCTTGGGGCTCGCCGACAGGCAGTCGCGCACCGGGTACTGGCGGACCGCCACGGTGGTCACCGCGACCAGCGACCCCCGGGAGGCCCGCAGGTGGGGCAGGGCCGCCTTGGCCAGGTTGAAGAAGGCGACGTACTCGTCGTCGACGTGCCTGCGGAACAGGTCGGCGTCGATGTCCGTCAGGTAGCGCTGGGGGATCAGCGGTCCGGAGGCGTGGACGACGGCGTCGAGGCCGCCGAGCGCCGTCGTCAGTTCCTCCACGCATCGCATGGCGGCGTCGGTGTCGGACAGGTCGACCGCGCGGGACTCCACCGGCCGGCCGGTCTCGTCGCGCAGCTGTGCCGCCAGCAGTTGAGCCGATTTCGCGTTCGAGCGGTAGGTGAAGGCGATGTCGTGTCCGCTCCCGGCGAGGAGCCGGCAGGTCTCGGAACCGATCGCGCCGGTACCGCCGGTGACGAGGACGCGAGGCCGACGGGTCGGGGTCTCCATGGCTGGGGCCCTTTCGGTGAGGTGGTTCTTCTCTGGACGCGGCGATGCACGGTGTCGCGGTGAACCTTCGGCCGGGGGCGTCTCAGGCACCCAGGGGTGGCGGAGGGCGTCGACGGTCGTGCCGGGCTGGAGGGGACTGGATTCCGGCTGGTGCCGTCCTCGGGGATCGACGACCGCGCCGAAACGCTCGCCGGGCCGGGATCTGCTCCAGCAGGTGCTCCAACGCGTCGCCGGCGACGGTCCCACGCGTCTGCACCACACGTCAGCCGTAGCGGCGAAGAACGTGCTGCATCCGACGTGACTGCCCGGCCCGGCCCCCTTGCGGTTGCTGTCGCGTCGCCGCCCGCCGCCTTGTCTCTCCTCTCGGCCGGCCCCTAGGATACTATCAAACGGTTGGTTGGTAATGTTCGGTGCACTCCGGGAGGCAGCGGTGCCGAAGGTGTTGTCTGAGGCAGTTCCGGACGCGGTTCCGGAAGCAGTTGGGGACGCGGTCGGGGTCCGTCGGCTCGATCATGTCGCTCTGGCCGTCCGGGACCTCGACCGTGCCTGGGCGATGTTCGGTGAGACTCTCGGCGGTCGGTTCGTCACCGGCGGGGACAACGACGAGACCGGCATCCGGCTGCTGCACCTGCACCTCGGTGGTTTCAAGATCGAGCTCATGCAGCCGCTGCGTGCCGACTCGCTCCTGTCCCACACGCTCGATCGGCGCGGCGAGGGAATGCACCATGTGACCTTCGTGGTGGACGACCTCGGTACGACTGCCGACGTCCTTCCGGACGCGGGCTATCCGCTGACCGGCACGGACCTGTCCAACCCGGTCTGGCGAGAGACGTTCGTCAGACCGTCGGCCACCCAGGGCGCCCTGGTCCAGTTCGTCGACACCACGCGCGACTGGAGCCAGGGTGTCGACGGAGTCGACCTCGACACCGTGCTGCGGGGCGGCGCGGTGTTCCGCGGTGCCGTCCCCTGTGTGCGCCGCACCGCCCGGACGCCTGCCGATGCCGTCCACACGACTTTCGATCAGGTTCCGCAGCGCATCGATGGGGTGTCTCATGACTGAGGGTGCCACGGAGACGGAGCCGTTCGCGGGCCGGACGGTGGTCGTCACCGGCGCCGGTGGAGGAGTCGGCCAGGTCCTGGTGCGCGGCTTCGGCGAGCAGGGAGCGCGTGTCGTGGCCGTCGACCGTGACACCGCGGCGCTGGACCGCCTGAGGACGGACACCGACGTCGTGTGCGTGCCGGCCGACGTGTCGAAGGCCGAGGACGTCAGGCGCGTCGTGGGCGAGGCCGGCGCGGTGGACGTCCTGGTCAACAACGCCGCTGTCATCGATCGCCTCGGCATGGCGCACGAGGTGGCCGTGGAGGAGTGGCACAGACTGCTCGACGTCAATCTGACCGGGCCCTTCCTCTTCTGCAACACCGTGCTGCCGGGCATGCTGGAGCGCGGGCGCGGCGTCATCGTCAACGTCGCCTCGGTCGCCGGGGTACGCGGAGGCCGCGCCGGGGCGGCGTACACCGTCTCCAAGCACGGTCTCGTCGGGCTGACGAAGAACATCGCCGCGACCCTGGGGGACCGCGGTATCCGGAGCAACGCCGTGTGCCCCGGATCCATCCGGACGGGCATGCAGGACGTCACCGACGCCTTCCCGTCCGCGCTCGAGGCGCTCTCGCGCGACAGGCGCAAGCCGGCCCCGGCGCTGCCCGAGGAGATCGCCTCGGTTGTCATGTTCCTCGCGTCGGACGCGGCTGCGCGCATCAACGGGGTCGCGCTGCCCGTCGACTCGGGGTCGCTGGCGTTCTGAGCGCTGAGCCCCGTCGGTGTCCTGCCCGGTCCCCGTCGCAGGGCAGGGCCCCCGCCAGCACGTGTTCGGTTGAATATTAGGGAGCGGAACTGTGGCCAAGCTGACCTTTGGCGGCGACGTCAAACGTACCTTCTGCACGCTGTGCCCGCAGCACTGCGGCATGCTCATCCAGATCGACAAGGACGGCCACCCGATCGCGTTCGACGGTGACCTGCACAACCCCGTCGCCAAGGGGAAGCTGTGCATCAAGGGCACCACCGCGATCGAGGTGCACAACCACCCGGACCGGCTCAACCACCCGATGAAGCGGGTCGGTGAACGGGGCGAGGGCAAGTGGGAGCGCATCTCGTGGGAGCAGGCCCTCGACGAGATCGCCGAGAAGCTCGCCGACATCCGCGACCGCGAGGGGCCCGAGGCCCTCGCCACCCTCGGAGGTACGCACAAGACCCCCGGTGACTGGGCGAGCTGGCGCTTCGCGTGCGACTTCGGCACCCCGAACTTCGTCAGCCAGGGCCGCAACTGCGGCGTCGGCGAGTACATCGCCGAGGTGTCGGTCTACGGCTGGGACACCGTGTACCAGTCGCCGCACCCGGGCGTCACCAAATGCCTCGTCATCTGGGGCTCCAACCCGGCCGAGTCCTCTCCGCCGTCCTTCGAGCGGCTCCGCGCGTGCCAGGCGCAGGGTGCCAAGCTGATCGTCGTCGACCCGCGGCGCACCAAGACCGCAGCGCGGGCGGACCTCCACCTCCAGCTGCGTCCGCGGACGGACGGCGCGCTCGCCCTCGGGCTGATCCACGTCATGATCCGGGACGACATCTACGACAAGGAGTTCGTCGATCGGTGGTGCCTCGGCTTCGACGAGGTGCGGGCCGAGGCCGCGAAGTGGACGCCGGAGCGTACCGAGGAGATCACCGGCGTGCCCGCCGCCGACATCGTCGAGGCCGCGCACATCTATGCCACGAGCGGTCCGGCCCGCCTCATGTTCGGTGTCGCCCCGACACAGCTCGGTGAGGGCGCATCCCGCTCCGCCGTCCTCGGCCGGGCCATCCTGCGCGCCATCTCGGGCAACCTCGACATCCCCGGTGGTGAGCCGCTGGGCAACCCCTACGACAAGACGCATTTCGCCTGGCTCGAGAACATGAACTTCGAGAAGCTGGTCGACCACCCGCTGCGGACGCGTGAGAGCGTCAACGCCCACGAGACCCGGATCACCTCGATCACCGGCTACAAGGCGTTCCGGGAGGCCACTCGGCGGATCTACCCCGACGGCCACACCGGCACGGCGTACGTCCTCTTCGCGAGCCAGCCGGCCATCTACCGCGCGGTCGTCGAGCAGGACCCGTATCCGATCCGCGCGATCATCGTCCAGTGCGGTGAGCCGTTGCTGTCGATGGGGGCCGGTCAGGCGGCCTACAAGGCTTTCACGAGTCCCGAGCTCGAGCTGCTCGTCTCGATGGACATGTGGATGACGCCGACGGCGCAGCTCGCCGACTACGTCCTGCCCGCCGCCGACTTCATGGAGCGCGCGGACCTCAGCGCCCACTGGGGCATCGGCAACTTCTTCGTCGTGGGGCAGCAGTCCTCGACGACGATCGGTGAGCGGCGCAACGACTACGACCTCTGGGCGGGCCTCGGCCGTAGGCTCCTGGACCCCGACAACTGGCCGGAGACGGTCGAGGGGATGTTCGACCGATTCCTCGCTCCGTCGGGCAGGACGTACCGGGAGTGGGCCGAGGGCGAGGTCAACCACCATTTCACCCGGCCGAAGTGGCGCAAGTACGAGGAGCACGGCTTCGCCACGCCGTCGGGCAAGGTCGAGCTGGTGCCCAGCATGTTCGAGCGGTTCGACATCGATCCCTCGCCCGTCTACACCGGGCCGCCCTACTCGAAGCCGGACGCGCCGGAGGACGAGTACCCGCTCCAGATGATTCCCGGCAGCCGGGTCCGCGAGCTGACCGCGTCGAACCTGCGGCAGAGCGCGCGGCTCAACCGGCTCCACCCCGAGCCGCTCTGCGACATCCACCCGGAGACGGCCGAGCGGTGGGGCATCACCGACGGCGAGTGGATGGTCATCGAACGGCCGGAGGGCGTGATCCGCCAGCGTGCCCGCTTCGACGCGACGATGCGCAAGGACACCATCAACCCCGACGGGTACTGGTGGGAGCCGAGCCAGGCACAGAACGAGCCGCACCTGTCGGGTGTCTGGGTCTCCAACGCCAACGCCATCACCCCCAGCGACCCGAAGCTCTCGAACTTCGCGGGGGACCAGCCGCTGCGCGGCGCTCGGTGCCGGATCCGGGCCGCCCAGGCGCCCGTCCCGGTCATGCCGGTGACGCCGTGAGCGGGGCGGCCGCGAAGGCGTTCGGCGGGCGTGCCGGCGGGGCTCTGGTCGTCGGGGGCAGCGGCGCCATCGGCGGCGCGGTCGCCGAGCGGCTGGCGGAGATGGGCGCCGACATCACCCTGACCTACAGCGGCAGCGCCGAGCGGGCCCACGCCCTGGCCGGCCGCCTCGGCGGCCCCGGCCGCGTCGCTCGGGCGGCCAGGATGGACCTGCGGGACGCCGAGCAGGTGCGGTCCGCCGTCGAGGACGCGGTGGAGAGGCACGGCGGCCTGCACACCGTGGTCCTGGCCGCGTCACCGACGAACCATCAGGTCCACGTGAGCCGACTCGATCCCGCGCGGTACGCCGAGCAACTCGCGGTCGACTCCGGCGGCACCTTCCGCGTCGTCTCGGCCGTGCTCCCCGCGCTGCGGGAGAGCCGTGGCTCGGTCGTCGTGGTGAGCACGGTGGCCAACCGCCGGTTCGTCCTGAGGGATGTCCTGTCCTCGGGCCCCAAGGCGGCGAACGAGGCTCTCGTCCGTGCGGTGGCAGCGGAGGAGGGACGCTTCGGCGTGCGGGCCAACGCGGTCGGTGTGGGCATCCTCGACGAGGGGATGACGCAGGTTCTCGTCGACAGCGGCGACATCCGGCCCGGCGACCTCGAGCACGCACTGACCCGGATACCGCTGCGCAGCTACGGGAAGGCGAGGGACATCGCGGCGGCCGTGGCGTTCCTGGCCTCCGACGACGCGCGCTACGTCACGGGTCAGTGGATCGACGTGGACGGCGGGTACGGTTTGTGACATGCGAGTGGGCGGGCGGACACGGCTGGGGCCGTGTCCGCCCGCCCACTGCTGCTTTCCGGTACCTGGTGATCGCCGCCGGGCCGGTCACGCACTGAGCACCGCGGCCGGCCGCGGTGCTCAGTGGGCGGGGGCCGAGGCCGGTCAGGTCACGTCGATGACCGTCTTGACCACCGACTGGGGCTCGTCGAGGGCGTACCTGAGCGCCTGCTGGGTGTCGGACAGCGCGAACCGGTGGCTGACGAGCCTCATGACCTTCGACTCGTAGCGCCGGCTCAGAGCGATGGCGCCGGGGAAGTCGAGCGTCGCGCGGCTGCCGTAGACGTCGAGCTCCTTGCTGGTGAACAGGCGCATGTTCACGCGCAGTTCCTGCTCCGAGACGCCGACGATGGAGATCCGGCCGCCGACGGCGACCACCTCGAAGGCCGACCGTGCGACGGTCGGTGCTCCGGTGGCCTCGATGACGACGTCGGCCCCGTCGCCGTCGGTCCAGCGCAGCACGCGCTCCGGGAGCTGGGCGAGTCCGGGGACGGTCTCCTCGGCGCCGAGTTCCGCGGCGAGGTCCAGGCGTGCCCGGTGCTGGTCGACGACGAGGACGCGTGCCCCGCGATCGGTGGCCGCGAGTACCGCGCCCAGGCCGATCGGTCCGGCGCCCAGGACCACGACCCGCTCCCCTTCGGTGACGGAGGGCCGGGCGACCGAGCGAAGGCTGACCGACAGCGTTTCGGCCAGGGCGGTGGCCGTGGGGGACAGCGACCCGGCGGAGTGGCAGTTGACGGCCGGCAGGACCAGCTCCTCCTGGAATCCTCCCGGACGGTGGATCCCGATGGCGATCATGTTCTGGCAGGTGTTGCGGCGTCCGTGGCGGCAGGCCCGGCACTGCCCGCAGGACGTGACCGGCTCCACCGCGACCCGGTCGCCCACGGTCAGGCGGGCGGCCGCCGAGGGGGAGATCTCGACCACCCGGGCACTGATCTCGTGCCCTTGGACCACGGGGTAGTCGACGGGATAGGAGCCGTCGAAGACATGCAGGTCGGTGCCGCAGACGCCGACGCACTCGACGCGCAGTCTGACATCTCCGTCGGATAGTTCAGGGGGCTCGACCTTGCTGAGGCCTATGGCGAACGGCTCGGTGGTGCGGGCTGCGGAGTGCATGGTCCTCCTCGGTGCCAGGGTCACGGGTGGTGAGGTGTGCCGTCGGGGTCGGGTGCTCGGGCGTGCGGGTGGTCAGGCCGCGACGAAGCCGTGCCGGTTTCCGGAGTGGCCGCCTCGGGGTCCGGCGCGGTGAGCCGGGGGCACCGCGCCGGAGCAGTGTGCGGGTTCAGTCGGCGGCGGTCGCCGGCGCGGGCAGAGCGGCCACGGCGGGATGGTCCCCGTCGATGGGACCGAGGGGAGCCGCGCCGCCCGGACTGCCCAGCTCGGCGAAGAACTCGACGTTGATCGAGGCGTAGTGGCCGAGGTCCTCGGGCACGTCGTCCTCGAAGAAGATCGCCTCGACGGGGCACACAGGCTCGCAGGCACCGCAGTCGACGCACTCGTCCGGATGGATGTAGAGCATCCGCGAGCCCTCGTAGATGCAGTCGACGGGGCACTCGTCGACGCAGGCTCGATCCTTGATGTCGACACACGGTTGGGCGATGACGTAGGTCATGCGGCGGCACCCCTCATATTTCAAGCAAACAGTTGGTTGAATATATTCGACGGCGTGATGCCGCGTCCACCCTCGGTCCGGCAGGTCTCGACTGTTCAGCGCCAGGCGGCGAGGACTCCGCGGACGGCCGCGACCAGGGCTAGCGGCTGGTCCAGCAGGACGTGGTGCCCGGCTGACGGCACGAGGGCCAGTGGCGTCCTGCCGTGGCGGGAGACGGCGGCGGGCGACCGTGAGGCCGCCCCGAAGACCTCGACGGCTTGCGGGGTCAGGTAGGAGTTCTCGCCCATGACGACGGCGTACGGGCAGGCGCTGTCGCTCAGTGAGCCCTCGAAGCGGGCGATCCGGTTCCCGGCGCCGGTGCCCCCGCCGTTGCCCGCGAAGATCCGGGGGTCGAAGCGCCAGCGGTACCCATGGGTGGTCGCCGTGAGACCGTGCCAGGCGATGTGCCGCAGGTACCAGCTGTTTGAGCACTCCTGGCGTGGGATCAGGCGGAAGCGTGCGATGGGGACCTCCGGGTCGGCGTGGAAGCGCGTCGGCGCGTCGGCCCGGGCGGCGATCTCGCCCTCCGGGGCCGGGGCGCTGTCCCACACCGGAGAGTCGACCACGACGAGCCGGCCGATGGTGTCGCCTGCCGTGACGGCGAGGTGGGCCGAGACGATGCCGCCCATGGAGTGGGCGATGACAACGGGTGGCGCCGTGGACGTGGCCCCTGCGACGGCGCGGACCTCCCCGGCCCATTGGGTGACGGTGTAGCCGTCCGGCCGCCAGTCGCTCAGGCCGTGGCCGGACAGGTCCATCGCAACGACCGGCCCCCGGGATCGCAGCAGGGGCGCGAGCGGGCTCCACCAGTGCGCGTGCGCGCTTCCGCCATGGACGAGGAGCGTGGCCGGTCCCGGCCCGCCGGGCCAGCGCAGGTAGCGGATGCGGGCTCCTTCGTGCTTGACCTCCCCGACCGTGGGTTCGTCCAGCGTGGTGCGCCGGAACCACTCCGGGGTGTCGGCGGCCTCGTGGCGCAGCGGGTCCGGAAGGTATCGGGCCTCGCCGGCCTGGGCGGGTGCGGGCCGCTCGGGCGGCGAGTGGGTTGCGTGATCCAGCATGATGGTAAATTACCAAACAGACGGTCGGTTGTATGGTGAAGTGCCGTGCGACCCGAGACCGCGGCCCGGCCCACCGGATCCCGCCGTGGGCCCCGAGCTGCTTGGAGTGTCATGCTCTCGACAGCAAACATCTACCACACCGGATTCGTCGTGCCCTCGATCGAGGACGCGATGAAGGAGTTCACCGCCGTCTTCGGGGTGTCCTGGACCAGGACCGAGGAGCGGGAGATGCCCGTGCTCACCCCCGACGGGCCGGTCCTCGCGCAGATGCGCTTCGCCTACTCCCAGGGCGGAGAGCCTCGCATCGAACTGCTCGAGCCGGTCGCCGGCACCATCTGGGAGCAGCCCGTCCAACCCGGGGGCGGCCCCAGTTCCGCGCACCACATCGGCGTGTGGGCCGAGGACTTCCAGAAGACCTCGGAGGAGCTCGAGGCGGTGGGCTGCCCCCGGGTGCTCACCTACGACGACGGCTCGGGCAGGGCGGTGCGCTTCGCCTATCACCGCATGGCCAGCGGGGCGATCGTCGAGATCATCGACGCGACCCGGCGTGCCGAGCTCGAGGCGTGGTTCGAGGGCGCCGCGTACCCGGCGGCCGTCGAAGGTGACTGAGAGCCCGGCGGCGGCCGCGTCGCGGCTGCTCGCTGCATACGCCTGGCTCATCGACGACCGCCGCTGGACCGACTTCGGCGAGGTCTTCACCGATGACGTCGTCGCGGACTACGAGGCGTTCACATGCAGGGGCGCCGACGCGCTCGGCAGCCGGATGGAGTCCATCCATGCCGGTCTCGACGCCACCCAGCACCTGGTCGGGTCGGTGCTCGTCACCGGCCGGGCCGGCGACGTCCGTGTGCGCAGCCACGTGCAGGCGACCCTCGTCAAGCGCGGTCTTCCGGGAGGCCGCAGCCTCACCGTGGGCGCGCGCTACGACGATCGGATCGTCCGCGGCGCCGATGGCTGGCGGATCGCGGAACGACGCACGCAGGGACTCTGGGTGCGGGGCAACCGGGACATCCTCCCGTGGACGGCCGATCGAGGGCGCCTCGAGCCGTCCGACTCTCCTCGGAAGGGGCGACACACATGACCGCACCCAAGCGAGGACGTCCGCGTCGCGGTCCGGACCCTGAGCGCTTCCACGAGATCGTCGACGCCGCTGCGCAGATCATCCATCGGAAGGGCTACAGCGCGACGAGCATCCAGGACATCGCCGAGGCCGTCGGCGTGCTCAAGGGGAGCCTGTACCACTACGTGAAGTCCAAGGAGGACTTCCTCTACGCGATCATCGACGGTGCGACCCAGGTCGCGTTGCAGGAGATCCAGGCGGTGGCCCGGATGGAGGCCGGCCCGGTCGACAGGCTGACCGCCTTCGTCGGCACGCACGTTCGCTTCGCCACCAGTCACCTCACGGCCTACTCGATCCGCCTTCGGGAGATGCGGGAGCTCGGCCAGGAGCGGCGCGAGAAGATCCAGGCCGACGGAGCCGCCTACAACCAGGTCATGCGGGACGTCCTCGTCCAGGGACAGCAGCAGGGTGTCTTCGACGCCGGCATGGACGTCGACCTCATGACCACGATCGTCCTCGGGCAGATGAACGCGCTCACCCGGTGGTACCGGGAGGACGGCCCCTACACGCCCGAGCAGCTGGCCGACGTCTTCGCGCGCACCGTCGTGAGCGCCGTCATCTCCGATCGGGGCCTTGAGGGCGAGGGCGTCGAGGGGCTACGGCACCGCATCCGGGCGGCCCCTCGGGCGGACCTGGCCGCACAGGCCTGATCCCGCACCGTGGCCCGGCACCCCTCGACGGTGCCGGGCCGCAGGCCTCTTCACCCTTGGCACGGTGACTGCCGTGGGCTAAATTTCATCTAACGATCGATTGGTTGAAAGGAGTGACGTGACCGAAGAAGAACTCGGCACCATCGTGGGCCGGCCCCTCCCCGGCGGGGAGTACGTCATCGAGCCGTACGTGGACTGGCTCCTCAACGACGTCGTCGGCGGAGTGGTCGACGGCCACTGGGCGCACCCGCTCTTCGCCTACATGGCGACGGCGCGGGGCAAGGGAGTCACCTGGGACGAAGTCTTCGAGATCTGCGGCGCCACCGCGGCGGACGGCCCGATGTTCGGCGAGCACGAGACGGAGCTCCTGCGCCCGCTCGAGGTCGGCGAGAGGGTGACGGTCTCCGGCCGGTTCACCTCGGCCGTGCGCAAGGAGGGCAGGCGCACCGGCGTCTTCGACGTCATCGGCTTCGAGGTCGAACTGCGTGGCGCCGACGGCGCGACGGCGGCACGCACACGCAACTCCATCGTCTTCCCCAGGAGGTCGGCGGCATGACGGTCCGTCCCGGCGACGCGATTCCCTCCTGGGAGATCTCGGACGTGTCCCGAGAGAAGATGAAGACGATGGCCGCACTGCTGGCCGACTCGAACCCGATCCACTTCGACCTCGAGTCGGTGCGCAAGCTCGGCATGGGGACCCGGCCCGTCAACCAGGGCCCGAGCAACCTCGCCTACCTGATGAACATGCTGGCCGCCTGGACCGGTGGCCACGAGCACCTGCGCAAGGTCACGGTGCGCTTCCGCAGCAACGTGCTCGGCGACGACCACGTCATCGCCCGAGGCACCGTCACCGACGTCCGCGAGAAGGACGGCCGCGTCCTCGCCGACTGCGAGGTCGAGCTCCTCGTCGAGGGACGGGACACGGCGCTGAGCGGTACGGCCACCGTCGACGTCACGCACATGACCGAGCGGCCCTGAGGCCGCGCGCCCCACGCACACATCCGTACGACACTGGGAGACCCCATATGACCGAGGCGTACATCGTCGACGCCGTCCGCACCCCCACCGGGCGCAGGGGCGGCGGCCTCAGTTCCCTGCACCCGGCCGACCTGCTCGGCTCCGTGCTGCAGGCGCTCGTCGACCGCAGCGGGATCGACCCCGGCGCGGTCGACGACGTCATCACCGGTTGCGTCGCGCAAATGGGCGCCCAGGCGTGGAACATCGGCCGCAACGCATGGCTCTCGGCGGGCCTCCCGGAGCACGTGCCCGCGGTGACGATCGACCGGCAGTGCGGCTCGTCGCAGCAGGCGGTGACGTTCGCCTCGTACGGCATCAAGGCAGGCGAGCAGGACCTCGTGATCGCCTGCGGCGTGGAGGCGATGAGCACCGTCCCGCTCAACAGCTCGGGTGACCCGGGACTCGGTTTCGGGTACCCCTTCGGGGGCCAGGGCTGGGCGGACCGGTTCGGGGACCAGGAGATCCACCAGTTCCGTGGCGGCGACCTCATCGCCGAGAAGTGGGGGATCGGCCACGAGGAGATGTTCGACCTCGCCCTGCGCAGCCACGGCAACGCCGCCCGCGCCCAGGACGAGGGCCGCTTCGACCGCGAGATCATCGAGGTCGGCGGGGTCGGCCGGGACGAAGGTGTCCGGCGTGACTCGACGAAGGAGAAGATGGCCGGCCTCGCACCGATCCGGCCCGGAGGCCTTCACAACGCCGCCCTCGCGAGCCAGATAGCCGACGGCGCGGCTGCCGTGCTCCTCGCATCCGAACGCGCCGTGGAGAGGTACGGACTGACACCGCTGGCACGCGTGCACACGACGACGGTCGTCGGTGCCGATCCGGTGCTCATCCTGACGGGCCCGATCCCCGCGACCGGCAGGGCGCTCGAGCGCAGTGGGCTGACACCGGACCGGATCGACCTGTTCGAGTGCAACGAGGCCTTCGCGGCCGTCGTGCTCGCCTGGGCAAAGGAGATCGGAGCGGACCTCACCCGGGTGAACGTCAACGGTGGCGCCATGGCTCTGGGGCATCCCCTCGGTGCGAGCGGCGCCAGGCTGATGACGACGCTCGTCCACGAACTCGTCCGGTCCGGCGGCCGGTACGGCCTCCAGACCATGTGCGAAGGCGGCGGACTCGCGAACGCCACCGTCATCGAACGGGTGTGACCATGGAACTGACCCACACGGTCGCCGTCGTCACCGGCGGTGCGTCGGGGATCGGCGAGGGCGTCGTACGGATGCTCGTCAACAACGGCGGTTCGGCCGCCATCTTCGACCTGCCCGGCAGCAACGGTGCGGAACTCGCCCGGGAACTCGGGCCGTCGGTCGCGTTCTTCCCCCTCGACATCACCGTCCCGGAGCAGGTGGAGACGGCGGTCTCCGACGTCGTCGAGCACTTCGGGCGGATCGACGTTCTCGTCAACAGCGCCGGTATCAGCCCGGCGAGTCGCGTCGTCGCCAGGGACGGCAGCCTCTTCCCGCTCGACCTCTACCGCAGGGGCATCGAGGTCAATCTCATCGCCGCGTTCGACGTCCTGCGCAATGTCGCCGGTGTGATGGCCCGCAACGAGCCGAGCCACGAGGGGGAGCGGGGACTCGTCGTCAACATCGGCTCCATCGCGGCCTTCGAGGGGCAGGTCGGTCAGGCGTCCTACTCCGCCGGCAAGGGCGGGCTGGTCGCGATGACCCTGCCGCTCGCCCGGGACCTCGCGTCCCACGGCGTGCGTGTCATGACCATCTGCCCCGGCACCATCGACACGCCGATGGTCCAGCAGGCCAGCCAGGAGATCCGCGACTACCTGCGCGACGCCAACGTCTTCCCCAAGCGGCTCGGCGCCGCCGAGGACATAGCGGCGGTGGTCCGCACCTGCATCGAGACGACCTACCTCAACGGTGAGGTGATCCGCGTCGACGCGGCCGTCCGGATGGCGCCGCGCTGATGCCCCGACATGAGAACGAGGTGGAGAGCATGTCCTCGGCCACAGCCGACCCGCGACCCCGCGCCGTGGTGTCCGACGGCGCGGTCACGGTCGCCGGATGGCGGTGCCGCGACTGCGCCCACCCGATGACGCACCAGGTCCTGCGGTGCCCGGTCTGCAGGGGCCCGATGGAGGAGGCGGCCTTCTCCCCTGGAGGCGAGGTCTTCGCGTCGACGTGCCTGCGCGTCCGGGTACCCGGTCACGAGCCGCCGTTCGCGATGGCCTACCTGCTCCTCGACGACGGCCCCCGGGTCCTCGTCCACACCGAGGGCGAACAGCCGCTCCGGACCGGGAGCCGGGCCGTCATCACGTCGATCACCGCAGACGGCGACCTCATCGCCGCCGGCCGCGAGCAGGAGGCATCATGAGCGCCGTCGTGTACGGGGTCGGCACCACGAACTTCGGGCGCCAGCCCGGCCGTTCGGGGACCTCCCTGGGCCAGGAGGCGATTCTGGAGGCACTGGGGGATGCCGGCGTCGACTCCGTCGACGCCGTGTACGCCGGCACCGTCTTCGGCGCCCCGGGCACCGCACAGCGCGCCCTTCAGGACGCGGGGATCACGGGCGTGCCGATCCTCACCTTCGAGAACGCGTGCGCCACCTCGTCGACCGCCTTCCACGAGGCCCGCCACGCCGTCCTGTCGGGCCGGTACGAGCGGGTGCTCTGCCTCGGCATCGAGACCATGACGAGCAGCTTCGACGGCCCCATCACACCGGAGGTCACCGACAGCGAAGGGCGTGCCGGACTCGCTCTGCCGGGTGTGTACGCCCTGGTCGCCAGCCGGTACGAGTATCTCCACGGCCTCGACACCAAGGCCCTGGCCCAGGTGGCGGTCAAGAACCGGCGGCACGGATCGTTCAACCCCCGCGCCCAGCACGGCACGGAGGTCACCCTCGAGGAGGTGCTCGCCTCCCGCATGGTGGCCGATCCGCTGACCTTGTACCAGTGCTGCGACATCTCGGACGCCGCCACGGCGGCGGTCGTGGGGGTACCCCGCGGCAATGACCGCGATGTGCGCATCGCCGGCTCCGCGCTGCGCTCGGGGCGGCTGTGGGACCACCGCAGCACCCAGCCGTGGGGGTACGAGCTGATGGGGGAGGTCGCCGCGGCGGCCTGGGAGGACGCCGGAATCGGCCCCGGGGACGTCGACCTCTTCGAGGTCCACGACGCCTTCACCATCGGCGAGCTCACGGCCACCGAGGCGCTCGGGCTGACCGGCCCCGGCGGCGGCGCCGATCTCGTCCTGTCCGGGCACACCGCCCTGGGCGGCAGACAGCCGGTCAACCCCTCCGGGGGACTGCTGAGCAGGGGGCACCCACTCGGGGCCACCGGACTCGCACAGATCGCCGAGGCCGTGTGGCAGTTGCGGGGTGACGCCGCCGCCCGGCAGGTGGAAGGAGCGCGGGTCGCAGCCGTGGAGACCATGGGCGGCGGCACCGCGGGTATCGACGGAAACGGATGTGTTGTGGTGGTGCTCGGTGGCTGAGACGACGACGGCGATCGACGACGAGGTCCTGCGGGACGACCGTCTCGCGGACCCGTATCCCTATTTCGCGCAGGTGCGGGAAGCCGACCCGGTGCGCTGGAACGAGCGGTATCGGACCTGGTTCGTCCACAAGCACGAGGATGTCCTCGCCGCGCTGCGCAACCCGGCGTTCTCCTCGGACCGGGTCCGGCCGGTCTACGCCGACCGTCTCACCGACGAGCAGCGCGCCGCCCGGCAGCCGACCTTCGACGTGCTGTCGCACTGGATGGTCTTCCTGGACCCGCCCGAGCACACGCGGCTGCGCCGGCTCGTTCAGCCGGCCTTTTCGCCGAAGGCAGTGGCCAGGATGCGGCCCAGGGTCGAGGAGGTCGTCCGCGAGACGCTTCAGTCGCTGGCGGACCGTGAGTCCTTCGACTTCGTGAAGGATCTCGCCTACCCGATCCCGGCGATCATCGTCGCGGAGCTCATCGGCGTCCCCGCCGGGGAACGCGACCTGTTCAAGAAGTGGTCCGACGACATCCTGACCCTGGTGTTCGGCGCGGAGGGAAGTGCCGATCGCCGTGAGCGGGCCCAGCAGGGGCTGGTCGAGCTCACCGGCTATCTGCGTGACATGATCGCGAAGGCCCGCAAGGAGCCGGGCGACGACGTCATCTCCTCGCTCGTGTCCGCCCGTGACGTCGAGCCTCCACTCAGCGACGAGGAGATCCTCAGCACCTGCGCACTGCTCGTGTTCGGCGGGCACGAGACGAGCACCAACCTCATCGCGAACGGCATACGGCAGTTCCTGCTCCATCCCGAGCAGATGGAGCTCTTGAAGGCCGACCGTGCACTGGTCGGGACCGCTGTGGAGGAGATGCTGCGCTTCGACGGCCCCTCCCGCATGGAGGCCCGCCTGCTCGTCGAGGACGTCGAGCTGCGTGGCAAGCGACTGCGCGCCGGCGACAACGTGCTGCTCGTGCAGAGCGCGGCCAACCGGGACCCCGACGTCTTCGACGACCCCGACACCCTGGACATCACCCGCCACCCCAACCCGCACGTCGGGTTCGGTTTCGGGGTCCACCACTGCCTCGGCAACTTCCTGGCGCGTCTCGAGGCCCAGGTCGCCTATCTCGCGGTCGTCGACACCATGCCGGACCTCGCCCTCGCGGGTGGGGAGACCTGGCACCCGACGATGATGAGCCGCGGCATGCAGAGCATGCCGGTCGTGCGGACGGGACGCCGATGACGGGCGCGGGGATCCTCGCGGGCCGGGTCGCCGTCGTCACCGGCGCAAGCGGGGGCATCGGGCGGGTCATCGCCCGGTCCCTCGCCGAAGCCGGCGCCGATGTGGGCCTGCTGGCCCGGCGCAAGGACGCCCTGGAGGAGACGGCTGACCTCGTGACGGGGCTCGGCCGGCGGGCCTCGGTCGCCCAGTGCGACGTGACCGACGAGGACCACGTCGAGTCGGCCGTCGCCTCCGTAGCGGCGGCGCTGGGCGATCCCGACATCGTCGTCAACAACGCCGGCGGCGCGAGATTCGTGTCGGATCTGAAGCACATGAAACTGTCCGGCTGGGACAAGACCGTGAGCCTCAACCTCAGGGCGCCGCTGGTGCTGGCCAAGGCCGCGCTGCCCGGGATGATCAGGCGCGGCGGCGGATCGGTCATCACCATCGGTTCGATCGTCGGCGAGCAGGCGCTCACAGGCCTGTCCCACTATGCGGTGGCGAAGTCGGGCCTGGAGATGCTCACCAGGAGCATGGCCCGCGAATGGGGCCATCACAAAGTGCGCTGCAACCTCGTCGTGCCGGGCCTCGTGGACTCCGGAGCCCACGACCACTACGCGGACGACCCGGCCATGGCGGCCCTCTACTCCAAGCAGGCGGCTCTGGGACGGTGGGCGCGCCCTGAGGAGATCGCCGCCCCCGTGGTGTTCCTGGCGTCTGACGCCGCCTCGTACATCAGCGGAGCGTCCCTGCTTGTCGACGGTGGCACCGTCGCCTGACGACGCAGACCGCCCGGCCCCCGCACGCCTGCCGCGTGCGGGGGCCGGGCGGTTTTGCCGTGACGAGGCAACGCGAGGTAGCCGGCAGGCGTCCGTGGAGCCCATCGGGCACGACCTGTTCCGGCACCGGCACGTAAAAGGGGAGATCGCCGGCGCCTTGTGGCGTCGACGATCTCCCCAGCTGTGACCGTACGGCCCCGCTGTCTCAGGCAGGCTCCAGACTGAGCGAGTCGAGGATCTCCCTGCGAAGACGCGGGGCGGCCTTGGGCATGCCCAGCAGCACCACACCGACGAGTTGCTTGCCGCGGTGGTAGCCGATCGCGGCTTCGCCCGCGAGGTCGCCCTCGAGCACCTCGGCACGCTCGCCGAGAGCGGGCGAGCCGAAGGACTGCAACTTCGTCTCGAACTGGTCCGACCAGAACCAGGGAAGCGGTCGGAACGGCTTGGTCTCGGCCGGTGTTCCGGAAAGGTCGGCGAGCAGGGTGGCCGCCGCGCGAGCCGCGGTCTCCGTGGCCATCTGCCAGTGCTCGACCCTGCGCGGCACGTCGTCGAAGAGCGGGTTCGGGAAGCGGGCGACGTCGCCGACGGCCACGGCACCGGACCGGCCGCCCATCCGCATCGAGTTGTCGCACTCGACGCCGTCGGTCAGGTCGAGGCCGTTGCCCTCGAGCCACTCGACGCAGGGCTGGGAGCCGATGGCCTCGACGAAGACGTCGCACTCGACCCGGGAACCGTCGTCGAGCGACAGGATGTGACCCGAGGCAGAGCTGTCGACGGTCCTGACGGAGCGGCCGAGGTGGAACTTGACGCCACGTGCCTCGTGGCGTCGTTGCACGGCGGCCCCGACGACCTCACCGAGTGGCATGACCATCGGCGCCCTGTCGAGCGCGATGACGTCGACCCCGCACCCGAGGGCCGATGCCGTGGCCGCGATCTCGCAGCCGATGAAGCCGGCCCCCACGATCGCCAGGCGGGTGCCCTGGCTCAGCGACGGCCTCAGTGCCGTGCAGTCGTCCAGGGTGCGCACCGTGAACCCGTTGCGCGTCACGCGTTCCGGCAGCCGTCGTGGACGAACGCCCGTGGCCGCCACGATGCCGTCATAAGCGATGACGCTCCTGTCGGACAGGGTGAGGCGGCGGGCCTCGAGGTCGGCGTGGACCGCCGAGACCCCGAAGCGCCAGTCGACCGCGTCGGTCTCCGGCCGTCGGCGCAGTTCCACCGCGGCGATGTCCGGTGCCGCGGCGAGCAGCCCCTTCGACAGCGGAGGCCGAGTGTAGGGCGGGTGCCGTTCGGCACTGATGACCACGATCCCGCCCTCCCAGCCCTTGGCCAGGAGGGCTTCGGCGGCCCGCAGCCCACCGAGTGACCCGCCGACGATGACGATCCGTGACATGCCGGGGCTCCCGTCTAGCCGACGATCCGGATGGCCTGGACCGGGCAGGCGGTCACCGCTGCCTCGATCTCACCGCGTGAGGAGTCCGGCGCCTCGGCCTGGTAGACCAGCTCGGCGTTGTCGTCGAGGTCGAAGACCTCCGGCGCCGCGAACACGCACTGGCCGTAGTTCTGGCAGACGTCCAGGTCGACGGAGATGATCACTTCTGGGCTCCCGTCGGAAGGTAGAACCGGTCCTGCATCTCCTTGAGCAGGTCGGGCTGCTCGGCGTTGCCCGGGTGAGGCAGCCAGCGGTCGCCGGCCGCCTGGTACCGGGTGGCGAGCTCGATGAGGACACCGTGGGCCTTGTCCTCCGGGATGAAGTTCCACTGCAGCCACGGCATCGTGTCGGGGTGGCTGTCCTCGTCGAGGAGCAGCGGCAGATCGGCGGCCCGGCACTGCTCGACGGTGTGCCCGAAGTTCGAGGACAGGAACGCGATGTGGTGGACGAACTCGCCGCGCTTGGCGAGCACCTTGTGCACCCAGCTGTTCTCGGAACCGGGTGCCCACAGCTGGATCGAGACGCCCGTGGGGTCCGGGTTCTGGAATGTCGCCCACACCATGTGGGTGCCGTCGGACGTGCCCTCTCCGTAGGTGATCTGTTCGTTGTGGCCAGGCGTCAGGACACCGAGGATGTCCTTCCAGTCCGCGATGGCCGTGTCCAGGTTGTTGACGCACATGGAGATGTGGTCGATGTACACGTGTGTCATGGCTCTCCCTTCGGCGAGCCAGAACTTTACACCAAACGTTTGGTCGCTGAAAAGGCGTACATCCGCACGTGATCGGCTCTTGACAGTCCACGCGGCATGGAGGTTCGATTACACAACCAATCGTTTGGTTGAAACGTCCTTGGAGGGTACATGGATTTCGCGCTCACTCCCGAGCAGGAGGACTTCCGCCGCATGGTGCGGTCCTGGGTGGAGAAGGAGTGTCCGAAGGACGTTGCGCTCGAGCTGGAGAAGCAGGAGTTCCAGTACCCCCACGAACTGTTCAAGAAGATGGCCGACGCCGGGTTCCACGCGATCGGCGTCGCCGAGGAGTACGGCGGTGCCGGCGGCACCGAGGTCGACCAGGTCCTCCTCATCCGTGAGCTCTCCCGCTCTCTGGGCGGTCAGGCCTGGATCTGGGGCATCAACGCCTTCGCGGGTTCCAAGTCCGTCGGCTACTACGGCACGCCGGAGCAGAAGGAGCGCTTCCTGCCCGAGATCGCCGCCGGCACCAAGAAGTTCGCCATCGCGGTGACCGAGCCGGCCGGTGGCACCGACCTCCTCGGAGTGATGAAGACCAACGCCAGGAAGGTCGACGGCGGTTGGGTGATCAACGGCCAGAAGATCTGGTCGACGCAGGCACACGTGGCGGACTACCTGCTCCTGCTCGCCCGGTCCGACAAGAACGTCCAGAAGAAGACGCACGGGACGACCCTCTTCCTCGTGCCGACGAACAGCAAGGGCCTCGAAACCCGGCAGATCCCCAAGCTGGGAATGAAGAACGTCGGCTCCTGCGAGGTCTTCCTCGACGACGTCTTCGTGCCCGACGACCTCGTCCTCGGCGAGCCGGGCAAGGCCTGGTACATGCTCCTCGCGACGCTGAACAACGAGCGGATCATGATGTCCGCGCTCGCGCTCGGCATCCTCGACGGGGTCATCGAGGAGGCGCTGCGCTACCTGAGGGAGCGCGAGGCGTTCGGCAAGCCGCTCGGCCAGTTCCAGGTCCTGCAGCACTACATCGCGGACATGCTGATCGCTCAGAAGTCCGCCGAGCTGATCGTCTTCAACGCCGCCTGGAAGCAGTCGCAGGGCATGGACTGCGGCCTTGAAGCGAACATAGCGAAGGTCGTGGCCTCCGAGGGAGCCTGCACGGCGGCGGACCGCGGAATCCAGATGTTCGGCGGCATGGGCTACTCGCTCGAGACGCAGATGCAGCGGTACTGGCGTGACGCTCGCCTCTACCGCATCGGCCCGATCGCCAACGAGATGGCCCGCAACTCCATCGCCGAGATGGTCGGTCTTCCCAGGTCCTTCTGAGCAGCGGCTCCAACGTCCCACCGACCGACCGAGCCCGAGGAGGAGCCCGTGGAGGCGAAGACCGCCAAGCAGATCGATTCGATCGTGATCCGGTTCGCCGGTGACTCCGGCGACGGCATGCAGTTGACCGGCGACCGGTTCACGCAGGAGAGCGCCGTCTTCGGCAATGACCTGGCGACGTTGCCGAATTTCCCCGCCGAGATCCGTGCCCCGCAGGGGACACTCGCCGGTGTGTCGTCCTTCCAGGTGCAGGTGGCGGAGCACGCGGTGCTCACCCCGGGCGACGCGCCCGACGTCCTCGTGGCGATGAACCCGGCGGCGCTGCGGGTCAACGCCGGGGAAGTCGCCCGGGGCGGCACGATCATCGTGGACACCCAGGAGTTCACCGCGCGCAACCTGACCAAGGCGGGCTACCGGAGCAACCCCCTCGAGGACGGGTCGCTCGCCGACTACACCGTGCACCCGATCGACATGACGTCGCTGACGGTGGCGGCGGTGAAGGAGTTCGGCCTGGGGCGCAAGGACGCGGCCAGGGCGAAGAACATGTTCGGCCTCGGGCTCCTGTCCTGGATGTACGGTCGCCCGACGGAGTCGACCGAGGCATTCATCAGGTCGCGGTTCGCCCACAAGCCCGCCATCCGCGAGGCGAACCTCGCCGCCTTCCGGGCCGGCTGGAACTACGGGGAGACCACGGAGGCATTCGCCGTCTCGTACGACGTCCGGCCTGCCCCCATGAGACCGGGGCTCTACCGGAACATCACGGGCAACACGGCGCTGGCCTACGGCCTGATGGCGGCGGCGCGTTCGGCCGGCCTCGAGCTCTTCCTCGGCGCCTACCCGATCACACCCGCGTCCGACATCCTGCACGAGCTGAGCAAGCACGCCCGGTTCGGCGTCACCACGTTCCAGGCCGAGGACGAGATCGCGGGTGCCTGCGCGGCGATCGGCGCCTCCTACGGAGGCGCCCTCGGGGTGACGTCCACCTCCGGCCCCGGCGTCTGCCTCAAGAGCGAGGCCCTGGGTCTTGCGGTGAGCCTGGAGCTGCCGCTGGTCGTCGTCGACGTCCAGCGCGGCGGGCCGTCCACCGGACTGCCGACCAAGACGGAGCAGTCCGACCTGCTGCAGGCGCTGTTCGGCCGCAACGGCGAGGCACCCCTGCCGGTCATCGCTCCCCGGTCGCCCGCGGACTGCTTCGCCGCTGCCGTCGAGGCCGCGCGGATCGCGATCCGGTACCGGACACCGGTGATGCTCCTGTCCGACGGCTACCTGGCCAACGGCTCCGAACCGTGGCAGATCCCCCAGCCGGGCGACCTGCCGAGCATCGATCCGGGTTTCGCCACCGAGCCGAACCACGAGACCGATGACGGCGCTCGCGCCTTCTGGCCGTACAAGCGGGAACCGGAGACGCTGGCAAGACCCTGGGCCGTCCCGGGGACACCGGGTCTCGAGCACCGGATCGGCGGCATCGAGAAGGGCGACGGGCACGGCAACATCTCCTACGAGCCGGGCAACCACGACCTCATGGTGCGTACCCGTCAGGCCAAGGTGGACCGGATCACGCAGGTCATCGGAGACACCTGGGTCGACGACCCCGACGGTGACGCCGAGTTGCTCGTCATCGGCTGGGGTTCGACGTACGGGCCCGTCGCCGAGGCATGCGCAAGGCTGCGCAAGCAGGGCAACTCGGTCGCACACGCGCACCTGCGGGCGCTCAACCCCTTCCCGCGCGACCTCGGCGAGGTGCTGCGCCGGTACAGGCGGGTCGTCTGCCCCGAGATGAACCTCGGGCAGCTGTCGATGCTGCTCCGGGCGAAGTACCTCGTCGACGTCGTCGGCCACAACCAGGTCCGGGGTCTGCCGTTCCAGGTGTCCGAGATCGAGGACGCCCTTCTCATCCATCTCCTGGAGGTCGGCCGATGACCGTGGAAGCATTGCCTTTCCCGGGCCTGAGAGGGGTGCCGGTCGCCGAGGTGCCGGCCACCGCCAAGGAGTACAGCTCCGACCAGGAGGTCCGCTGGTGTCCCGGCTGCGGTGACTACGTCATCCTCAAGACCGTCCAGGGCTTCCTGCCCGGGCTCGGGCTGCGTCGCGAGAACATCGTTTTCATCTCCGGCATCGGCTGCTCGTCCCGGTTCCCCTACTACCTCGACACGTACGGCATGCACTCCATCCACGGGCGTGCCCCCGCTATCGCGACCGGCCTGGCGACCACACGTGGCGACCTGTCCGTCTGGGTCGTCACCGGCGACGGCGACGCGCTGTCCATCGGCGGTAACCACCTCATCCACGCGATGCGCCGCAACGTGAACCTCAAGATCCTGCTGTTCAACAACCGGATCTACGGACTGACCAAGGGCCAGTTCTCGCCGACGAGCGAGGCGGGGAAGGTGACGAAGTCGTCGCCGGACGGATCGGTGGGCGCGCCCTTCAACCCCGTCGCGCTGGCCCTCGGCGCCGACGCGACGTTCGTCGCCCGCGCGATCGACTCCGATCGCACCGGGCTGACCGAGGTGCTGCGGGCGGCCGCAGCGCACCGCGGCACGGCCCTGGTGGAGATCTACCAGAACTGTCCTATCTTCAACGACGGCGCCTTCGAGGTGCTCAAGAACCCCGCGGAGTCGGCCCGGCGCCTGGTGCGGCTGCGGGATGGGGCGACATACGACATCGACGGCCGTTCGTACGTGCACGACGTGAGGTCAGCGTCCGCCGAGTCGTCGTGGGCGCTGTCACGTCTCGACGACGGATCGATGGCGCGGGTGCCCGTCGGGATCTTCCGCCGCGTCGAGCGGCAGACCTTTGACGACCAGGTACGCGGGAACCCCGCACGCGCGGAGAAGGGCGACGACACGGCGTTCTTCTCGCTGCTGGCCGGCGCGGACCCCTGGACCGTCGCCTAGGCGAACCCCTCCGCCCAGCCGTGCCCAGGCCATGCCGGGTCGCCGCTGGAACGGGCTGCGCTCCACCCACGACCACCGGTGAACACACGGAACCACGTCGTTCAGCCGTCTTCCGAACCGTCGACGAAAGAGCCGAGTCACGACATGGCAAGCAGATACGCACCACCACCCTTCGACGCCGACACGCGGACCTGGGCGGAGGCCGTTCCCCTCGGGGACGTGCCGCTGCGCGGTGCAGCACTGTGGGGTGACAGCGAGGCGATCGTCTTCCCCGGGACACGGTGGACGTATCCCGAGCTGGCCGAGCAGGCGGAGCGCACGGCCCGCTCTCTCCTCGCGCTCGGCGTCCGCCCGGGCGACCACGTCGCCGTTCTGATGTCCAACTCTCCGGACTTCGTGCGCTGCCTCTTCGGGAGCGCGATGATCGGGGCGGTCGCCGTCCTCATCAATGCCCGGTACCAGGGCCGCGACCTCACGCACGTGCTCGCCGATTCGGGGGCCAAGGTCCTGCTCTCGGGAGAGCAGCCGGGCCAGCCCTTCAGCATGCGGGAACGGATCGAGTCCGCCCTCGCCGACCTCGATCCCACCGACCCGCAGGGCCTCCCCACCGCATCGGTACCGCAGCTGCGGCGCATCGTCATGCTCGGCGAGCTGCCCGGGGAGGTGCCGCCCGTCCACACGACGGCGGACGCCTTCGACGCCCTCGCGGAGACCGTCGACAGCGCAGATGTGCACCTGCTGCGCCGGCGGGTGTCGCTGCGCTCGATCGCCGCCATGATGTACACCTCCGGCACGACCTCGGCCCCCAAGGGGTGCCTGCTGTCCCACGAGATGGTGGTCCGCAACGGCATCGCGGTGGGGGAACGACTCGACGTACGCCGGGGGGACCGCTTCTGGGACCCGCTGCCGATGTTCCACATGTCCTCGGTGCTGCCGATGATCGCCTCGTTCTACGTCGGCGGCACCTTCATCTCGATGCAGCACTTCGAGGCGGACGCGGCACTGACCCTGATGCACGAGGAACGTGTGACCCACGCCTTCCCGACGTTCCCGACGGTGACCCAGGCTCTGGCCCAGCACCCGCGCTTCGCCGAGGTCGACTTCGGCGAGCTGAGGCTGGTCAACAACGTCGCGCCGCCCGCCCGTCTGCGGGAACTCCAGAAGCTGTGGCCGCACGCGACGCTCGTGACCGCCTACGGCTCGACGGAGACAGGCGGATGCGTGTCCTTCAGCGAGATCACCGACTCGCTGGAGGACCGGACCAACACGTGCGGCCGGCCGTTCCCGGGAATCGAGCTGTGCGTCGTGGACCGGGCGACGGGGGGGACGCTCCCGCTTGGGGAGCGGGGCGAGATCTGCGTCCGTGGGTACTCGATGTTCGAGGGCTACCACGGAGACCCGTCACTGACGACCGACAAGACGGACGACGACGGGTGGTTCCACACCGGCGACATCGGCTCGCTCGACAAGGCCGGCCGGGTCTCGTACCACGGGCGGCTCAAAGACATGCTGAAGGTGGGCGGCGAGAACGTCGCCGCCGTCGAGATAGAGGAGCTGCTCCAGTCGCACCCCGCGGTCAGCATCGCCCAGGTCGTCGGCGTGCCGGACCCGCGTCTGGTCGAGGTGCCGGCCGCGTTCCTGGAGCTGGCTCCGGGTCACAGCGTCACCGACCGGGAGATCTGGGAATGGCTCCAGGGCCGGGTGGCGACCTTCAAGGTGCCGCACCATCTGCGGTTTGTCGAGGAATGGCCGGTGGCGGCGACGAAGATCCAGAAGTTCAGGCTCCGCGAACAACTCTGCGCGGAACTGGGCCTCGCCGAGTCCGACGAGGTGTGAGCCGTGTCCCAGAACGCGCTCGTACGCAGGCTCGACCATGTCGCCATCGCCGTCCGGGACCTCGCCGAGGCCGTACCGCTGTTCCACGACCTCCTCGGAGGGAAGCTCATCGCGGGCGGCGACGACGAGAACCAGGGACTGCGCACGGTCCAGCTCCGTTACCCGCCGGGGATCAAGATCGAGTTGATCCAGCCACTCACTCCGGACTCCCGCCTGGCGGCGTACCTGGAGAAGCACGGACCGGGATTCCACCACATGACCGGCTTCGTTCCCGATGTGGAAGAGGCCGTCGGAGCGTTGGAGTCCCACGGATTCGAGACCGTCGACACCCACACGGCCAACCCGTACTGGCGCGAGACGTACGTGCGTCCGTCGTCGGGGTTCGGCACCCTGCTCCAACTCGCGTCCACGGAGCTGGAATGGGAGGAGCCGGTCATGCCCGAGGGCGCGACGGTCGAGGACGTCGTGGCCGGCCGGATCGTCTGGACGGACGCCAGGCCCGCCTGGAAGGAGGAAGCCCCGTGATCAAGCTTGTGGCCGTGGTGCGGCGCAAGGAGGACATCGGCTTCGAGGAGTTCCGGCACCTGTGGTGCGAGGAGCACGCACAGCTGGTGCTGCCGATGCCCGGAGTTCGCCGGTACACCCAGAACCTCGCGTTCGAGGGGCGGACGCGAACGTGGCCCGTCGACGGCGTGGCCGAGGTGTGGTTCGACGACAAGCGTGCCGTCCGGGAGGCGTTCGCCTCCGAGGCGGGTGCCGCGGCCACGGAGCACGAGAAGACCTTCGCCGGCGAGGTCACATGGTTCCTCGCCGAGGAGATCGCGTACGAATGGGGGGCCGAGCAGTGACATCACCGACGCGGGCGCGGCTGAGGATCGGCGATCCCTATGTGCTCGGCGGCAATGTCTTCGGGTGGACAGCCGACGAGAGCGAGTCGATGGCGGTTCTGGACGCCTACGCCGACGCCGGCGGCCAGATGATCGACACCGCCGATGTGTACTCGGCATGGGTGCCGGGCCACGGCGGGGGCGAGTCGGAACGGATCATCGGCTCGTGGCTGGCCTCCCGCGGAAACCGGGACCGCGTGCGGATCGCGACGAAGGTCGGTCGGCTGGAGAGCGCGCCTGGGCTGTCCCGGGCGAGTGTCCGGGCCGGTGTGGAGGGCTCCCTGCGGCGACTGCGGACCGACCACATCGACGTGTACTTCGCCCACTTCGACGACCCGGACACGCCGCTCGAGGAGACGATGTCCGCACTGGACGAACTGGTGCGTGAGGGCAAGGTCGGTCACCTGGCCGCATCGAACTATGCGCCTGACCGGCTCGCCGAGGCACTCAACGTCGCCGCGGCGAACGGATGGGCTTCCTTCGAGGTCTTCCAGGCCCACTACAACCTGGTCCGCCGTGCCAGGTTCGAGGCGGACTACCGCGATCTGCTGCTGACGCGAGACGTGCCGGCCCTGGCGTACTACTCGCTCGCCCAGGGATTCCTGACGGGTAAGTACCGTGACGCCGCCGACGACAGCGGCACCGCCCGTACGGCGTCGGCGTTGCGCCACCTCGACGAACGCGGACGTGCGGTGCTCGCCGTCCTCGACGAGGTGAGCGCTGCCCACCGGGTGAGCCCGGCGGCGGTGGCGCTCGCCTGGCTGCGCGAGCAGCCGTCCGTCGCCGCGCCCGTCGCCAGCGCCCGTACGGTGGCCCAGCTGAAGGAGCTCGAGCAGGTTCGCGGCCTCCGGCTGGCTCACGACGAGATCAGCGCGCTCACCGGGGCGTCGGCGTGATGGGCCCGGTGAAGGGCCTCGGGCCCGTGGTCCAGGTCGCCTACGCCACCACGGATGTGCGCAAGGCCGCGGTGCGATGGCATGAGCTCACCGGCGCCGGCCCGTTCTTCGTCCGGGAGCACGTCCCCACGATCAGGGTACTGGCGGGTGGCCGGCCCGCGGTCTTCGACCACAGCTGCGCGCTGGGTCAGTGGGGCGACATCATGGTGGAGTTCGTGCATCACCACGCGCTGGAGCCGCAGGGTCTGGCCGACGTGATGCGGCGTGGCAGCCGGGGGATCCACCATGTGGCGTGCTTCGTCGACGACCTGGAGGAGGCGCGGGCCTCGCTCGAGTCCCAATCGGTTCCGCTGGTCATGGACGCCTGGAGCGCGGAGGTGAGGTTCCTCTTCTTCGACCCGGGACCGGAGGTGGGGCACCTCGTCGAGTGCTACGAGGCCACCGACTACATGAGGTCTCTCTACTCCAAGGTGCGGCAGGCATCCGTCGGCTGGGACGGCAGGAACGTCATCAGGGAGCGCCGTTGAGGCGCGCGGCCGGGACGGTCCGGTGATCGCCGGACACGAGGTGGCGCTCGGAGTCCTCAACTTCCTCGACATCCCCGCTCCCGAGCTGGTGGGCGTGGCTGCGGATGCCGGATTCGACTCCGTCTCGGTTCGCGTGACCGGCAGCCGCGGGTCGGTCGCTGCTGATCTGCGGCACGATCCGGCCACCCTGGCGCGCACCCAGCGGACGCTGGAGGAAACCGGTCTGACGGTGCTCGACGCCGAGGTTCTCCGGCTGGCCGGCGCCACCCCAGCCGGTGAGGCCGCTCGGGCGATCGAGGTGGCGGCGGCGCTGGGTGCCCGCCACCTCTTGGCAGTGAACACGGACTTGAGCGCCGACGAGTGCGTCGAGGAGCTCGCCCGTGTCTGCGAGCTGGCGGAGGGGTCGGGACTACGGGTCTGCCTGGAGTTCATGCGCTTCAGCGCGACACCGGACCTGGAGTCCGCGTTCGGGATCGTGGAGGCGGTGGGGCACCCGTGCGCCGCGGTGCTGGTGGACGCCCTCCACCTGCATCGGTCGGGTGGGTCGGCGCAGGATGTCGCGGTCCTCGCGGCGCGGCGCCCCGAGCTGTTCCCCTATCTCCAGGTGTGCGGGGTGCCGCCCGCACCCTCCGGGCTCTTCGATCCGGATCTTCTGCTGCGGGAGGCGGTCTCCTCCCGGCTGCTTCCCGGCGATGGCGTCAACGACCTTCGCGCTCTCATCGATGCTCTGGGGCCCGCAGCCCCGCTGTCCGTGGAGGCGCCCGTAGCGGGCGACCCGCACCGCAGCCCCGCGCGGCGCGCCCGGGCCGGCGTTCGGGCTCTGTCGCGAGCGCTCGACGCGATGCGCTTTGACCAAACCGTTGACTGCCCCTGACCGCCGCCATAATGTGAGGCAACCAACCGATTGGTAGGTAAATTGGGTGTGATGCAGCACCGGATATTTCTCGTGCCGCAACGCGCGGACCTCCCCTGGGATATCGCGCAAAGGCACTGGCAGCATCAACATGGCAAGGTATTCGCGGCGACGCCCGGGCTGCGGACCTACGTCCAGAACCGGCCGCTGACCGAGCCGGGCCACGGCCGGGGCGTCGTCTGTTCGGAGACCTGGTACGAGACTCGGCAAGCCGAGCAGGCTGCGTACGCGTCGCGGTACTACCGGGACGTCGTGACCCCCGACGAGGCGCAGTTCCTCGACCGCGAGGGCGTGTGGAGCGCCCGTGTCACCTCGGGGGCAGTCGCCTCCGAGCCCACCGGCGACTATCGGGTGCTGTGGTTCGGCCGGAGGCCTCCCGAAAGCGCGCAGTGGAGCGTGCTCCAGCTGTCCCGGCCGGTGCCGGGACCCGGGGGCGGCGCCTTCCTGTACTCGACGTGGACGGATGACAGGGGCGTCGCGATCGACATCGCGGCGGGCTCCGGCGGACTCGCCCTCGCCTGTCAGCCGGTCCAGTTCCCCGTGACTCGCGCAACCGAGGATGCGTCATGACACTGACCCGCACCGCCCAGTCAACGCAGCTTCAGGTGCCCACCGTCGGCGATCTGCTGTATCGGGCGGCCGCCGACTGGCCCGACCGGGATGCCGTCGTCTTTCCCGACGAGCGCAGCACGTTCTCAGGCCTGCGGAACGGCGCCGAGAGGGCCGCCCGCTCCCTGCTCTCGTTGGGCGTCGGCCGTGGCGACCGCGTCGGAATCCTGATGCCGAACCGGATTTCCTTCCTCGAGGTGTTCTTCGGATGCCATGTCATCGGTGCGGTACCGGTCCTGGTCAACGCCAGGTACAAGCCCAAGGAACTGCGCCATGTGGCGCATGACGCGGGTCTCTCGGTCATCGTGACGACGGACGTGAACGCGGAGCACACGCCGTTCGTCGACCTGCTGGCGAGGTCCTTCGCCGACGAGCGGCCGCCGGCGCTGCGTCACCTCGTCGTCCTGGGCACGTCCAGTCCGCCCGGACACGTGGACCAGGCCGCCTGGGACCGAGGCGCGGCCTGCCGCGCCGGCACCGACCTCCATGCCCTTCGGTCGCAGGTGGGCGGACGGGACATCGCCGTCATCATGTACACCTCGGGCACGACGTCCGCCCCCCGGGGGTGCCCGCTCAGCCACCAGGCCCTCGCACGCACCGCGATGTGCGTCGCGGACCGCTTCTCGCTGACGGAGGACGAGAGGTTCTGGGATCCGCTGCCGCTGTTCCACATGTCCGGTCTTCTGCCCACCATCGCGAACATCAGCCGGGGCGGTGCCGTGCTCAGCATGCTGCACTTCGACCCGGACGTCGCGGTGCGGCAGCTCGTCGAGGAGCGTGCGACCTTCGCCTACCCGGCGTTCTCCACGATCACCCAGGCGCTGGTCCACCATACGGACTTCGCCTCGTCGGACCTCACCCGGATCCGAGGGATCCTCGAGACGGGCCCGGCGGACTACCTGCGCGGCGTCGAGGCCGCCTTCCCGGGCGCCAAGGTCGTCTCGTCGTACGGGCTCACCGAGGCCGGCGGAGTCATCACCTACAGTCATCTCGAGGAGTCCTTCGAGGAGCGGATCGGGACGACCGGGCGGCCCTTCGCCGGTATGCGGATCCGGATCGTCGATCCCGAGACGGGGCTCGAGTGCCCGGCCGGTGTTCCCGGAGAGATCAGGGTGGCCGGACCGGGAATGTTCGAGGGCTACCTCAACGATCCGGCCTACACCGCCGAGCGGACGGACGAACAGGGTTTCCTGCGGACGGGAGACCTCGGCACGCTCGACGCGCAGGGCCGCGTGACGTACACCGGGCGGCTCAAGGACATGCTCAAGGTCGGTGGCGAGAACGTCGCAGCCGCCGAGATCGAGGCGCATCTCGGCCAGCACCCGGGGGTGAAGATCGCCCAGGTCGTCGGGGTCTCCGACGCACGCCTGATCGAGGTTCCGGTCGCCTTCGTGGAGCTCGCCCCCAACCGGCAGGTCGCGCCCCAGGAGCTGATCGAGCACTGCCGCCTGGCGCTGGCCGGTTTCAAGGTCCCCCGTCATGTTTTCTTCGTCGACGAGTGGCCGATGTCCACGACGAAGATCCAGAAGTTCCGGCTGCGTGAGCTTGCCGAGGAGCAGGTGCACGGCACGTCCGGAGGAGGGGAGAAGTGACCATGCAACACACCGCACCCGGCACCTCCGCAACGGCGGGCGACGGGCCCGCGGACGGCGGGCGCGTCGCGCTTGTGACCGGTGCCGGATCGGGCATCGGCGAGGCGTTCGCTCGGCTGTGGCTCCGACGCCACGGCCCGGTCGTCGGTGTCGACATCGACGCTGCCCGGCTCAAGTGGCTCGAGAGCGAGGGAGGGGCGGCGCTCGCCGGAGATGTCACGGTCGCCGAGACGACCGCCCGGGCGGTCGCGCTCGCCGAGGAGCGGTACGGGCACCTCGACGCCGTCGTGCTCTCGGCCGGGGTCACCGCCTGGGGCAGTGTGGAGGAGCTCGACCTGGCGACGTACGACCGCACGATGGAGGTCAACGTACGGGCCGGCGTCCTCGGGATACGTGCCGTCGCGCCCGCCCTGCGGCGGGCCGGCGGGGGATCGATCGTCCTGCTGTCCTCCGTCTCCGGTACCGGAGGTGAGCCCGAGCACTGGGCCTACTGCGTGTCGAAGGCGGCTGTGAGCAACCTTGCCCGGTCCGCGGCCGTCGACCTCGCACAGGCCGGGATCAGGGTCAACGTGGTCGCGCCCGGGCCGGTGCACACGGACCTCACACGACCGATCAAGGAGACCCGGCCCGAGCGCTACGACGAGTTGCGCAGGGCTCTGCCGATGCAGCGCTGGGGCGAGCAGGAGGAGGTGGCCGAGGCGATCGCCTTCCTCGCGAGCCCTGCGGCGTCGTTCATCACGGCAGCGGTGCTACCGGTCGACGGAGGCGCCACCGGGCGTACCGGCCTGATGAACCCGCTTCCCTTCCCGTCTCAGGCGCAGTAGGACCTCGTCAGGTTCGTACACCGGTGGGTGTGTCGCGGTGACGGACGGGGCAGGCGCCGGCTCGGGCGGCGAACTGTCGGCCGTCGGTGGACGATGCTTCATCGGCCCCACCGACTCGCCTCGTGCCTCCGACGGCCGCCCGCGCGCCTGCACCTGCCGCCACCGACGCTGGTCGCGCCCCGGTGAGTCGCGGTCGGTCGCCACGTCCGGCTGCTCCCTTTGGCTGCCGCGCGCGCCGCTGTTCACCGATCCAGCCGAGATCCTCAGCGGCCCCTCATGGCGGTGTCCACCCCGCCGGAGGATGCGTGCTGATCCGACGCGGACGGTCGGACGTCCCCCCGAATTCGTCCTTCTCTTCTCTGGCGTAGCGCCAACTTCCCTAAAAAACAAGGAAGTTGACGCTATGTCAGTTTCGGCAGCACACCCGTTATGTAAATTCCACCAAACGACCGATTGACAGAAAACCGGCCGCGCTGCCATCGTCGTCCGCACACAGAGGCGGACTGAGCAAGGACATCGATCAGTACTGATCCGAGCCCCCCGTTCCGCCCATCGCGATCGGCAGTTTCCCAACCTTCATCCAGCGGGAGAACACATGACGCGCACGCACAAGGCGGCCCTTGCTTTCGTTGCGCTGCTACCGGTGCTCGGCGCCTGCAGCAGCGCCGGCGCCGCGGATTCGGCAGGCTCCGACGGGGCGATCAAGCTGATGAACATCACGGCCGTCAACTCACCGCTGCAGAACTATCCGGACGTCAAGGCCGGCGCCGAGGCGGCAGTGAAGTCGATCAACGCCAAGGGCGGTATCAACGGCAAGAAGATCGAGCTGTCCTTCTGCAACACCAACTCGGACCCCAACCAGGCCCTCGCCTGTGCCCGGCAGGCCGTGTCCGAGAAGGTCGCCGCCGTCGTCGGCTACACCGACACCTTCTCGAGCCAGGCGCTCCCGGTCTTCGAGAAGGCCAAGATCCCCGCCATCGGCCTGATGCCGCGCGGAAACGCCATCGAGTTGAACTCCGCCGCCGCGTACCCGTTCGAGGGTGGTTCGGCCGGCAGCTCGGTGGCCTCCGCCTTCGGCCTCAAGGGTGAAGGGGCGAAGACCATCGTGTCCGTAGCGGCCGACGTGCCGTCCGCCGTCGCCAACGCCGATCTCGTCAAGAAGGGCGCCGAGGCGGCCGGGCTCAAGTTCGGCGGCAGCGTGAAGATCCCCACCAGCGGCGTCTCGGACTACGCTCCCTTCGCACGGCAGATCAAGGCCATGGGTGGCGACGGAGTCATGTTCAACGCGACCGTCGGCCAGATCCAGGGGGTGATGAAGGCCACCCAGGCCGTCGGCATGAAGGTCCACTACGCCCAGCACGCCACCGCCTTCGGCGTGAACGAGGCCAAGAAGACAGGTGCCCCGGCGGAGGGACTGCTGCTCGTCAGCGCGTACCCGGCCTACAGCGACACCAGCAGCGAGGGCATCAAGGCCTTCAACGCCGACATGGAGGCCGCCGGCTCCACCGACCCCGGTCTCAAGCGGCCCACCGCCATCAACGCATGGCTGTCGGTGTATGCCGTCAAGGCACTCGCCGAGGGCCAGGGCGGCGCTCCCGCGATCAAGGGCGGCATCTCCAGTGCGAGCCTGAGCGACGCCATGGCCAAGGCGAAGAACGTCGATCTCATGGGTCTGGCCACCTGGACGCCGAAGGGCAGCGGGCCGGCCGAGATGCCACGTGTCGCGCATGCCTCGTACCGGTTCCTCGTCATCAAGGCCGGTGCGGTCGCTCCGACCGACATAGCACCCGTCGACATCGTCAAGGAGCTGGGCTGAGTGCCATTGGCGCCGGCGCCCTGACACAGCGGTAGGAGCGACATGACCACGTTCATTCAATTCGCCTTGCTCGGCCTGGGAGCGGGCGCGGCGTACACCCTTCTCGCCCAGGGGCTCGTCCTTGCATACCGCGGATCCGGTGTCCTCAACTTCGCGCAGGGGGCGTTCGCGCTCATCGGCGGGTTCCTGTTCTTCGAGCTCAGGCAGAACCGGGGCGTGCCTTTCGTCCCGGCCCTCCTGCTGGCCGTGGTGGCGACCGCCGTGCTGGGCGGACTCGTCTACGACCTGATCATGCGCCCGCTCGCCAAGGCGGCCGTGATCGCACGTGTGATCGCCACGCTCGGGCTGATGATCCTCATCCAGAACGCCGCTGTGCTGATCTGGGGGGCGAACCCGCAGAGCGTGCACTCGTTCCTCCCGACGTCGACCCTCACTCTCGGTGGCGTGTACATCGGGATCGACCGGCTCATCATGTTCGCCATCGCGGCGGTGCTCACCGTCGTCCTGTGGGCGGTGAACCGGTTCACGACCGTCGGCCTCGCACTGCGGGCCGCCTCCGACAACCCGGTGGCCGCGGCGAGTCTGGGGTGGTCCCCGACCACGTTCGGGCGGCTCACCTGGCTGCTCAGCAGCGCCGTGGCCGCGGTCGCCGGCATCCTCATCGCCCCGCTCTCGTCCTTGAGCGCGGCGGAGATGCCCATGCTCGTCGTGCCCGTCCTCGCGGCGGCACTGTTCGGCGCGCTCAAGTCGTTCCCGATCACCTTTGTGGCCTCCGTGCTCATCGGCGTCGGGCAGTCGCTGGCGGGATACTACGTCCACGCCCAGGGCGTGGCCGAGAGCCTGCCGTTCCTTCTCATCATCGCGGTGCTCGTGCTGCGTGGCCGCGGACTTCCCGGCCGAGGCCACGTCAACGACATGCTGCCGGAGGTCGGCTCGGGCCGCGTCAGGCCGCTGGTCGTGATTCCCGCCGTCGTGATCGCGGCCTTCCTCATCCTGCGCGTGTTCCCGATCGATTTCGTCGACGCCGTGACCGTGACCATGGCCTGGGCGTTGCTGCTCCTGTCGATGACGGTGCTTCTCGGGTACGCCGGACAGCTGTCCCTGGCGCAGTTCGCCGTGGGCGGCCTGGCCGCCCTGCTCGCCGGGAAGTTCGTGAACGACGCGGGACTGTCCTTCTCCGTGGCACTGATCCTTTCCGTGGTGCTCATCGTGCCGGTGGCGCTTGTCATCAGTCTTCCCGCGCTGCGCACCCGGGGCATGGATCTGGCCGTCATCTCGCTCGGCGTCTGCGTCGCGGTGACGGCCCTCGTCTTCACCAACGGTGACCTCGCGGGAGGCGCCGCCGGCATCCCGACCGGTGACCGCTCCTTCTTCGGCATCGACATCGATCCACTGATGGACCCCTCGAAGTACGCGCTCTTCGTGTTCCTCGTGTTCGTCGCCTGCGCCCTGGTCGTGGCCAACGTCCGGCGTGGCACAGCAGGTCGCCGCCTGCTCGCCATCCGCACCAACGAACGGGCCGCCGCGAGCCTCGGCATCAGTGTCTTCGCCGGCAAGGGTTTCGCGTTCACGCTCGCGTCGGTCGTGGCGGCGCTCGGCGGTGTGACTCTCGCCTTCAAGGACTCCGCACTGATCTTCGAGAACTACCAGCCGATGTCGTCGCTGCTCGTCGTCGCCTTCGCCATCGTCGGCGGCGTCGGCTACCTGAGCGGATCGATCCTCGGAGCGACACTCGCCACCGGCAGCATCGGCAGCTGGATCCTCATGAACATCTTCCACAACCCCGACCCCGCGTGGCTGGGACTCGTGGGCGGCCTGGGAGTCGTCCTGCTGGCGGTGCAGAACCCCAACGGCCTCGCCGGTGAGAACCTCAAGCTCCTCCATGCGATCGCCAGGCGCATACGGAAGTCCGCTGCGAAGCCCGAGTCCGCGGACACCCTCGTACGGCGGGTGAAGCCGCAACCGTGCGCTCCGACGACCCTCGAGGTGAAGGGCCTGACCGTCCGGTACGGCGGCGTCACCGCGGTCTCGAACGTGAGCCTCACCGTCCGACCGGGAGAGGTGCTCGGGCTCATCGGGCCGAACGGCGCGGGCAAGACCTCCTTCATCGACGCGGTGACCGGCTTCACGGCTCCCGCCGCCGGCGAGATCCGCCTCAACGGCGAACGGATGGACAGGCTGCCCGCACACCTCCGGGCCCGCGCCGGCATCGCGCGGTCGTTCCAGTCCCTGGAGCTCTTCGAGACCAGTACGGTCCAGGAGAACATCTTCGCCGCCTGTGATGACGGCTCCCTGCGGACCTACCTCACGGATCTGTTCCACCCGCGTACTCCGGTGCTCACGCCAGAGGCGGCGGCCGCGCTCGACGAACTCGAACTGACCCCTCACCGGGACGAACTGGTCGGCTCGCTCTCCTACGGCAAGCGCCGACTGCTGGCCATCGCCCGTGCGGTGGCGCAGAACCCGAAGGTTCTGCTCCTCGACGAGCCCGCGGCAGGGCTCAGCGGCCAGGAGGTCGAGGAACTCCGCGTCGTCGTACGGCGGCTGGCCGACGAGTGGGGGTTCGCCATCCTCGTCGTCGAGCACGACATGTCCTTCGTCATGCAGACCTGCGACCACGTCACCGTTCTCAACTTCGGCGAGCAGATCGGCTACGGCACACCCGAGGAGATCCAGGCCGACCCCGCGGTCGTCGAGGCCTACCTGGGGCAGGCGGCCGAGACGGCAGAGGAAGAACCAGAGCCGGTCCCCTCCAAGGAGTCGAGATGACCATCCTCAACGCTGACGCGGTCAGTGCCGGCTACCACGACCACCCGGTGGTGCACGACTTCACCCTGTCCGTGGAGCCGGGGCAGATGACGGCGATACTCGGGCCCAACGGTGCGGGCAAGACCACCACACTGCTCACCCTGGCCGGTGTGCTCAAGCCACTCGCCGGGTCCGTCCAGATGTACGGCAAGCCGGCGCCCAAGTCGCTGCACGCACGGGCACGTGAGGGCCTCGCCTTCATCAGCGAGACCCGCTCCGTCTTCATGGAGCTCACCACGCTCGAGAACCTCAAAGTGGGACAGTGCGACGTGGCTCGGGCCCTCGACATCTTCCCTGAGCTCAAGCCGCTGATGTCGAAGCCGGCCGGCCTGCTGTCCGGGGGTGAGCAGCAGATGGTCACCCTCGTACGCGCCCTGACGCGCAATCCGAAGATCCTGCTCATCGACGAGCTGTCGCTCGGGCTGGCGCCCAAGGTGGTCGAACGACTCCTCGACGAGGTGCGACGCGCCGCGGACGAATCCAAGATCGCCGTCGTTCTCGTCGAGCAGCACATCAACCAAGCACTGTCACGGGTCGACGAGGCGGTGGTCCTTCGCCGGGGGCGGATCTCCCTGAGGGGCCGGGCCGGTGAACTGAGGAACCAGAAGGGCAGGATCCAGGACGCCTACCTCAGCCACTGAGGACGAGGGGGAAGGGGAACGGGACCGACGAGCAGCCGCGGTCCCGGTCCGAGCACGAGGAGGAACGAGAGCCATGAAGATCCTGAGCCCGCGCGCCGTGGCGATCTCCGTAGCGGTCACCGACGAGGTGCTCGACCTGGGAGCGCACCTCCGTCTGGTCGAGTCGACACGTACCGGTGCGGTCGTCAGCTTCGTCGGCCAGGTCCGCGATCACGATCCCGAGGTCGTCGGCGTGGTGGAGTCCCTGGAGTACACATGTCACCCCGACGCGGAGCAGGTGCTGCGCACCGTGGTCACGGAGGTGGTCGACGAGCTCCTCGCACGAGGCGTCCTGACAGACGAGGCCAGGGTCGCGGCCACGCACCGAGTGGGTCGTCTGCATCCGGGTGAACTCGCTCTCGTCGTGTGCACCGCCACGGCTCACCGGGCCGAGTGCTACGAGCTGAACCGCTCCGTGGTGGAGCGGATCAAGGAGCGCATCCCGGTCTGGAAGTGCCAGAACACCGACGGTGGCGAGCGTGTCTGGTCGGGCGTCGCATGAGCTCCCTGAGCCGACCGCTGTGCCGGCCCGGGCGGCTAGGCGGGCGCGTTCGTCCTGCCGCCGGGCCGGTGTCCGTCCGGCAGGGCGGCCAGTCGGCCATCCGCCGGCAACTCGTTGACCGGACCTCCGCGGGGCATGCCCCTGAAGCCGATCAGACGCCCCCGGCCGCGCGGGGCAGGGGGAACTCATGGAGGCCGTCGGGCGGCTCGCACCGCCCGCCGCGCACCCGCCGGGACCGAGAGGTCACGACCACCCGTGAGTGCTCGCGAACAGATGGCCCTGTCCCGAGCACCAGGCCTGTCGGCCGAGACGGCCGTGTCCACCGCGGCCACCGGGGCGTGAGCGTGCCGTCGGCGGGCGAGCCCTGCGTCCGGCGCCGAGCGGCAGCCCCGGCGATCCGGGACCTGCCCTGATGGGCATGGCCTGGCCGGACGCCCGCCGGATGGCCTGGGAGATCGCCGAACCGCTCGGGGAGAGCACCGTCGACCTGGCGGCTGCACAAGGGCACCTGCTCGCCCAGCCGTTGTATGCCGCGGTACCGCTGCCGTCCTGTGACACCGCGGCGATGGACGGTTACGCCGTCGCGGGCGACGGTCCCTGGACCGTCGTCGGGCGGCTGGTGGCCGGGGACCGGCCCCGACCCGGCCCGCTGCGACCCGGACAGGCCGTGGAGATCGCCACCGGGGCACCCGTCATGACCGGCGCCGCCGCGGTGCTGCCCGTCGAACGCACGCAACGCCGCGGTGACATCGTCACCGGCAGGCCCGGCGGCCGCAGCCACATCCGGTACCGGGGCGAGGACATCGCCGGGGGCGCCGAACTGCTGCCCGAGGGCGCGGTCGTCACACCCGCGGTGCTCGGCCTGGCCGCCGGCGTCGGTACCGACGTACTGCGCGTGCACCGCCGCCCACGGGTACGTGTGGCGGTGACCGGTGACGAGCTGCGGCGACACGGCCGACCGGAACCCGGGCAGGTCCGCGACGCCATCGGCCCGATGCTTCCCGGCCTCATCGGCTGCGCGGGCGGTGACCTGATCGGTGTCGATCATCTGGCGGACGACCGCCGCGCCTTCGACCGCATGCTGACCGAGACCGAGGCGGACGTGGTCGTGGTCTCGGGGTCCACGTCGGTCGGCGCCGCCGACCACCTGCGGGCTGCACTGCGCGCACGACGCGCGGACCTCCACGTGGACGGTGTCGCCTGTCGGCCGGGCCATCCGCAACTACTGGCGGGCCTGAGCGACGGCCGCTATGTGGTCGGCCTGCCGGGCAATCCGTTCGCGGCGCTGGTCGCCGCGCTGACCGTCCTGGAACCGCTGCTCGCGAGGCTGGGCAGCCGACCCGCCCGGCCGATGCCTACCGCTCCGCTGGTGCCGGGCCCGTGCGCACACCCTAGCGATACCGTGCTGGTCGCCGCGGTGTGGCGGGGCGGCACGCTCGAACCGGTCGGACGGGACCGCCCGGGCAGCCTGTGGGGCGCGGCGCTGGCCGACGCCTTGGCCGTGCTGCCGCCCGGCCGGCAGGGATCGGACGTAGGGGTCCTCACACTTCCCGGCGGAAGTCTCGGCCTGTCCACCGAGGCACGAGCCGGCACGCTCCCGCGCCCGCTGTAGGCCGCTTCCTACGGGCCCCGAAGCGGTGTCCGTTCCCACCCATGTCACGACAAGCCAGCCTTGGCCGAATACGAAGGAGGACCGTAGCTGTGGCACAGCACGCGGCGCCGGGACCAGTTGATCGGCTCGGACGCCCCTTGGAGGATCTTCGAGTCTCCGTCGTCGACCGCTGCAACCTCCGTTGTCGTTACTGCATGCCGCGTGAGGTCTTCGACTCGACGCACACCTTCCTCGAACGGCGGGAGCTGCTGAGCTTCGAGGAGATCGTTCGACTGGTGGGCGTCTTCACCCGCCTCGGAGTCCGCAAGATCCGGCTGACCGGAGGCGAGCCGTTGCTCCGCCGGGGACTGCCCGACCTCGTCTCCGCCCTCGCCGCCGTCGAAGGCGTCGAGGACCTTGCCATGACGAGCAACGGCATCCTCCTCCCGCGTCTCGCCGAGCCGCTGAAGCAGGCGGGCCTGAAACGGCTCACGGTCAGTCTCGACGCCCTGGACGACGCCACGTTCCGCACGATGGCCGATACGGTCCAGCCCGTCCGGGCCGTGCTGGACGGCATAGCGGCGGCCAAGGCCGCGGGCCTGCCGGTGAAGGTCAACACCGTGCTCCGGCGCGAAATCAACGATCACCAGATCGAGGCGATCGCGCAGTGGGCTCGCACCGCTGGGGTGACAGTCCGTTTCATCGAGTTCATGGACGTCGGGACGACCAACGGCTGGGTGCGCGACCACGTCGTGCCGGCTGTCGAGGTGGTCGAGCGGCTGAACGCGCGCTGGCCGATCGAGCCGGTCGCCCCGGTACGCGCCGGCGAGGTGGCCGAGCGGTACCGCTACCTCGACGGGGCCGGAGAGGTGGGAGTGATCACCTCCGTCACACGGCCCTTCTGCCGTACCTGTACCCGAGCGCGGCTGTCACCCGCGGGTGAGCTCTACACATGCCTGTTCGCCGCGGTGGGCCGGGACCTGCGGACCCTGCTGCGCGACGGCGCCCGCGACGAGGAGATCGAGGGGACGATCGCCGACGCCTGGGCCGGTCGTGCGGACCGTGCCTCCGAACTCCGCGCCGAAGGCGGGCTGCCCGGCCCGCGAGTCGAGATGTCCTACATCGGCGGCTGACCCGGCCGGCCGGGCATCGTGGGAAGTCGATGTCCGACCTCACGGGCACCACACCCTGCGCACGGGAGTGGTCGGCACCGTCGACAGGCGCGCCCGAAGGGCGCTCGGGCACCACCGGTGGTCGAGTGCGAGCGGTCCGGCGGGCGTTGGGCGGTTGCCTGGCGCAACGGCGGCCGTGCGCTGCCTGCCCGTTCGGTGTTCGGCAGGTGAGCTTCCCACGGGGCCGCGCCGGGAGAGGCTCGCGATAGGAGAGACCCGCGCCAGGAGAGGCCCCTGGCAGGACCGCCGCCGTGTGCTGTCTTGCGGCCCGAAGCCGTCACGGCCGGGGCAGATAGTGCGTGACACCGTCGACGGTGCCGGCACACAGGTCCGAGCGGTGCACCAGCAGGTCCAGGTGTGCGGCGGACTCGCAGACCGCCAGCACCTGGTTGAACATGTCGAGATCGGCGAACCGACGGCGGCGGCTTGTCCAGGGCAGGGCCCGCGCGACGTCGCAGGCGGTCCGCGCAGCCGCGGCGACGGCCTGGCGACACTCTTCGAGCCTGTGCTCATGGTGGGACAGCAGCTCGTGCACCCTCGTGTGCGTCGAGGTCGCGGGCAGCCCATGGGCGGGCAGCAGACGCATGTCCGGCAGGTCCAGGAGCATGACCAGCGAAGCCAGGTAGTCGCGCAGCGGCAGTTCGGCCGGGACCGGCTCGAAGCCTATCGAGGGGGTGATGTGCGGGAGCACATGATCGCCGCCGAACAGCACCCCCAGGGACGGGTCGACGAAGACCATGTGACCCGCGGTGTGCCCGGGCGTTGCCAGGGCGGTGAGCCGACGGCCCGCGACCTCGATCTCGACCCGGTCGGTCAGCCAGTCGTCCGGTTCCTCGTAGACGGAGTCGTCCGTGGCGACCGACGGCGCGCTCTGGAGCCAGCCCGGTAGGGCCGCAACCAGAGAGTGGGCACCGGCCCGGCGCAGTTGGGGAAGATGTGCCTCAATGCCCGTGCCGGGACTGCGGATCACAGATTCGATGGTGGGCTGCTCGCCGAGGCCTATGCTCACCCGGGTGCCGAACTCCCGCCGCAGGGCAATGGCTTGGGTGTAGTGGTCGCGGTGCGCGTGGGTGACCAGGAACCGCTTGATGTCACCGAGTTGGGCGCCGAACTGCCCGAGGCCGGCGCGCAGTTGATCCCGTGAGACCTGGAGCGCCCAGCCCGCGTCCACCATGACGACGCCGTCGTCCTGGATCAGCGCATAGGTGTTGACCGCTCTGAGCCCGTCCTCCGGCAGCGGCAGCGGGATCCGGTACACATCCGGTGCCACGCGGAAGGCCCCCGGTGAGACCCAGTCGACCTGTCGCGCCGGGCTGGGACTTGTCTGACGGACTGACATCTCGGGGCCTCTTCTCGCTGTCGCTGTACGGTCTTTGTTCGGCATGCCGGCAGCGATACGCGTGCTCGGCAGGTATCGCACGCCATCTTTTATCAACCAAACGAACGATAGAATAAAAGGTGGGGAAATGTCGACGGCGAATGCCGACCGGATTCCCGGGTCCGGTGGTGGAGTGGCCCTGGCGAGGGCGCGGCGGTGACAGTGGCGACACTGTCGTCGGTGCGGACGGTGTCACCGTCATCTCGATTTCAATCCACTGACCGAATGGTAGAATGAAAGAGGTGTCGACGGTGCGCCTGATTTGGGCCGACAGGGCCTTAACGTCGATTCGGGAACCCGGCGATGGGCTCCGGATCTGCGGAGGGACCCTCTTGCTGTCGAGTTCCCGTCCGAGGCTTCGAGAGTGAACGAGAAAGTTGGAGAACAGTCCCCGTGCCGTCATCTGAGAGTTCCTCCGACAGCAGCGGTCTCGTCCAAGCCGACCGCCCGCGCAGGGGCCGGCCGCGTCGCGGCCCGGATCCGGAGCGGCTTCAGGAGATCATCGACGCCGCCGCGATGGTCTTCCTGGAGAAGGGGTACGACGCCACCAGCACCAAGGACATCTCCGATGCGGTCGGCATGCTCAAGGGGAGCCTGTACCACTACGTCCGCTCGAAGGAGGACTTCCTCTTCGCGATCATCAAGCGGGTGTACGACGCGGCGCTGGTCAGCATCCAGCCGGCCGTGGAACTCGAGGGCGACGCGCTGACGAGGTTGCGGGCGTTCGTCCATGCGCATGTCGCGTTCGCGGTGAAGAACCTGACCGCTTTCACGATCCAGTTGCGGGAGTTCGAGCGGCTCTCGCCCGAGCGCCGCCACGAGATCACTGCGGGCGGTGACGCCTACCTCAGCGCGCTGCGCGGCATCCTCAAGGACGGCCAGCGGGAGGGCGTGTTCGACGAGAAGCTCGATATCTCGTTCACCGCCATGGCCATCCTGGGCCAGTTGAACTCCCTGACGCAGTGGTACCGGCCCAACGGCCGACTGTCCGCCAAGCGGCTCGCGGAGAACTTCGCCGGACTGGTGATCACGTCGATCGCCTCGGATTCGGCCGTCGAATCGGCCGGAGGACCGAGCAAGCTGCGCCGCAGTCGCTGACACCGCTCTCGCCGCAGACGCGCGACTCGGGCTGCACGGCACCGCCGAGGCCCCTCGCGCCGCGTTGCCGCACGCCATAGGCGGGGCGAACGGGTGGCGCACGCCATGGTCGGTGTCGGCGTCACCCCCCGGGCACCCGGGCGAGCGTCACCGCCGGGGACACATCCGGCTCACGGGGCGACCGCGCCCTGGACCGGGCCGCCGTGGTCGAGGGCACTGGTTGCCGGCACGTGGCACCACGGCCTTGCGCACCTGGGGACGCGCGGGCAGTGGCGAAGGACGAGGTGGCGCTGTTCGTGCGGTCCCGCGGACGCCGACGCGTCTGCGGATAGCCCTCCAGGCCGGCTGGTTCGCGATGAGCCCGGCGCTGCAGCCGGCGTGACGTGGATCGGGCCGGAACGGGCGCACGCTGAAGCGCGGCACGGCACGAGTCGCGCGGCGGTCCTTCAGAGGCCGCCGGGGCTTCCGTCCGTCTGTCCGCCCCGCACCAGGCGGGATTCCCGAACGCTCGGCCACGACAGCGCGCCGGAGCCGAGCAGGCGGCGGGCTCTGCACCGCCTGGCTGGTGGGGTGCGGAGCCGGAGACCTGCCCTGGTCAGCGGTCGGGGGTTCGTCGAGCCACGAGCCGCTCGGGCGGGACATGAGCACCGTCAGACGTGACGAAGGCCAGCTGGGCGGGCGTCTCCGACTCCTCGACCAGGAATTCGGGGGTGGTCCCGCCGGGGTGGGGGCGGTGCGTGCGACCCCATTCCCCGAGCGCCGCGATGACGAGACTGAGACTTCGTCCGGCCTCCGTCAGTGCGTACTCCTCGCGAGCCCGACAACCGGGCTCCTGGTATGTGCGCCGCACCATCAGTCCCTCATCGAGGAGCAGCGCCAACCGCTTGGTCAGGATGTTGGGTGCGATCCCGAGGGCGTCCCGGAACTCCTGGAAGCGCGTGTACCCCGCGACCATCGCCTCCCGAACGATGAGCAGGGTCCAGGTGTCTCCGACGACCTCCAGGCTGCGCGCGATAGAGCAGGTCGAGTCCTTGCCGAGGGTCTTGGGCATGCCGCCAGCCTACCGGATGAGTTGCGGGCAGCTACTCAGGTGCTAAGTTGCTCGTGACTACTCAGCTGCGCGGTCGATCGACGCGCTCCCTCGAACCTGGAGCCCCCGTGCCCTCTCCACGTATGCGTGCCAACTTCTGGACGGCCGGCGCCGTGGTCGCGCTGGCCCTGTGGACCAGCGCTTGTCCCACGATGACCTACCCGCTCTACCAGGCCGACTGGCACCTGTCGACGACTACGGTGACCTGGATCTTCGCCGCCTATCCGATCGCCCTGATCCCCGTCCTCGTCGTCTTCGGCGACCTTTCCGACCACATCGGGAGGCGTACCGCGATGCTGCTCGGCCTGGCGGCCGAGCTGATCGGTGTGCTGCTTTTCGTTCTGGCGACCGACGTGACCTGGCTTCTGGCCGGGCGGGTGTTCATGGGCCTGGGTGTCGGCCTGTCGCTCAGCCCGGCGAGCGTCGCCATGGTCGAGTTCGGCCCGCGCGGCCAGGAGAAGCGCGCCGGCGCGATCGGCACTGCCGTCTCCGCCCTCGGGATCGCCCTCGCGATGGTGGTGGGAGGCGCCCTGACCGAGTACGGCCCGTATCCGCTGCGCCTCAACTTCCTCGTGCTGGCCGCAGCGATCGCAGTGGTCGCCTGCTTCGTCATGGCCATGCCTCACCACACCGCCGAGGAGACGGCGGAACCGTGGCGCGTGCGCACCATCGTCATCCCCCGTGGCAATCGTGTGGTCTTCGCCGCAGGCTCGATCGCCTTCGCATCGTCGTTCCTTCTCGGCGCCATCGTCCTGCCGCTCGGCGCGAAGATCGCACATCAGCTGGCCGGCTCGACCAACGCCCTGGTCACAGGTTCGCTCCTGTCCGTCTTCGCCGTCTCCATCGCCGTCAACGCACTTCTGGCCCGGCGATTGGAGGTGTGGGTCCTCGTCACGCTCGGCGCGGTGGGATCAAGCGCCGCGGCGTGGCTGTTCGTCGTCACCGGTGCCACGCACTCCATGGTGATCTTCTTTCTCGCATCGGCGTGCGCGGGTGCGGCCTACGCCTTCGACTTCGCCGGTGGCCTCACCGTGCTCAGCAGGCACGCGGCACCGCATCACCGCGCGAGCATGGTCTCCGGCGGCTACCTCGTCGGCTACGTCGCCCAGGGCGTCGGAGCTCCGGGGCTCGGATGGGTCGTCACCGGCCACGGACTGATGGCGGGACTCCTCACGGGCGCCACCGCGTTCAGCGTCTTCTTCGGTGCGGTACTCGTCGGTGGTGTCCTGGTACTCCTGCCCCTGCGCAGGAGCAGCGCCCAGCGAGGAGGAGGGCGACGGATGGGACGGCCTGGACCCGAGTCCACAGCGGCCCAGGAGAGGGGCCCGGTTCATCGTGCGACACACAGGTCCGGCTGAGAACCACGGCGGGTTCAACCACTTCTCCGGCAGCCCTTGGGCCACCGGGCGCCTGTGGGATTCCTGGATCGGGCACTGTGTCGAGGCGGGCGGCGTCGACACGGGGCGTCCGCAGGGGGACGGCCACCTGCGCTCACCGGACGTCTTCGGCGTCGCCGCCCAGCCGTACCCGATCCTCACCGGCGGTTCCGCCGGACCGCCTCGCCGCTTTGCACACGTCCCCCTGACGGTGCGGACGTACGTCGCTGACGTGCCCCTCACCGGATGAAAGGCACGCGGCGACGGCACCCGCGTCATCGTGAGGCGGGTGCCGCTGCGTGAGTGTGCCGCGTATCGGTGTCTAGCCGGCCATGGACGCCGTGTAGGGCAACATGGCTGGAGGGAGCTGAACTCCGGGGGCCAGGCCGAGGGCGACGAGAGCATCGGGCAGGCCGCGTCCCACACGGGCGGCCTCCAGGGTCCCCGGAGCCGCCAGTTGGCGGCAACTGGCGGCGATGATCCCGAACAGATGCTGCACGCGGCCGGGTCCGCGGGGCAGCAACTGGCCGTGGAAGTCCTCGTGGTGGGCGAGGACGAGCGCGGCAAGGCCGGCCACGTGGGCGGAGGCCGTGCCGGTGCCGTCAAGGGCCGTGTAGCCGCCTTCCGGAGCGCAGGAGAGGACGGCCACGCCGGGGGCGACCGCATCCACACCAGGGCCGTAACCGCTGAAGGGTGCGGCGAAGAGCCCGTCCGGGGTCAACGGCGTTCCGGCGTGGGTCGCCTGGGAGGTGTCGGGCGGGTATGAACCGTAGATTCCCAGCGCGCCGACGGTGAAGACCGTGGGCAGCGAGCCGGGGAAGGCGACGGGTCCGCCGATGTCGCCCGCCGGGGCGACGCAGGCGATGCCCATGGCATTGGCGTCGGCGAGTTTGCGGGCGACCAGCGCCGAGGTGTACGGGGTCGCGACCGCGATGTGGGCGATGTCGACCTCTCGCTCGATGCAGTGGTCCAAGGCGGCGATCAGGTCACTGAAATGGCCGTCCTGCAGCACCTGACAGGCCTCGATCTCGGCATCGACCGCGATGCCGATGACGCCCTTGCCGGTGTCGGCCCCGGCGATGACGCCCGCCGCGTGGGTGCCGCTGCCCACCGCGTCGTGCGCCCAGCCGTCGTCCGTGCCGCGCACGAAGTCGGCACCCGAGCGCACCCGTTGCTTCAGATCGGGGTGCTCGGCACTGACGCCCGAACCGATGACCGCGATCCGCACGCCGAAGGCGCGGAATGTCGGCGGCAGCCGATCCAGTCTCATGGCCTGCTGACCCCAGCCGTACTGCTGCCGCTGCTCCAGTTCCGGATAGACCTGGGACAACGGGGTGACAGTGACGAGGTTCTCCTGGGTCGCCGACAGGTCGGGACGATGGATCCAGCGATCCGCGTAGCCGCCCGTGGGCCGGACGTACAGGGACTGGATGGACCGTTCGGTCTCTGTCGCCAGGGTGACGGTGGCCGTCCCGTCGGCCCCGGTGACGCCCTGGCTCGGCCAGGCCGCCCCGATCAGGAAGACCGCGGCGCCGGCCAGGGGTTCGCCATCCGGTCCGCAGACGCGCAGCGCGAGCTTCACGGGTTGTTCCAGGGGCATGACCAGCCCCGGATCACGCAGTGGCGGCATGCCGGAGGCCTGCGAGGCGGCCGGTACGGTTCCCGACAGCGGCAGGTCCGGTTCGATGTGCACGTTCGGCGTTCGCATGGCCGGTACCTGGGCCTCGGCGGCCTCGACGACCACGACCTCCGGGCAGGAGGGATCGAGCCCCGCCGACTGGAGCTTCGCCGACGGCCGGAGTCGGCGGACCACTGTGACCTCGGGCATCCGGTCCAGCCGGTCACACACGGCATCCATGTCGAGTCCGGGAACCCCCGGCGGAAGAAGATACTGCGGCAGCGGTGTCACCATGTACCTCGACCGGCGCGGCTGCACCGTGATCGGCGACGGCGTGTCCTTTCTGCGTGGCCCCGCTTCTTTGCCCTCGGCGCCCGGTCCGCCGGCTCCCGCGCCCCCGGACCCGCTCTCGCGGTTGTTTGCAGGCCTTTCCTTGACCATTACATCCACCTTCACCACGCCTGAGTTCTCTGCTCCTGATCCGGTGACGGGCGGCTTGCGCTTCCACGGTGATGCGGTGCGCCCGGGACCCAACTCCTGGACACACCGCATCGCGCGCCGCCGTATGTCAGCTCATGCCGAACGGCTGGCCGCCCATCTGACCGAAGCCGAAGCCCGGCTGCTGGTACTGCGGGAACTGCTGACCGAACGACTGCGGGCCGTACCCGCCACCCCACGGCTGCTGACCCTGCTGACCCTGCTGACCCTGGCCCTGCTGGCTCTGCTGGAGCAGCGTCACGATCGCGATCGGCAGCGCCTGCTGCACCGACTGCTCCACCGAGTGCCGGATGCCCTCGTGCAGCGTGTGGTGCAGCGCGACGGCGAGGTACGGGTGAGCCTGGTGGGCCATGCCCTGCTGCTGCAGCTGCTGCTGGACCTGCTGGATCTGCTGCAGCGTCTGCTGCATGCGCTGCGCGATCTGCTGGCTCGCCTGCTGACAGGCCTGCTGGATCGCCTGCTGGACCACCTGAGTGATCTGCTGCTGGCCGCCGGCCTGCTGGCCGAACTGCTGCATGGGTTGGGTACCGGTCATCACCGACATGAATGCTCCATTCGATGCCATGAGAAAGCCGACATACATGTGGATGTTGGCTTTATCGGGAGAATCCGACGCCCTGAAGCTAAGCGGACGCCGCTCCCGCCGCAATCCGATGGCCGCCTCCGGGGAGCAGGCGAACGCGCTCGTGTCGACCGCGCCAACGGGAGCCGCTGCACCCGGCGGCATGCGGGTCCGCAGGTGGTCGAATGCAGTCAGCCCTAGAGGACCGGCTCTCACTGCGACCGGGAAGCGCTCCGCCAACCGGCTGAATCCGGACTCTCCTGGCGTTCCCCGCCGCGCGAGGGGCGTCCACGAGTCGCCCCTTGGAGGTCCGCTCCGGACGAAGCCTGCGACGGGCCAACGCCGGGACGGGTAGGAGTCGTTGGCCCGGTCCGGCCCCGGTGGAGCAGGCCGATCGCCCAGTGCCTCACCTCACCGTGCAGACATCCGAGGTGTAGCTGTCGCAGCCGAACGTCGGGAACGCCGCCACGCCGGCCGCACGGACACCGGACACGGCGCCGAGACGCCCTCCGCGCGGTGGCGGGAGCGCGAGTGTGAATCCACGACAGGACAACGGTCCGCTGCTGCTTCTCCTGGGAGCGGGTGGGGGGCTTTTCTCCATGGCAGGCAGAAGCCGTTCGGCGGGTTCGGCTGGTTCGGGGGCTTCGGCGTCAAGGGCGTGCCAGAGTCCGGAGACCGATTTCCCGTGTTTGGTACAAGTAACCATTCTTCAGGACGCCGGCGATGATGACGGACAAGAATCGCGGCCGGAGGAATGCAGTAGCTGGAACATTCGCTTCCGTCCGGCCTCCGCTGCCGACTCACCGGCTCCCGTCGTCGCAGCGGGATGAGGCGCCGTCCATCACAAGAGCGCGGTTTGGGATCGGACCTCGATGGTCGCGCGTCTGACGGCAACGGTGATCGCCGCAGCGCTACTGACCGGCGCGGGCCGGCTCGCCTGAGCGCCGAGGGTCAAGCCTGGTGACTGTGGCAGGCCCGTGGCGCTCCGGGTAGGCCACGCTCGGCCGAGCCGGACGGCCACCGCCTCGCGCTTGCGCCGCTCCGCGCGGGCCACTGCGGCGGCCTGCGCGGCATTGCGCTGGGCGTGGTCCGCCTGCCGTCCGGAGCGATGCCGCGCAGACAGCCCCTGGATGGCTTGCTCACCGATAGCGCTCAGGAGATTTTCCATTGATCCGACCGGCAGCGCACGCATTTCTCCGTAAGGCATCACCTCCGCGGCCGGCGGGCGCCGGAAAGAACGAGTGACATTCAGGGCCCATGAGTTGGTCAGCGGAGAGTGATCGGGTTCTCCGAATTCGTCGTCGAATGTTTCCTCTCGTGGCGTCTGTGGCGGACCATGGAGAAAGGGGGTGTGACCTGGCGGCGGTGATGGGGATGAAGGGTTCGATCCGGCTCGGAAGCATTCGAGGACTGGCGATTCGGGCTCACTGGAGCGTGCCGCTCGTCCTGCTCTTCTTCGCGTACAGCCTGGCCGTCTGGACGCTGCCCGGCTATGCGCCGGGCCTGGCGGCAGCGGTGTACGCGGTCGCCGGCGTCGTCGGTGCCCTGCTGTTGCTGGCGAGTCTGGTGGTGCATGAGGCAGCGCATGCACTGATGGCCGGCAGGGCCGGGATCTCCGTGCGGGATGTGACGCTGTGGGCGCTGGGTGGGCTGACCCGGATGGATCGGCCGACAACCGCCCGGACGGCGTTCAGCGTCGCCGTCAGCGGGCCGGTCGCCAGCCTGCTGCTCGGCGGTATCTCGCTGGGCGCGGCGGCCGGGGTGGAGACGACGCTGAGATGGCGAGTCCCGGTTGCCGTACTGGCCTGGCTCGGGGGCACGAACCTGCTGCTGGGTGTCTTCAACCTGCTGCCCGCCGCACCCTTGGACGGAGGGCGGCTGCTTCAGGCCGTGGTCTGGTGGCGTACGGGCGACCGCGAGCGGGCCCAGCGGGCGGCCGGGCGCAGCGGGCAGGTCATGGGCATGGCTCTGGCCGCGGTGGGGTGGCTGGTCTTCTTGAGGGGCATGACCGGTGGACTGTGGCTGATGGTCATCGGCCTGTTCGTGTCCGGTACCTCCGCGGCCGAACGGCGGTGGGCCGAGCTGGTCACGGCCCTGCGTGGCGTGCAGGTGGGCCAGGCGATGACCACGCCGGTCGTCACCGGACCGGACTGGGTGACTGTAGGCCGCTTCCTGTCCGAGGTGGCCGGCCAATCCGGTCACGCGGTGCTGCCGGTGCTGGACTTCGACGGCCACCCCAGCGGCGTCGTGCGGCTGCGCCGACTGGTCGCCGTGCCGCCCGGGCAGCGGGAGTGGCTGCGTGCACGGGACGTGGCAACCCCGCTGTCCCGGTGCACACTCGCCACACCGGACGAGCCGCTGAACTCCGTCCTGGAGCGCCTTGGCGCCGAGGGCGGGCTGCCCATCCTGGTCATGGATGACGGCCGGCTCGGCGGGATCATCACGGCGCACGACATCGACCGGTCTCGCCGGCGCTCCCGGGAACCGTCGGCTCACAGCGAGCCCCCTGAGTGAAGGAGGGAACGCCGCGGTCGGAGAATCCGGACCAGCACATGTGAGGACGGTCAGCATGGCTCCCTGAGCCCACCCCGTGAGCGCATCGGGATGCACCTCGTGCCCGCTGCGGGCGTGGGAGAATGTCCGGGAACAGGGCCGTCCAGGGCCGGGACGTCGTCGATGGTGAGCCCGACGGCACACTCACCCTCCGGCCATCGCACGGAGAGCAGCGGACATGATCGAAGCCGCCCCTGCACCCGAGGACCTCGTGAGGGCCGTCCGAGAGGCCGGCATCAGCGACGAGCGTCTGCTCCAGGCCGTACGAGCGACGCCCCGGGCGGCATTCGTCCCCACCGGGTACCGATCGGATGCCTACCGCGACGTACCTATTCCGATCGGGCACGCGCAGGTGACCACGCAACCCTCGCTTTCAGCCATGATGATCGAGGGCCTCGGTCTGAGCGGGTACGAGCACGTCCTGGAGATCGGTACCGGTCTCGGCTTCCAGACCGCGCTACTGGCCAGGGTGGCCGCCGACGTGGTGACCATAGAGATGCGGCCGGACATCGCAGCGCAGGCACGGCGCAACCTCGCCCGGCAGGGGGTCGGGAACGTCGAGCCGCGCATCGGGGACGGCAGCGGCGGAGTGCCGGACCGCGCCCCGTACGACGCGGTCATCGTGTCCGCCGCGTTTCCGGAGGTACCCGCGCCGCTGGCCGAACAACTGCGCGTCGGCGGCCGCCTGGTACAGCCCATCGGGCCGGGCGGCCGGGAACAGGTGGTCTCCTTCCTGCGCACGGCGACGGGACTGGACTCCGGGCGGATCCTCACGCCCGCGCATTTCGTCCGGCTGCAGGGGCGCTACGGCTTCCCTTCCTGACCCGGCGGCACCACGGTCGATCTTGCGAGACGAGGTCTGTGCGACCCGGTATCACCGAGGGTTTTCCAACCCCTGCGCAGGCCGGTCCCGGTCGCAGCGGCCGGGCTGCCGCACGATCCACGGCTGCGGCACTGGAGTATCGGCCGCCCGGGGAGCGCTCAGGCCGCAGCGGAATCCGTTGTCCCAGGGCAGATTCGCACCGAACGGGCCACAACCAGTACCGCCTGTCGCGAGTCATCACCCATACAGACATCCGACACCCGGGAACAGGACAACACCGCATGCGCAAACGCATATCGTCCGTGCTGGCAGTCGCGGCCACCGGCGCCCTGGCGGTCGGGGCACTGGGTGTGCTTCCCCAGCCGGCATCGGCCGCGGGCTCCGGCCTCCTAGGCGACTTCAACGGGGACGGCTACCGAGACCTCGCCATAGGATCCGGCGGCGGCGCCGGGCGGGTCACTGTGATCTACGGATCCGCCAAGGGACTGCCCGGCGGCAAGCGCGTCACCATCGATCAGAACTCGCCGGGTGTGCCCGGCAGCAACGAGACCGGTGACAAGTTCGGCGCCGCGCTGGCGGTCGGGGACATGGACCACGACGGGTACAGCGACCTCGTCGTGGGCGTACCCGGCGAGAAGATCGGAACCAGCGAGTTCCCGCAGGGCGACCTCGTCGTGCTGTGGGGCGGGAGAGGGGGCCTCACCGGCGGCACCACCCTGACGGGCGGTCTCAAGTCCGGAACCCCGTACGGGCCCGCGGCCCAGGAGGTCCACACCGGCGACTTCAACCACGACGGCCGCACCGACCTCGCCTTCACCGTCACCGGGCGACTGCGGGTGGTACTCGGGCCGATCACCCGGGCCGCGGGTACCGGGGCGGTCTCGACCGTCTCGCCGGGCAGCAGCGTCTGGATCGACCACTTCACCGTGGGCGATTTCGACGGCGACGGTCGCAGCGACGTCGTCTACGCAGCGACTGTCCCTCCGGAGATCGACTCCGACCCGGACGACCTCCGGCTGCACTACCTCCACAGCACGTCCCGCGGCCTGGTGGACGCCGGCACCCTGCCGATCACATACGCCGCGGGCAACCGGGTGCCCCTGGCGACCGGGGACATCGACCACGACGGCCGCGCCGACCTGGCCCTCTCCGCCGGGAAGGGCGTCAGCATCTTCTACGGGGAGGCCGGTGGCCCCCTCGGCGCCACCCGCAAGCCGGTCGCCATCAACGAGGCGACCCCGGGCGTCGCGGGCGACAACGACGCGTGGGACAGCTTCGGCGCCTCCCTCGCCTTCGGCGACGTCGACGGCGACACCTACGCCGACCTGCTGGTCGGCAACCCGACCGAGCGCCTGGGCACCAACGCCTCCATCCGGGACGCCGGCAACATCACCCTGCTGCACGGTTCGGCCAAGGGCATCAACACCGCCCGCACCCAGACCTTCAGCCAGGACAGCAAGGGCGTTCCGGGGCACGCCGAGTCCGGCGACCGCTTCGGATCCCAGCTCCAGCTCAGCGACTTCAACCACGACGGCCGGGCGGACCTGGCAGCCACCGCCTCGGGCGAGAACGGGACCGGGTTGGTCTGGGCCTTCCCCGGCACCGCCAACAACCTCACCAGCACCGGCTCCGCCTACTTCGGCCCGCCGGCCGGCGCCTCCGGCTTCGGCACCCCGCTTGCCGGCTGACACCCCGCCCCTGACGTCGTCCGCACCGCAGACGGCCCCGGCCACCCGGCCGGGGCCGTCCTGCTGCGGCGGCTCATCGACAGTCTGCGCGTGTGGGGATCGTTGAGCGTCCGGAGCCGGCGTAGCGTGCCGGTGATCGCACCTGGCGGCCTCGGTGGTGTCACGGAGGTGAGCTGGCACTGCGTGTTCCATGGCCGCCCGTCGGCTTCCCGGGGCTACTCCGTGGCGGTGGCTACCGTCACCGCCCGTACCCCGAGGGCCGCGCGTCCTGGCAGGGCGGTGGCGACGAGGGCGAGGAGTCCGGCGACCGCCACGACGGCGACATAGAGCAACGGAGTCACGGCCGGGGCGGCGTGGCCGGTCATGCCGATGCTGAACGCGGTCAGGATGGCGAGGGCGATGCCGCTGCCGAGTCCGGTGGACAGAAGCAGCACCGACAGCGCCTCGGTGCGCAGCATGCGCAGCACCTGCCGGCGGGTGGCGCCCGCGAGGCGCAGCAGCGCGAACTCCCGTACTCGTTCGGAGACCGACATGGCGAGCGTGTTGACGGCTGCGATGGCCGTGAAGGCCAGGACGAGACCCATGGCGAGGTAGTTGGCCTCCGCGTTCGCCTGTTGCCGGTCCGCCTGGAGATGGTCGGCGTCCTGCGGGGAGACGACGCGGACGCCCGGGAACTCGCGCAGAGCGGTCGCGAGTTGTGTCTGTGTCCGGGGCGTGCCGACGAGGACGGAGGTGGCGAGTGGATTGTCGACGTGGCGTGCGACCAGGTCATGCGCGAGGGTGAGGTCTCCGAAGCCGAGCCCCTTGGCGTAGACGGCTGCGACGGTCAGTGTGGCGGGCGTGCCGTCGCCGAGTGTGAGCTTCAGGGTGTTGCCGGGCTTCAGGTGGAGTTGATCGGCGGCCAGTTGGCTGAGGGCCACGGTGTGCTCGGTGAGCCGGTCGAGTGAGCCGGCGGTGACGCCCGGGTCCCAGGTGCGGGTGAGCCCCGCTGGGGTGACGCCCTGTGCCGCGTACTTGTCGAGGCCGACCCGGACGGTCGTGCGCACCACTTCGGTGGCCACGTCGTGCTGGGTACGGAGTTTCCGCGCGGCCTCGGCGGGGACGCCCGGTCCGGCCGCGAGGACGACCCAGTCGGCGTGCACGCCCTCACGTGCCTGGGCGCGGGCGGCGTTGCCGAGGGTGGGCTGGACGAACAGGACCGTGCAGGTCATGCCGATGAGGAGGGTGAGCGGGGTGACGACGGAGGCCATGCGGACAGCGTTGCCGCGCAGGTTGGCTCTGGCCAGCCGGCCGCCCGGTCCGGTGAGCCGCAGCGGGCCGCCGAGGAGCAGCGTGGCCGCCTTGACCAGGAGCGGCCCCAGCAGGGCGACGGCGCCGGCCAGCACGACGACTGCGAGGAAAGTGACGGGCGTGGAGGCGGGCTCGGTGCGAAGCGAGGCGAGGACGACGACGAGGACGGTGCCGCCGGCCAGCAGCAGGAGCCCGGCGAGGACACGTCCCCACGGCGGCCGCGCGGTCTCGGTGCGTGACTCGGCGAGCGCCTCGGCCGGTCGGATCCGGGCGATCCGTCGGGAGGCGATCCGCGCGGCGGCCCACGCACCGGCCAGGGTCGCGGCGAAGGCGGCGAAGACCGGGAACACGCTCACGGTGTGCTGGAGCGTGGCGGGAATGGCGCCCATGCCGACGAGCCTGCTGTGCAGCCGGCTGCCCAGAGGCAGTCCGGCCAGGCCACCCGCGGTACCGGCGACCGCGCCCACGATCAGGGCCTCGCGGCCGAGCAGCTTGCGGATCTGACCGGAGGTGGCGGCGATGGCGCGGAGCAGGGCGAGTTCGCGATACCGCTGCTGGACGGTCAGCGCGAAGGTGCCGACGACCACGAGGACCGCCACGAGCAGCGAGGTGCCGCCCATGGCCCCGCCCATGCTGACCAGCATGGTGCGCGCCGCGGCCGCGTCGAGGAACTCCACCGGCCCGCGGCCGTCCCCGCTGCCGGCCTGAGCGGTGGTGCCGTGCAGCGCCCGCGCGACGGCCTGGCGCAGCTGCCCGGTGTCCGTTCCCCGGTCGGGGACCAGGCCGAACGCGGTGACCTGCCCGGGGTGCGTGGCCAGCCGGCGTGCCTCGGCGGTGGAGAAGAACAGCGATGTCTGGTGGCGTACGTCCGTGGCGGGGGCGGCGATTCCGGAGATCCGGTAGCTGCGCGGGGCCTGTGTCGACTGGACGGTGAGCCGGTCACCGACCTTCAGGTGGTCCCGCGCCGCGAGCCAGGGGTCGATGACGAGGTCGGTCGCCGCCTTCGGTGCGCTGCCCTCGGTCAGCCGGTACGGCGTCAGGGCGGCGGAGTCCCAGGCGTGCCCGTAGGCGGTACGGTCACCCGTCCCGCCCGGTGTCAACGGCTCGGCGAGGAAGGTGAGTTCGGGAACGACCCGGGCGACACCAGGAGTGCGCGCGAGGGTGCCTTCCAGACTCTGCGGAAGCCAGGCGCGTTCGGCGATGGGCTTCGCCTTGTGCTTGATCTTGGTCTTGCCCTTCTTGTGCTTGACGGTGGTCTGGTGGACGTTCTGGTCGGCCGAGACCAGGACGGGGGTGGCGGCGTAGCGCTCGGTGCGGATCGTGCCGCGCAGGCCGGTCTCCAGGAGGGTGCCGCAGGCGGTGATCAGGGCGGCAGCGCACATCAGGGCGAGGAAGGCGCCGATGAATGCGGCCTTGCGGGCACGGACCGACTTCAGGGCGTAGCGCAGCATCATCAGGGATCGTTCCTCTTCGCTGTGGGCGGGTTCGTGGTGTGTGTGGCGTGGGGGCCTTGGCCGTCGCGGTCGTCGTGACCCGCGAGGTCGGCAGCGGCGGGTGCGGGGAAGGCGAAAAAGCGGGTCAGCACGGTGCGCGCATCGGGCGGGGTGCTCGTCTCGGGGCGCCTGTAGCGGTTGAGCAGGGCGATGTACTCCTCGAAGAGCATGCGCAGTTCGGGCAACGTCAGCCGGATACCGGCACGCGAGTACGGGAAGGCGTCCGCCCAGGGATCGTCGCCGACGCCGCCCTGCTGCGCCTGCTCGAAGAGTTCCAGGTCGGCCGTGTAGGCGCGGTGGTTGAGCTCGTCCATGACCAGCCGCATCTCAGGGCTCTGCCGACTGCGCGGCGGGAAGCGCCGGTCACCCGGTATCGCCCGCCACCAGCGCTCCCGGCCGGTGGCACCGCCCGCCTCGTGCGTGGCCTGCTTCTTCGTCGTCTCCTCGACGAAGCCGTGTCGCGCGAGTTGGCGCAGGTGGTAGCTGGTGGAGCCGGTGTTCAGCCCCAGGGCCCGGGCGAGCGTCGCGGAGGTGGCCGGGCCGTGCCGGGTGAGGTGTTGCAGTATCCGCTGCCGACGCGGGTACGAGAGCGCCTTGAGGGTCGCGAGGTCGGAGAGTTCGACCGGCTCGGTCGGCAGTGCCGGGGCCGGCCGAGCGGGCGCATGTGGTCCGGGGGTGCCGGGTTCCTGTGGCATGCCTACACAGTCGTCTGTGCACAGGCACCTGTGCACTGCTGCGGACCGGCGTCTTCGTGGGGGGTCAGCCCTACCGCGCCGGTATCGGTGCCGGTCGCCGCTGTTCCCGGCGAGCACGCATCCGCCGCGGCTGATCAGGGGGTTGACCAGAGGTCAGTGGCGGACAACGGACAGCATCAGGTCCTCTTCGGAACTTCGAAGTGGAACGGTGATGCCGCCGGAGACGGACCGGCCACCCGTCGGATCAGTACGCGGCCGTGTCGTCCGGTGGCAGACACGTGAGCATGCCGGACATGAGGTCGACGTACTCCTCGGAGTCCCAGTCGGGGTAGATCTGCGAGCCGACGGCCGCTCCGTCGGCGAAGGCGACGACGAGGGTTGCGACGTCGTCGGCCCGGTCCGCCGACGCGCTCGGTTCGACCCGCCGGACCCAGGCGGAGATCATGCGTCGGACCTGGAGCCGGCAGTCGAGGAACGCTCGGCGGGTCTTGCCGTACGTGTCGCCCTTCTCGAGGAGGACCTGCATCCCGACGCGCATGAAGTCGGGAATCATGCCGAGGGTCCGGTACGACGCGCCCACGACATTGCGGACGCCCTGCCCGAGGGTCGTGCCGTCCTCGGCCTCCCACCGGGGCACCGTCACGAGCCACTCGGCGAAGCTGTGCCGGATCACCTCGGAGAAGAGCCCGTCCTTGTCCTCGAAGTGCCAGTAGACCGAGCTGACCGGCAGGCCCGAGCGCCGGCAGACGGCCGCGATCGTCGCGCCGGCCACCCCGTGGGTCTTCGCCAGCTCGGCGGCCGCCCTGAGGATGCGGTCGGCCGACCGGGCGCTCGGGGCGCCTTCCTCGGACACCGACTCGGTCTCGGCCGCGGACTGCCGCGCGTTCATGCCGCTGCCCCAGTCCGGACGAGGTGCTCCGCTAGGCCCCGGGCGGCGAGGCTGACGACGCGCTTGACGTCGCGGCCGGAGGTCGAGCGCACATGCATGAAGAGACCGTCCATGAGCATCATGTGGAACCGCGCGAGGCGCCGCGGCAGTCGCGGGTCCTCGGTCACCGCCTCGGGCCGCAGAACCTGGACCCACCATTCCATGATCGCGGTCTCGGTCTCGTGACGGACCTCGGCGTAGAGGCGGCGCGCGGCCGGCTCCTTGACCCGCTGCTGGAGTGTGAGCAGGAGCCCGAGGGACCAGAACTCCGGCGAGGTCGTGAGCGAGACGGCGGCCCGCTGGAACCTCGTCTCGACCTCCTCGGCGACCGAGCCGGTCTCGACGGAGCCGGCCCAGGTCGGGGCGAGCGCCCGCCACTCCCGATAGGAGAAGTCGAGGGTCGCGGCGAGCAGGCCGTCCTTGCTCCCGAAGTGCCAATAGATCGAGCTCGCGGGCAGCCCCGTCGCCTCGGTCACGGCGGCGACCGTCGTCCCGTCGTAGCCGTTGCGCGCCGCGATCTCGAGCGTCGCCTCGAGGATGGCACGCCGGGACTCGTCGCCCTGGCGGTGACGGCGGTCGGTCTTGCGTGGCACTGCTCTGCTCTCCCCCTGCTGCCGGGCCCGGGCCGAAACCTCCGGGCTTCTTTCACTGTAACAGTGACTCCGGAAGATCTTACCTGCTCGGCGATCCGGATATCGGCTGATTCTCGTTGTGCGCACGCGATACCTTGCGCCGCGGCGCCAGAGACTCTACTTTTCGCTGTAGTGCCTACTACAGAGTCCTTGAGCAGTGAGGTGACGCCGTGACCGATTCCCAGCAGGCGGGCGAGCCGAGAACCGTCGACCCCTCGCACTACCGGGAGGTCATGGGCCACTATCCCACCGGCGTGGCCGTGGTGACCGGGACGACCGAGTCGGGGGAGCCGGTCGGCATGGTGGTCGGCACCTTCACGTCGGTCTCGCTCGACCCGCCGCTCGTCTCCTTCATGCCGAAGACGACGTCGGGGACCTTCGCCCTCATGCGCGACGCGGGGACCTTCTGCGTCAATGTCCTCGCGCACGACCAGCTCGAGCTGTGCCGGACGATGGCCGTGCCGCGGCCGGGGAAGTTCGACGACGTCGCGTGGTTCCCATCGGCGTACGGCGTGCCCGCCCTCGACGGCGCCGTCGCGCACATCCACTGCACCCTCGACCGGGTCGTCCCCGCAGGCGACCACCTCATCGTCGTGTGCCGCGTCCAGGACATGGCGGTGACCCGGCCCGCGACGCCGCTGCTCTTCTTCCAGGGCGGCTACGGCGGCTTCTCGCCGCGCGGCCTCGCGGCGCGCGGCGACGCCGAGCTCATCGAGGCGGTCCGGCTCGCCGACGTCGGGCGGACGGCGGTCGAGTGGCTCGCCCGCGAGCACCGGTGCGAGGCGGCCCTCCTCGTCGCGGTCAACGACCACGAACTCACCACGGCGGTGAGCGCGTTCGGTGGCAGCGCCCGGCCGCAGGAGCAGCTCGGGCAGCGGGTTCCGCTCATGCCCCCGCTGGGCGAGGCGTACATCGCGTGGGCGCCCGAGGCGACCGTCGAGGCGTGGTTGCGGCGCGCGCCCTCGCAGGAGCCCGAGGTCGTCGAGAAGTACCGCCACCGCCTGAAGACGGTCCACGAGCTCGGCTACGCGATGTCCCGGATCCCGCCCGAGGGCGGTCCGCGGTACGCGGACCTCACCGAGGCGATGCGGGAGTACGCCGCGGGTGAGCTGACGCCGGCCCGCGAGCGCGCCGTTCGGGCCGTGATCTCCGGCGCCTCCGCGTTCTACGAGACGTGCGAGATCGTCGATGGCGAGACCTACGATCTCGGCACGATCGTCGGACCCGTCCTCGGCCCGGACGGCTCGGTCGCGCTGTGCCTCCGGCTCGGCCAGCTGCCCCGAGGGGCGGACGCGCACCAGGTGCGCCGGTGGGTCGTGTCCCTCAAGGAGGCCGCGGCCAGGATCTCGCGCAGCCTCGGGACGCGGGCGGGCGACCAGTACGCCGCATGGCAGGCGACGACCGGCGACTACCTCATGTGAGCGTCAGGTGAGGCCGGCGGCGAGGTCGTTGCCGACGATCCAGCCCATGCCCATCGCGGCGAGCAGGCCGTTGCCCGAGCTGTAGCCGGAGGAGTCCGGCCCCGCGAGGCCGACGGCCGTCCCGCCGCCCGCGCGCAGACCGGCGACGGTCGAGCCGTCCCTCCGGAGTACCCGGCCGTGGGTGTCGATCGCGGCACCGCCCTGGGTCGTGAGGACGCCGTGGGTCAGCCAGGCGTAGTGGAACGGGGCGACGAGACGACGACGGCCGGAGACCGGCTCCAGGGCGCGGTCGAGGAGGAGCGGTTCCATGCCTGCCTCTTCGGCCAGAGTGACGACGTCCGGAGCGCTGCCGAGGGCCCCGGCCTTCGCCGAGTCGCGCATCATCTCCGAGTGCGAGGCCACGAGGTCGGCTTCGTCGTCCCAGACCATGAGGGCACGCTCGTTCGGCTGGGCGGCCACGTGCGGCGCGAGCCCCGAGTAACCGTACGCCTGCTCGTCGACGAACCGCTCGCCGCGGGTGTTGACGAGGACGGCGCCGAGCCATGGAAGGTTCGGGTTGACCCGGGTCCCGTGGAGCGTGACCTGGCCATGGCGCAGGCATGCGCCCATGTTGCGGAACTCGGCGCCGAGGTCGCGCAGCCACGCGACGGCGTCCCCGGTCGCGGTGCTCACGCCCCCGTGGAACGGGTCGCCGAGTTCGGCGCAGAACTCGCGCATGAGGGCCCGGTTGCCGGCGAAGCCGTCCGTGGCGAGGACCGTCGTCCGCGCGGAGACGGTCAGGTCGGCCCCGCTCTGGCGGGCGGTCACCCCGACGACCCGGGCATCCGGTCCCGAGCCCTCGACCCGCAGCCCGGTGACCGGTGCCTCGTCGAGGAGGGCTACGTTCGGGCGTTCGGCAAGGATCCTGCGGAGGTGGCTGACGAGCGGACCGCCACCGCGGCGCAGCGGATCCGCGTGGAGGCGGGGCACGGAGATCCCATGCCGGGTCATGTCGACCCCGACCTCCAGCGGGTAGCCGAGGTCGTCGGCGATCCAGTGGACGTAGCGGGGTGCGACCGCGGTCAGCGCCTCGATGAGAGGGCGGTGCCGCTCGTCGCCGTTCTCGGCGAGAATGTCCGCCGCGTGCCGGGCGGGTGAGTCCTCGATCCCCGCGGCGGCCTGGAAGCGGGTGCCCCCGGCGGCGAGGCTGCCGCTCGACACCTGCGCGTTGCAGCCCTCGCGTGTGCTCTTCTCGAGGACGGCGACGACGAGCGCGGGGTTCTCCGACGCACGGAGCCCGGCGAGCAGGCCGCAGGCTCCCGCCCCGGCGCAGACGACGTCGACCTCGAAATCCTCTGCCACGGTCAGCTCCCCTCCGCCGCGACGCGGCTCGTCCCGTAGAAGCTCCGTGCCCGGTCCACGAGTTCGCGCGGCGGCCGCTCGTGGTGGAAGCCGGCGCGGGAGGCGACGAGCCCGGCGCCGCGGTACTGCCGCGCGCGCATCTGGGCGACCTGGAGGCAGGTCCCGAGGGAGTCGAGGACGGGAACGTCGCCGACACGGCTCACACCGTGGTCGGCGAGGAAGACGTTGAGTGGCCCCTCCCCGGGCACGATGACGGTCGCGCCGGCCGCGATCGCCTCGCGGGCCGCCTCGGCGAACGCCGCGAGCAGACCGTCCGGGGAGGCGTACGCGGCCATGACGTCGGTGAACTCCGCGGCGACCTGGCGGATCGGCCCGACGATCCGGTCCAGGCCGTAGATCTGCATGTTCCGGCGGAGTTGCGGCTCGAGGGCGCCGATGAAGTTGACGATCCCGACCGTGCCGCCGAGGGTCGCGGCGAGGAGGACCGAGGTCTGCCCGAGCGTCACGACGGGGATGTCGACGAGGCTGCGGCACTCCTCGTACGCGGTGTCGGGGATCGTCGCGATGAGGAACGCGTCGAAGCCCTCGTCCTGGGCGCGGAGGGCCGCGTGGACGAACTGCTCCTTGTGCAGCCCGGACAGGTAGGCGTACCGGATGTGCGTCCCCGGATAGTCGCTCGGGTAGGTGCCGGGCGCCATTCCGTGGAGGACGACCTCCGTCTCCGGCGCGGCGACCGCCCCGAGGTGCCGCGCCAGGGCGTCCCGGTAGTGCGGGACGTCGTCGAGAACCGTGAAGGACTGGTGCCAGATCCGCATGTCAGACCGTCCTCGTGGCGGCGTGGGCGCCCGCGATCTTCCCGAACGTAGCACCGCGCAGGACCGAGGTCGAGCCGGTGTAGTTCGAGTAGTACAGGCCCGTGATCTCGCCCGCGGCGTAGAGCCCCGGGATGATCCGGCCGTCCTGGTCCACGACACGCGAGGACGCGTCGACCTTGAGCCCGCCGAAGGTGAAGACGTTCGCGGCCATGACGGGGTAGGCGACGAAAGGTCCCTGGGAGATGGGCCGGGCCCAGTTCGACTTCGGCGGCGTGACACCGCTCGTCGCCAGTCCGTCGGGCCGGGTCGGGTCCCACTCGCCGTCGGGGCAGGCCGCGTTGTACGCCTCGATCGTGTCGGCGAGGACGCCCGGGTCGACGTCGATCGCCTGCGCGAGTGACGCGATCGAGTCGCCCCGGACCGGCTTCTCCTCGGTGCGGATCGCGGTCTTGAGGTTGGGGATCGCCAGGCCGGAGACGTCGAGGACCATCCACGCCATGCCTCTCGGCTGCGCCTGGATGTCACGGGTCGTCCGCTCGTACCACGCGTCGACCGGGCCTCGGGCCTCGTCGACGAACCGACGTCCCTCGACGTTGACGAGGACGCCGTAGGTGAAGGCCATGATCGCCGCCTCCGGGTCCCCGGAGCGCGGGTCGACCGGCTCGGCGTGGAAGAGGCTGAAGTTGCCGGCGGTCGCGGCGCCGGCGGCGATCGCCATCTGGATGCCCTCACCCTTGTTGTAGTTGCCGCCGCGGGCGACGGGCCGGCAGGTCATGCCCCTGTCGCCGTGGTAGCGGGCCATCATCTCGGCGTTGCCCTCGTAGCCGCCGCAGGCGAGGACGACCTGGCCGGAGAAGACGACCCTGGCCCCGGTGGCGCCGGTCGCGACGAGGCCGGTCACCTCACCGGTATCGGCGACGACGAGGTCGCGGGCCGTCGTCTCGTGGAACCGGTCGACACCGAGCTCGACGGCCTTGCGGCCGAGCGCCTCCACCAGCGCGAGCCCGCCGCCGACCGGCGCGAGGCGGGTCGTCGAGACGGTGAGGAAGAGCGTCGGCAGCTCGGCGAAGGAGATGCCGTGACTCTCGAGCCAACGCAGCGTCGGTCCCGCGTTGTCGGCGAACGCGGCGACGTAGTCGAGGTCGACGACGGGGTGGGCGCGCAGGAGCGGGTCGCGGCGCCGCCATTCCAGACCCGAGTCGGCGGTGATGCCCGGGTCCGGGTGGCCCATGAAGTCGTCGACGATCGCCTCGGCGAGGCCGTCGGCGACCTCGTCGAGCGACTTCATCCGCAGATACGCCTCGGTGTAACGGGTGTTGCCGCCGCTCTCCTTCTCGGTCGCGCGGTCGAGGAGCGCGACGCGCGCCCCGGACTCCCGGGCGCTGATCGCGGCGCTGAGGCCGGCGATGCCGCTCCCGGCGACGACGACGTCGTACGTCTTTTCCATGGTGCTCATGCCCAGCTCCCGATGATGTCGTCGGCCGAGGAGACCGAGCCGAAGAGTGGAAGGGTCGTGGTGACGGCGTGCTCGTGCAGAGCGGGCGCCGGGGCCGCGCACATGTCCTCGACGACCGTGACCTGAAGACCGGAGTCGGAGGCGTGCCGGGCGGCTGACTCGACGACGAGGTGTGTCGCGATCCCGCCGAGGACGACGTGCCCGACGCCCTCGGCCGCCAGTACGTCGCGGAGCGGCGTCCCGATGAACGGGTTGACACAACCCTTGTCGACGACGGGCTCACCGTCGGCCGGTGCGAGTTCGTCGACGATCTGCGCTTGCGGCGAGTCCCGGAGCATCGTGCGATTCGCCCCGTAGCCGTCGAAGCGTGCGAGGCGGTTCGTGCGCAGGCCGTACGTCGCGTCGAAGGCGAGCCGGATGTGGAAGACGGGTATCCGCGCGGACCGGGCGGCGTCGAGAACCCGGCGGGCCGTCTTGAGGACGCCGCGCTCACGGACGGCTGCGGCGAGCGGGGGAGCGAGGCACAGGGTCCCCTCCTTGGCGAGGGCGACCTGGTAGTCGAGCAGGAGCAGTGCGGTGCGGGTCATCGAGTGATCCTGGAGTCGGGTGAGGATGGACGGGCGGTGGCTGGGGGAGCGACGGTCACCAAGCGGACCAGCCGCCGTCGGCGTAGAGGACCTGGCCGGTCACGTAGGCCGAGGCGTCGGAGGCGAGGAAGACGACCGGCCCGGCGAGGTCGGTGACGGGGTCGCCGAGCCGGCCGAGCATGGTCCGCTGCTCGAACCACGTGAGCCGGTCCGGGGTCTGCGCCAGCGGCGCGGTCATCGCCGTCGGGTAGAAGACGGCCGGGGCGAGCGCGTTGACGTTCACGCCGGAGCGTCCGAGCTCGGCGGCCAGGGAGCGCGTCACGTTGGCGACGCCGGCCTTGCTGGCGTAGTAGGCGCTCTCGGGGACGGGGCCGACGCGCTCGGCGTAGACGGTGGTGAGGTTGACGATCCGGCCGCCGCCGGCCGCTGCGAGCCGGGGACCGAACTCGCGGCCCACGAGCCAGGTGCCGGTCAGGTTGACCCGGACGACGCGTTCGAACTCCTCCAGGGTGGTCTGCTCGACCTCCTTGCGGAGCATGACACCGGCGGCGTTGACGACGACGTCGATCCGGCCGTGCGTGGTGACGACGGCGTCCGCGAGTGCGTGGACGGACGCCTCGGAGGTGACGTCGACGGCGTGGCACGAGGCGTCACCGCAGGCCCGGGCGGTCCCGGCGAGAGCGTCCTGCTGCGCCTCGAGGTCGGCGAGGGCGACGGTCGCCCCGTGGCCGAAGAGCCCACGGGCGGCCGCGGCACCGAGCCCTCCGGCCGCGGCCCCGATGACGAGCGTGACCTTGCCCGTCAGGTCGAACAGGGTGCTCACCACTCCAGCTCGCTCTCCTCGGCCGCTGCAGACGTGCCCGCGATCCGGCCGAAGACCGCGGACTTCCCGATCGAGGTGCCGGTCATGTATCCGGCCCCGTGGAAGCCTCCGACGAGCTCGCCGGCGGCGTAGAGGCGAGGGATCGGCTCGCCGAAGACGTCGAGGACCCGCATCGCCGGGTCGACCGTGACGCCGCAGTACGTCGCGAGGACGACCGTCCCCGACAGCTGGGCGTAGAACGGCGGGGTCTGGATCGGGCGGCGCTCACCGACACCGCCGACGAGGTGGACCCGGCCGAACGGGTCCGGCTCGCCACGCGCGATCCGGTCGTTGTACTCCGCCACCGTCGCCTCGAGGACGCCGGGCTCGGTCCCCAGCTTGGCGGCCAGCTCCTCGATCGTGCCGGCCGTTTCGAGCATCCCGGCCCGCAGCCGGTCGCCGAAGTCGTAGATCGGGACCTCGTCGTTCGTCTGGGCCATCGTCGTCGCGTCGAAGACCTGCCAGGTACGGGCCGTCGGCTGGGCGAGGCTCGCGTCACCGAGCGCCTTGTAGGGGATCGACTCGTCGACGAAGCGGTGCCCGGCGCGGTTGACGGCGATCGCGCCCTTGTAGACGGCGAGGATCCCCGTGCCGTCCTCGCCCGGGTGCGGCTCGTGGTAGATCCCGTACGTCCCCTTGACGTAGGGCAGGTCACGCATGCCCGCGCCGAGCTGCCAGGCCATGAGCAGGCCGTCGCCGTGGTTCTCGGCTCCTCCGGCGAGGAGTGCCTCCTCCATGAGCGGCGCGAAGCGGGTCAGCATCTCCCGGTCGCGGGAGAAGCCGCCGGTCGCCAGGACGACGGCGTCGGCCCGAACCTCGTGGCGCTCGCCGCCGCGCTCGATCTCGACGCCGACGACCCGGCCGTTCTCCCGGCGGAGTCGTCGCGCGTCGGCGCCGGTCACGAGGCGCGCACCGAGCCGGCCGGCGGCCGTGAAGATCGCCCGGAGCATCGCGGTCGTGTCGGTCGGGTGCGACCTCGGCACGCTCTGCCCGGCGGCCGCGTGGATGTGGCCGTAGCGGACGCCGAGCCCCTTGAGCCAGCGGTAGGTGTCGAGTTGGTGCTCGCAGTAGAGGTCGACGAGAGCGGGGTCGTTGACGCGGCCGCCCGTCGTGAGGACGTCCTCACGCAGGAGGTCGACCGAGTCGGTGATGCCCTGCTCGGTCTGCTCGTCGGTCCCCGCGAACGCCGAGAGCCCGGCCGACCGCACGGTCGAGCCGCCGAAGGCGTCCGCCTTCTCGAGGAGAACGGCGTACGCACCCGCCTGTGCGGCCGCGAGCAGGGCGGCCGCACCCGCGAGGCCCCCGCCGAGGACGAGGACGCCGACCCGGCAGGGCAGCTCTGTCTCGACCGGCAGGCCCTCGGACGGGAGACCGGGTTCGGGGCTCACGACCGGACCCCGACCGCGTCGAAGTGGGCCTGGGCGGCGCTGAACTCCGGGAGGTGGAAGAGATCCTGGCGCTCCTGCCAGGTCGCGATGCGGTCGGCGTACGTGGCGGTCTCCCCGGTCTCGCGGAGGTGGGCGAGGGCGTCGGTGCCGGCGCGGATGACCGCGCGCAGGAGGAAGTTCGCGTGGAGGACGACGCGGAAGCCCAGGCCCGCGTACTCGTCGAGGGTGAGCTGGGGCGTCTTGCCGCCCTCGACGACGTTCACGACGAGGGGGATGCCGGCGAGTTCGCGACCGACCCGCTCGAGTTCCTCGACGGTGCGCGGCGCCTCGACGAAGAGGACGTCGGCCCCTGCGCCGGCGTAGCGGGAGGCGCGCCGGATCGCCTCGTCGATGCCGAGGACGCCGCGCGCGTCGGTCCGCGCGACGATGACCGTCGCCGGGTCCTCGAGCGCCTGCCGGACGGCGACGAGCTTGGCCGTCATGTGCTCGGCGGGGATGAGGGTGTGGCTGTCGAAGTGCCCGCACCGCTTGGGCATCTCCTGGTCCTCGAGCTGGATCGCGGCCGCCCCGGCCCGTTCGAGCATCCGGACCGCGCGCATCGCCGTGACCGGCCCGCCGAAGCCCGTGTCGGCGTCGACGACGAGCGGCAGACTCGTCGCGGACGCGATCCGGTCGGTGTGGGCGACGACCTCACCGAGGGAGAGGAGGCCGATGTCCGGTATGCCGAACTGGGCGTTCGCAAGGCCGGCGCCCGTGGCGTAGGCGGCCTCGAAGCCGGCCGACTCGACGAGGCGGGCCCCGAGCGCGTCGGTGACCCCGGGCAGGACGAGCGGACCGGTCGCGGGGTCGGTGAGGAGGGACCGGAGCCGGGCGCGCCGCGCAGCCGGGGTCGGCGCGGGGCCGACCCCGGTCAGCGCGCCTGCGTCCGGGAAGGGCGCAGTGGTGCTGGTCATGCTTGGATCAGTCCTCCGTGTCGGCCGGCCGGGCGGGTCGCTCGGCGAGCGGGTGCATGATGCCCGGCGGGCGGCCCTGGCCGTCCGGGTGCTGCGCGTGGCCCCAGACCGCCGTGCGGTCGTAGACCTTCGGCACCCACGTCTCCTCGTCGACCTCGAGGCCGCCGAAGCCGTACTCGACGTGGAACGAGCTCGGCGTCGAGTGGTAGAAGCTGAACTGCTGGTCGTTCGTGTGCCGGCCGAGGGTCAGCGTGATCGGGATCCCCATCTGCTGGGCGATCTCGTAGCCGGTGCCGACGTCGTCGAGCGAGCCGACCTGGATCATCAGGTGGTTGAGGCCGGCGACGCCCGGGGGGCACTGCCCGAGCGCGAGCGTGTGGTGGCGTGCGTTGCAGTGGTAGAAGCGGGCATTGAGCCGGCCGGGCACGATGATCTTGTCCGAGAGGCGGAAGCCGAGCCGAGTGAAGAAGCGGTGGCCCTCCTCGATGTCCGGCATGAGCAGGAGGACGTGTCCGAGGCCCTGCTGGCCGGTGACGAACCCGGAGATCGCGCGGCCGGGGCGGAACGTCGAACGCTGGGCCGTGCGGCCCCAGGTGACCTCGTGGCGGAAGCCCCACGGGTCGGTGAAGAAGAGGATCCGGTTCACGTCACGGGCCGCCGCGAGGTCGGCGTCGCCGTGCCGGGCGGTGATGCCGGCGTCGGCGAGGGCCTTGTCGACGGCGTCGAGGTCCTCCTCCCAGTCGACGCCCCAGCCGATGTAGCGGGTCTCGTCCTGGTCGGCCGGGTGTATCTGGATGCGCCAGGGCGCGTCGTCGATCTTGATGCGGACGGCTCCGTCGGGGCCCGGGTCGGCGACCATGGCGCCCCACATGCCGGTGGCCATCCGGGGCCACTCGTCCTTGTTGGGGGAGCCGACGCCGAGGTAGGCGAGAGAGGTGATCATGCTGGGTCTCCTGGCGGTTTCGTGGTGGCCGGGTCAGGCGAAGGGCGGGGGCGGCGGGAGCTCCCCGCCGAGGTCGTCGGTGGCCCAGGCGAGGCTCACGGCATCGGTGAGGTTGCAGATGTGGCTCAGGCCCGACTGAAGGTCGCGCCAGTACCGCTCGTTCGGCAGGCGCAGGTGGATGCCCTGGGCGCCGGAGAGCTTGTAGAGGCGGTCGACGGCGTCGGTCGCGCGGCGGACGGCACGGACTCCGTTGCGGCGGGCGGTGAGTCGCTGGGACCAGCTCAGCCGGCCGCCCTTCTCGACGAAGTCGAAGAGCTCCCGCATGTCGCACAGGAGGTGGGCCCTGGAGGCGGCGACGTCGGCGGCGGCCTCGGCGTAGGTGTTCAGCTGGATCGGGTCCTTGCTCGCGATGCGGCCGTCGGCGGAGACACGCTGGACCATGTAGTCCCGGTAGACGTCGAGCGCGCCCTGGGCGATGCCGATCGTCGCGCTGTTGATCGCTGCGGAGAAGACGACGGGGAACTTCAGCCTGTAGAGCGTCTTGCCGGGCCGGCGATCCTCGTAGGCCCCGTCGTGCATCGCCATCCCCTCGACGACGCGGTAGTCGGGGACGAAGACGTCGTGCATCTCGACGTCCTTGGAGCCGGTTCCCTTCAGGCCCAGGGTGTTCCACGTGTCCTCGAGGATCGTGTAGTCCTGGCGTGGGATGACGAAGTGGCGGATGTCAGGCGGCGTACCGGGGGCGCCGGCCTCGTCGAAGACCATCCCGCCGAGGATGACCCACGCGGCGTGGTCGGTACCGGTCGAGTAGGGCCAGCGGCCGGAGAAGAGGAAGCCGCCGTCGACCGGCTTGGCCCGGCCGAAGGGCGCATAGGGCGACGCGGTCCATGTGTCCGGGTCCTCGCCCCAGATCTCCTCCTGGAGGCGGTGGTCCATCATCGCGATCTCCCACGGGTGGACCCCCACGACGCCGCTGACCCAGCCCGCGGAGGGCGAGGCGGCGGCGACGGCCATCACGGCCTCCATGAACTCGACCGGGTGGGACTCCTCACCGCCGAACTCGACCGGCTGGTACATCCGGATGATGCCGGTCTCGCGGAGGGTGGCGGCCAGTTCGTCGGTCAGCCTGCCGAGGTCGTCGCTCGCGACGGACTCCTCCTTGAGGACCGGGATCGCGGCCTCGACCTTGTTCTTGACATCGCTCATGTGCGTACGGCCTTCCTGGGGCGCGCGTCGGGTCGCCGCCGCGCGGGGTTGCGGGACGGTCAGTTGTGCGTGACGAACCCGGTCACGAGCCGGTTGAACTCGTCGGCGTGCTCGACCTGCGCCCAGTGGCCGCACTGGTTGAGCAGGACCAGCCGCGAGTTCCGGATCCGCGCGAGGAGGATCAGGGAGTTCTCGAAGTGGACGACCCGGTCGTCGCGGCCGTGGATGAGCAGGGTCGGGATGTCCATCGACTGCAGGGCGTCGAGGGAGAACCACTGGGCGATCGCGCCGCCGCGGGCGAAGCCGTCGAGGTAGTTCGAGAGGTGCTCGGGGTGCCCGGCGGCGCCCGCGGCACGCTCTGCCGCGAGCTCGTCGGTCGCGAAGCGCGCGTTGTCGAAGGTCATGACCTCGGTCAGCCGCTTCATCGACTCAGCGGACGGATCCCGGTAGGCGGCGACGAGGACCTTCATGCCCTCGGACAGCCCGCCGCCCGCCGTGAGGAGCTTGGGCTGGGGGCCGGAGCCGGGCCCCATGGTGACGACGTGGCTGACCCGCTCGGGGTACTCGGTCGCGAGGCGGAGGGTCGTGATGCCGCCCATGGAGTTGCCGACGAACGCGGCCTTCTCGATCCCGAGCGTGTCGAGGAGCTGGACGGCGGCCTTCGCGTGGTCGCGCTGCTCCTTGGTCACCGGGTCGGACTCGCCCCAGCCGGGCATGTCGGGCGCGATCACACGGAAGTGTGCGGAGAGCGGCTCGAGGTTCGTCTTGAAGTTGCTCCAGCCCGTCGCGCCCGGTCCGGAACCGTGCAGGAGGACGACGGCGGGGGCGTCCTGAGGGCCCGCCTCGTTGTAATGAATGTTCCAGTCTGCGGTCTTCACGGACCGGCTGGTGTCGTCGTACGTCAGTGCCATTGCTCAAGTGCTCCTTGTAGCAGGTGTGGTGACGGCTGATCAGGTTTCGTTGCTCAGGTCGGAGAACGCCGCCGCCGTGGAGGACCGGGCCGGCCTTCGCCTCTGGCGGGTCGGTGCTGCTCAGTACTGCGCGGTGGGCGGGATCTCGCCGCCGAAGTGCTCCAGGCCCCAGGCGAGATAGCAGGGCTCCCGGCTGTTGCACACGTGCGTCGCCGCGACCTGGAGGTCCCGCCAGTAGCGCTCCAGCGGCGACGCCTTCTGGATCGACGAGGAACCCATGAGCCGGTAGAGCTCGTTGACCGAGGCGATGGCGCGGTCGGTCGCCCGGACCTGGTCGCGTCGGAAGCGGAGCCGGTCCTTGACCGTGATGTCGCCGCCGGAGCCGACCGTGTCGTAGAACCCGGCGATGATCGCGCGGACGTGCGCGATCCCGGCCTCGACGTCGGCGTGCGCCTTCGCGAGCGCGTCGAGGACGAAGGGGTCCGTCTTCGAGACGCTGCCCTGGGAGGAGACGCGGCCCTGGATGTGCCGGTCGGCGACCGCGACGGCCCCGCGGGCGATGGAGAAGGTGCCCGCGCTGATCGCGAAGGGGAACATGACCCCGAATCGCATGGTGTACAGGGGCGCCCCCGGCCGCCATCGGTCGCTGTAGGTGTTGTCCCGGACCTCGACGCCGTCGAGGACGCGGTGGTCGGGGACGAACGCGTCGGTCATCCAGACGTCCTTGGAGCCGGTGCCGGACAGGCCCATGACGTTCCACGAGTCGGGGACGATCTCGTACTGCGACCGCGGCAGGATGAAGTGGCGCATCGTCGGCGGTGTCGTCGGCCTGCCCGACTCGTCGGCGAGCAGGCCGCCGAGGATGACCCACTCGCAGTGGTCCGTGCCGGTGCTGAAGGGCCAGCTCCCGCTGAACCGGTAGCCGCCCTCGACCGGCACCGCCCGCCCGAAAGGGGCGTACGGCGAGGCGACCCAGACGTCCGGGTCCTGCCCGTAGATCTCCTTCTGGAGCCGCGGGGAGGCGATCGAGATCTCCCAAGGATGGATGCCGACGACGCCGGCGACCCAGCCGGCCGACGGATGCTGCTCGCCGACGGCGAGGACCCAGTCGAGGAAGTCGTTCGGGTGTGCCTCGAAGCCGCCCAGGTCCTTGGCCTGGAGGAGGCGGATCCCGCCCGACTCCCGGAGGATCTGCGCGGTGCGGTCGGTGATCCGTCCGAGTTCGTCGCTGGGTTCGGCCTCGGCGCGCAGCGCGTCGGCGTGCTCGAGGATGTACGCCGTTGCCGGGTGCATGGTCGGTGGTCCTTTCGGGGTGGATGGGGAGGGCTATTCGGTCGTCCGGTCGCGGACGACCTTGGCGAGGGTGACCGCGACGACGAGACCGGAGCCGTAGAAGATGTTCTGGATCCAGCCGGAGAAGCCGAGGAGCTGGAGGCCGAAGATGCCGGTCGTGAGGAAGTAGATGGCGATCATCGTGCCGATCGGGTTGAACATGCCCGGCTGGACGACGGCCGTGCCCAGGAAGACCGCGGCGAGAGCCGGCAGCAGGTACGTTGCCGACGACGAGGAGTCGAAGCCGCCGACGGTCGCGACGAGCATGACCCCGGCGAGGCCGGCGACGAGGGCGCCGGTGAGGTAGGCGCCGATCCTGATCCGGCGTACCGGGATGCCCGCGAGACGGGCGACCTCGGGACTCGCGCCCACGAAGACCATGCCGCGACCGAGTGGCGTCCAGCCGAGAACGTACGCGAGGAAGCCCGCCAGGAGGATGCCGTAGTAGAAGGAGATCGGCATGCCGAGTACCTCGTGGAGGGCGAAGCCGCTCAGCGACGGGCTCGCGACCGAGACGATCGTCGACCCGGAGACGGCCTGGGCGAGTCCCATCAGCAGCGTGCCCATGCCGAGGGTGACGACGAAGCTGGGCACCCCGATGATCACGACGAAGAACGCGTTGACCGCTCCGGCGAGGAGGCAGACGAGCAGTGCGAAGAGGCACGCGCCCCAGACGTTCCAGCCATGACTGGTCACGAGGACCGGTATCAGGGTCGCGGCGATGCCCATGACCGAGGCGATCGAGAGATCGAACTCCCCGACGACGAGGGTGATCATCGCCGACATCGCGAGGAAGACGAGGACCTGTTGGGAGCCGAAGATCGAGGAGAGCGTCGCCGTGGAGCCGAACCGGTGCGGCATGAGGGTGTAGTAGACGAGCGCCATGAGCGCCCAGACGACGACGAGGGCGTACCTGCTCGCCACCGTCCCGAGCCAGGGCATCCGACGGCGGCCCGTCGTCGCGGCCGACCGGTCGGCGTTCGCCTCCTGACCGGCCCCCGCCGCGAGGACGGAGTCGGAACGTCTCGTGACATCGGACATGGGTCACCTCCCTCCGGTCCCAGCGGACCGGTCGTCTCGTACATCGGTGGTGAGGCCGGCCGTTGCCGGCCCGGTGGGCGCGGGCTCGTCGTAGACGGCCTCGAGCACGTCGTCCGGCTCACGGGTGTGCAGGGTCTGCACCTGCCCGTGCCTGCCGACGACGAGAATCCGGTCGCAGGCGTCGACGAGGTCGGTCGCCTCGATGCTCACGAGGAGGACACCGAGACCACGGGATGCGGCCTCGCGGATCGAGCGGAGGATGTCGGCCCGGGCGCCGACGTCGACGGCCTGGGTCGGCTCGTGCAGGACGATGACGTCCGGTGCGATCGAGAGCCACTTCGCGAGGAGGACCTTCTGCTGGTTGCCCCCGGAGAGCTCGCGGGTCAGGGTCCGCGACGAGCGGGTGCGGATGCCGAGCCGGGCGATCGCCTCGGCCGCCGTGGAGTCCTGCCAGCGGCGGCCGACGAACCAGGGCCTGCCGCGGTGCCGGACGCTGGGGATGGCGATGTTGTCACGGATGCTCAACTCGAGGGCGAGTCCCTCGCCGACGCGTTTCTCGGGGACGAGCGCGACGCCGGCCCGGAGGCACTCGCTCACGTCGGACCGGCTCAGGTCGACCGTCCGCCGGCCGGTCGTCAGGGTGCCCGCCCTCGCCCGCTCGACGCCGGCCACCAGTCGGGGAACCGACTCGAACCCTGTACCGGGAAGCCCGGTCAGGCCGACGACCTCCCCGCGCCGGATCTCCAGTGCGAACTCGTTGAGACCCCGGGCGGTGAGCCCCGAGACCGTCGCGGCGACCGGGGCGCCGGTGAAGTCGCGTTCCTCGCGCGCCACGGAGTCGACGGTGCGACCGAGCATGTGCTTGGCCAGGTCGTGTTCGGTGAGGCCCTTCGTCGCGAGTGCCCCCGCCGCGACCTTGCCGTCCCTGAGGACGGTGACCCGGTCGGCGAACCGGAGCACCTCCTCCAGGTTGTGGCTGACCATGAGGATCGACGTTCCCTCGGCGACGACCCGCCGGAGCAGCCCGTGGAACCGGTCGAGCTCCTCGCGCGGGAGAGCACGGGTCGCCTCGTCCAGGACGACGAGGCCGCGCCCTGGCTCCAGGTCGCGCAGTGCCCGGGCGATGGCGACCTCCGCCCGGCGGGTAGGGGAGAGGGACGCGACCGCCGCGGTGGGGTCGATCGGCACCCGGAGGCGGTCGAGTACCGTACGCGCGACGGCGTTCTGGGCGCGCCAGTCGATCTTCCGTGTCGTTGTCGAGTGCTCGTAGCCGCCGACGCCGATGTTCTCGGCGACGCTGAGGTGATCGAGGAGCCCGAGGTCCTGGTGGACGACGGACATCCCGGCCGCGGCCGCCTCGCTCCACCGTACGGGCAGACTCAGCCCGGTCCCGTCGACGGTGATCGAGCCGCCCGGATCCGGTGCGTGGTAGCCGGTGAGGATCTTGACGAGGGTGGACTTGCCGCACCCGTTCTGGCCCACGAGGGCGTGGATCTCACCGGGTGCGATCTCCAGGTCGGCGTCCTGGAGAGCGCGCAAGCCGCCGTAGGTCTTCGACAGTCCGCGTGCCTCGAGCCGGAGTTGTGTCCCCATCGGTTACTTCAGTCCCCAGGCGGTGAGGAACTTGTCGCGGTACCCGCTGCCGCCGAACCAGTCGTCGGTGAGGTACTCCCGCGGCGTCAGGGTCAGCCCGCCGACGTTGTCCTTGGTGAAGTCGCGGGTCACGAGTTGGTCGCCCTTGGACACCTCGTCACCGGCGAGGAGTTGCATCATCGCGTGGGCGAAGCGCCATCCCTCGTAGAGGACCGGGGTGCCGAGGTCGGAGGCCTGCCGGCCGCCCTTGACCCGCTGCAGGCCGGCGAGGTCTGAGCTGGAGGAGAAGACCTTGATCTTCCCCGCCTTGCCCGCGCTCTGGATGCCCTGCAGCGCCGACGGGACCATCGTGTCGACCGGGACGACGATCGCGTTGGTGTCCGGGTTCGCGAGCAGCGCGGCACTGATCGCCAAGCCGAGCTTGTCGAGGTCGACCGTCGTGAACTGGACGCTCTCGATGTGGCAGTGAGGACAGAGGGCCTTGAACTTCGCGATGCCCTTCGCGCTCGCGGTCCGGGTCGTCGTCGAGTCCATGAGCTTGGCCCAGACGACCTTCGCCGAGCCGCCGAGTTGGGCGAGGACGCTCTGTGCCATCGCCTCATGGAGGGCGAAGACGCGCGGCGTGTTGTCGTAGAACGCGAGGGTGGCGTCGCTCGTCCGGCCGCCTGACGGGGCGACGCCGCCGACGACGACCTTGACGCCCTTGTGTGCGAGTTGGTCGAAGGCGGCTCCGGCCATCTGGTAGTCGATGAACGAGGTGATGACGCCGTCGACTTTCTCGTCGCCCGCGGTCTTGAGACAGGACGCGATCGAGGTCGGGTTGAACTTGCCGTCGCAGATGTTGACCTTGGCGCCCGCGGCGGACAGCGCCTGCTCGACACCGACACCGACGCCGTGGATGACCGGCACCTGGTCACCGAGGGCGACGTAGGTGAACCTCTTGCCCTTGAGGTCGACCTTCTTGCTCAGCTTCTGGACGTCCGGCCACTGCGGGGTGCCGGCCCAGGCGGCGACGTTCTTCTTCGCCTCGCCGGTACCGGCGCTGCCGGCCGTGGCGGAGGTGCCGCCGGAGGTGTCCGTGTCCGTCGAGGCCTTCTCGCCCGCGCCGCAGGCGGTGAGGAGGAGAGCGGTGACGGAGGCCGTGGCGAGGGCGGTGAACCGCCGGGTGGACAGGGGACGGGTCATGGGTTCGGCTCCTTTGCCGGTGCGGGCCTGGTCCGACGGACTCAGGCGGCGCGGGTTCAGCGGAAGACGTGCCGCATCCGCCCGATGCCCTCGATCCATGTCTCGAGGACCTGGCCCGAGGTGAGGTAGCGGGGCGGGTTCATCCCCATCCCGACGCCGTCCGGCGTCCCCGTGAAGACGAGGTCGCCCGGCTGGAGGGTGAGGACCTTCGACAGCTCGGAGAGCGAGCGCGGGATCGAGAAGAGGAGCTTGGCCGTCGTGCCCTCCTGGACGAGCTCGCCGTCGACCGAGCAGCCGAGCCGCAGGTCGTTCGGGTCGTCGAGCTCGTCGAGGGTGACGACCCACGGCCCGATCGGCGAGAAACCGGGGTAGGACTTCGCGAGGCCGAACTGTGGTGCGGGCCCGGAGAACTGACGGGACCGGTCGGAGATGTCCTGCCCGATGGTCAGACCCGCGAGGTGGTCGAACACGTCCTCCGGCGCGACGTCGTGCATGGGGGTTCCGACGACCGCGACGGCCTCGACCTCCCAGTCGGTCGTGCCGCCTTCGGGCAGGGCTATCTCGCCGTACGCCCCGGTGATCGACGAGGGGAACTTGGCGAAGACCGGCGGCAGTTCGGTCGGAGCGTCGAAGCGGGCCTCGGCCGCGTGCTCGGCGTAGTTCAGGCCGATCGCGACGATCGTGCCCGGCTTCGGCACCGGTGGGTCGAGCTCCTCCGGGCGTATGGTCTCGGCCGCGGTTGCGGAGCAGGTGGCGAGCCACTCCCGGATCTCGGCGACGTGGGCGTACATCGCCATCGGGTCGGCCGGGAACCGGCGGCCGCTCGCGGACTCCAGGTCCCAGCCGGTCGACTCGTCCCGGTGGACGAACGCGCGCCCCCCGCGGCTGGCGAGCCTCATCGGGCCGCTGCCTCGAACTTGTTCAGGATGCCCGGCGGGTTGTGCCGCCCCCAGTCGGTCAGTTCGTGGCCCCACAGGGAGGGGCGGTCGTTCGTCGAGGCCACCCATGTGCGGTCGTCGACTACGAGACCGCCGCAGCCGTACTCGATCTGGAACGAGGACGGTGTCGACATGTAGAAGCTCGTCATGAGGTCGTTCGTGTGGCGGCCGAGCGCCCTGACGATGGGATGTCCCTTCTCGCGGGCGAGGTCGTAGCCGGTACCGACGTCGTCGAGGTCGCGCACCTCGAGCATGAGGTGGTTGAACCCGACCGTGCCGGGCACCTCGGCCACCCCGAGGGAGTGGTGCCGCCCGTTGCAGTGGTAGAAGCGGACCTTCATGAACTCCTCGTTCACCCGGTCCGAGAGGGTGAAGCCGAGCAGGTCGCCGTAGAACGCGTCGGCCTCGGCCATGCTCGGCGCGATGAGGACGATGTGGCCGAGGCCGAAGTCGTCGCTCACGAAGCCGCTGATCCGCCGGCCCGGCCAGAACGTGCCGGGGTGGCGATGCTGGCCCCAGACGAACTCATGGCGGTTCCCCCATGGGTCGGTCACCCACCACATACCGGCGACGGCGCGGTCGGCGCACTCCTCCGGGGTGCCCTCGGTGACCGTCAGCCCTGCGCCCCTGAGGCGCTCGACGTATGCCGCGAGCTCGGTCTCGTTGGCGAAGCCCCACCCGGCGCCCTCGAAGGCGTCCTCTTCTCCTGGCGCGATCGTGATCCGGTGGGCCGCGTCGTCGACGCGGAGGCGGACCGAGCCGTCGGTTCCCCGGGGAGCGAGCTGGCAGCCGAGGACCTCGGTGGCGTAGGCGACCCAGTCCTCGTGGCGCGGAGAGGCGACTCGGAGGTACGCGAGTTCCCTGATCATCGAATCTCCCTTGATTCTGGACCACGACGGACGTGTCATCGGCGTCCCTGTAGTGGTTGCACCAGAGGATGCAGGACCCGTGACGCCGACGCAAGGGCGGAGAATCAATGAATTTTCGCGGTCGGTCAGGCCTTGTGGCTGTGCTGGCGCGGACCTAAATTGTAGTGCCCGATTCAGACTGAACCGCAGTCCTAGCGAGTACGAAGGGGTCGCCCATGACCACCGTGACCAGCACTGACGTTTCCGTCGGAGACGTCATCTACCGGCTCCACCGGACGGGGACCGGGGCGAGGGAGGCCCTTCTCTTCCTCCACGGCTCGGGACCGGGAGCGACGGGAACGTCCAACTGGAAGGCCGTCATCGAAGAGCTCGGCGAGCGCTACCACTGCCTCGCGCCGGACATGATCGGCTTCGGCGACTCGACCCATCTCGAGGACCCGCCCACCGGCATGGGCCCGCTCAACCTCATCCAGGCCGGCACCCTGTGGGACCTGCTCGACGAGCTCGGCGTGGAGAAGGCGCACCTCATCGGGAACTCGATGGGCGGGATGATCGCACTCCGCATGGCCCTGAGCCGGCCGGAACGCGTGGGCACGATGCTCCTCATGGGATCCGGTGGCGCGCCGAACCTGCCCATCACGCCCGGGTTGGAGCACCTGCGCACCTTCTACGCCGACCCGACACCCGGGCAGCTCCAGAAGCTCCTGGCGTCCTTCGTCTTCGACATGAGTACGCTCTCCGGGGTCGTCGACCGCGTCGTCGCCGAGCGCATGCCCTACATCGAGCGGGCCGACGTGAAGCGCTCGCACGCCGCGATGTTCGCGCCAGGCACGCAGCCGCCGGCCTTCACGGTCCAGGAGCTCACCTCACTGCCGCACAAGACCCTGTGCGTCCACGGCCGCGACGACATCATCGTCCCCGTCGAGTCGAGCACCTATCTCGCCAAGACACTGCCGAACGCGACCCTCCACATCATCCCCAAGTCCGGTCACTGGACCCAGATCGAGGCGCACGACGTCTTCGTCCACCTCCTCGAGGACCTGCTGCACGGCCGAATCTGAGTGACCTCGACCGGGGCCCGCGGAGGCGCGGACCTCGGCTTGTCAGGGTGTGGGCGGTCAGCGACCGATGCGGGCGAGGTGTGCCGCGACGACACCGGTCCCGGTCGGTGAGCGGGGGTGGGTCTTGAGCCCATGCCTGATCGCTGCGGGCATCGCGAACGGTTTTGATGTCCTGGTCGCCTGCTTCCGCTCCACGCCCGGTGATACGGATCGTGCCCGTGGTCCGGGGATGCGGGGGCAGGTTTCCTCACGCCCTCGGGCATCCGGTCGGGCGTGGGCGGTCCGACGCCCACCACGATCATTGCGGTCGTAGTGAGGCGGTGCCGTCCGTCGCCGGATCGGATACCCGAGGGCGCAACTACGGTCACATCGCTGCTCGCCCGGGTGCACGAACGCCACTCGCGCGGTGAGCATGTACCGCCCGTGCGGGGCGTTCGCCGGATACGCCAACAGGACGGGGAGTTCGATGCTCACCTTGCCGCCGCAGTGACGCGGATGGTCTCGTTGCCGTACCACTTCCCCGACTCGCCGTCCGCTGCGGGGAACCGGTGCCCAGCCTCCCACCGACGCGGTGGCCTGCTTCGCACCGGCTGAGCACGAATCCGCCGTGCCCTCACGACCATGCGCTGGCCCGCGACGAGGCGAAGGTGCAGGAGACCATGGGCTCCACAGAGACCCTCGACCGCATCCGCACCATGGCCTTCTACAGCATCGCCGTCCAGCTCGCCGTCTTCAGCCGCAAGCGCGTACAAAGTTTCCTCGACCAGGTCGCGCAGGCGAACGGGTCGATCGGGGGGCCGCCGCGGACGTGCAGCACTTCCTGACGCCGCGGGCACTTGGTACAGCGGAACGAAAACCCGCGCGGCGGACGCTCGCCTGGAGAAGCCCCCGGTGTCCTGGCTCAAACACCAGCCGCGGAAGTAGTTCGCGTAGCACAGCAGGACCCGGCCGAGGGCCGCCGGGTGCGATCGGCGGCCCTCGGTTTCACGGTACTGTCCTGGCCGAATGACGGCCGGTGGGTGCGGTCAGGCGTCGCTGGTGCCGGTCGGTGTCGCCTCACCGAGCATGGCGAGGGTCAGCACGTTGCCGGAGATACCCCAGCCGCCGTCGGCGACCTCTTCGACCAGCACCATGGTGTTGTTACGGGCGCGCTCGCCGTAGATCTCGACGTACAGCTCGGTGGTGCGCGTGACGATCTCCTCCTTCTGCTTCGGGGTGAGGGTCTTCTCGGGGACCTTGAAGTTCGCGAAAGGCATGGCTGGTTGTTCCTTCTCTCGGTGTGGCGTTACAGGGAGCTGCCTGCGGTGAGCAGGCTGTCCGGTCCGATGCGGCCAAAGAAGTCGGCGCGGAGGCGGTCGGTGACCGCGGAGACGACTTCGCTGCCGTCTAGGCTGGGGTCTGTGTGGATGTGCAGAGGCCGAGTGCCATGGGCCATCGCGACCAGGCACGCGACGGCTTCAGCGACCTCGGTCACATCGGCGTACGAAGGGATGAGCGCGGCCCGGCGCTTGCCCAGATCGCCCATCAGGGGTCGGTGACGCTGGTCGTATGCTTCCGCACAGTCGACGTCGGCGGGGCGCCTGCTTTGGCGAAGTGGTTGGTGCCGGTGGTGAACGCACCGGGCACCACGATCGCGGTGTCGATGCCGAACGGGAACGCCTCGGCGGCGCAGCTGCCAGCCAGGGCGTCCATCGCGGCCTTGGCGGCGAAGCACGAGGCCAGGAACGGGGGGCAGCCGCCGCGGGTGCCGGAGCTGCCGATCCACACCGGCAGCCCCGAGCCCTGCTCACGCAACTTCGGCAGGGCGGCATGGTTGACGCGCTGGGTACCCAGGACGTTTACGTCGTGCAGGTCCGCCAACTGCTCAGCGGTGAACGCCTCGGCGGCGTCCAGGACCATGTGCCCGGCGTTGTGCACGACCACGTCCAGCTGACCGCGCTCGGCGAAGATCTGGTCGACTGCGGCGTCGGCGGAGTGCTGGCAGCTGACGTCCAGTTCGACGGCGTGCACGTCGACCTGGTGGTCGGTGCCGTAGCGCGTCAGGTCGGCCACCGCGGTCGCGTTGCGTGTCGCGATCTGGCGGATGCCTGCGTACACGAGGTGACCAGCGAGGGCCAGAGCACGTACGGACAGCGCCCCGATGCCGCTGGACGCCCCGGTGACGAGGATGACCTTCCCTGTTTCGTCGTTCCTCATGACAGGGCGGCCTTTCGTTGATCGATGGGGTGGCTGCGGGCGGTTCAGATGATTCCGCCGTTGGCGCGGACGACCTGTCCGTTGATCCAATGGCCGGCCGGGGAGGCCAGGAACGCTACGACCTCGGCGATGTCGGCCGGGGTACCGAGGCACTCCAGCGGGGGCTGGGCGGCCAGGTGGGCAATGGTCTCCTCGTCCTTGCCGTCCAGGAACAGGTCGGTGGCCGTGGGGCCGGGTGCAACGGTGTTGGCGGTGACGTCCCGGCCCCGCAGCTCCCGGGCCAGGATCAGCGTCAGTGCCTCGACCGCGCCCTTGCTGGCGGTGTACGCGCCGTAGCCCGGGAAGGCCAGCCCCACCACCGACGTGGAGAACGTCACGATCGCGCCGCCGGGGCGCACACGACGGGCGGCCTGCTGGACGACGACGAACGTGGCGCGAATGTTGGTGCGGTGCAGGTCGTCCAGCGCGGCCAGGTCCAGCTCGGCGATCGGCGCCAGGTGCATCCGCCCGGCCGCGTGCACGACGACGTCGACGCCGCCGAACTCTGCTTCGGCCGCGTCGAACAGGGCCGCGACTGCGTGTTCGTCGGCGACGTCGGCGCGCACTGCGATCGCCCGGACGCCGCCGTTGACGGCCTCCTGCACGGCGGCTTCGGCCTCGTCGTGGTTGCCGGCGTAGCCGACCACGACGGCGTAACCCGTCGGCGGCCAGCCGGCCGACGGTCTGGCGGCCGATGCCGCGCGAGCCGCCGGTGACGATCGCGACACGGGGTGAGGCGGAGGGCTGGGCCGGGGCAGCGGTTCCGACGAGGGAAGCGGGGATAGGCATAACTGACTCCCGGGGTGGATGCGGGTCGGGCCGCGGCCTTGCCGTCGCCCTGCTGGCCCAGCTCGAGACGGCCTGCCGGGCATGTGACGAGCTGGCGCACGACACCGAAGAACTCTTTCTGCAGCACCCCGACGCGGAGATCATCACGAGCTTCCCCGGAGTTGCCGTGCTCACCGGTGCTCGGATACTCGCGGAGATCGGTGACGACCGCACCCGGTTCGAGACGGCCCGAGACCTGAAGGCCTACGCCGGAAGCGCCCCGGTGACGAGGGAATCCGGCAAGAGCCGTCGCGTCAGTCACCGCCGGATCAAGAACAGCGGCCTGGCCGCGGCCGGCCGGCACTGGGCGTTCGCCGCACTCACCGCTTCACTCGGGGCCCATTCTCACTACAACCGCCGACGAGAAGCCGGCGACCGTTACCATGCGGCCCTCCGCAACCTGTTCAACCGCCTGATCGGCCAGCTCCATCACTGCCTAGCCACCCGCCAGAAGTTCGACGAAGCGGTTGCCTTCGCCCCGCCGACACTGCCAACGCTCACAACAGCTGCTTGACCCCATAGCTGCATGGGGTGTCTTGTCCGCGCGGAGTTTGACGGGTCGGCGCCGCCGTGGTCCCCGGCGGGACCGGACGGCGGGTATGCCGCGGATGAGCGGCTTGAGGGCGAGGCTGTCGTGCATGTTCGCGCCGGACACGGCGACGGCACCCGAGTTCGTCCAGCACCGCCCGGTGCAGCCGACGCCACAGGCCGGCCTCGGTCCATACCGTGAAGCGGCGATGCGCGGTGGCGGGCGACGTGCCGAATGTCGGCGGCAGATGCCGCCAGGCACAGCCGCTGGTGAGCACGTACACCACTGCCGTGAACACGGCCCGCTCGTCACACGGAGCGGTCCCACCACCTTGCGGACGAGCAGCGAACGATGGCAGCAACGGGGCGGCAAGTTCCCAGAGTTCATCAGGAACCAGACGCTTCGATAGATCAGCACCCACGACCGGCATCATGCCGCACGAACATCAAGTCACGTGAGACAACCGCTACGCCTTGATTGGTGCGGCCGACCTGGCGGCCTGCTCGATCTTCGCGCAGTAGGCTGCAAGGGCTTCCTCGTCGATCTGCTTCTCGTGTTCGGCGCGCAGCCCGGTCCGGCCGTCGAGGCCCTCGCGCAGGATATCGGCGTGCCCGGCATGCCGGATGGACTCGCCGAGGACATGGACCATGACGGCGAACAGGTTCGTGTCGGCATAAGGCTCCGGCCACCACGGCACGTGGCCGGGGGCGTCGAGGGGAAGCTCGTTGATCGTCGCGTCCGAGTGTTCCCACGTGCGCCGGTAGAACGCGATGATCTGATCGCGGGTCTCGTCCTCGGTCGCCCACAGATCGCTGCCGTCGGAGTCCTGCCACCGGGGCAGCGGTTCCGGGGAAGGGCGGTCGAAGACCTCGCCGAAGTACCTGGCCTCGACGCTGGCCACGTGTTTGACCAGGCCGAGGAGGTTGGTCCCGGTCGCTGTCAGCGGTCGGCGGGCGTCGTATTCGGACAAGCCGTCGAGTTTCCAGAGCAGCGCGTTGCGGTCCCGCCGCAGTCTCCCGTGCAGGTTGTCTTTCGCGAATTCATCGATCATGCGGCATGAGCCTGCCATGGGCTGCTTGTGGTCTCAAGATCCCGTAATGGTCCGCGACGACTGGCAGAGCTGAGGCCTGGCCATGGCCGCCGCCCTGACCTGCTACAAGAAGCTCGCGAAGCTTGCCACGTGAGACAACCTCCAAGTCGATGCCGAGGTCACCGCTGAAGCCCGCCGCCTCGCAGCCCACCCCACAGTTCCCGCCGAACCCACGGATTCGCCCAGCTGATGCACACGGACCGACCCCCGAGTTCCCGCTGAACAGACTTCGGTTTCCCTGAACTCACGGGCCTCACCGGGCGTGAGTAGTTCCCGCACAAATAATGCCGATGAGAACGATCATGGATCCTCGCACCCGATTCCTCCGGTCCGGCTGTGTAGGGGCTTGGCCCGGCGATACGCTCGCGATGGCCACACGGGGTGAAGGGGGTCTCGGAGTGCTTGATCAGGAATTGATCGCGCTGGCGGCGTCTGGGGGGACGGCACTGGTGCAGGCGGCGGGCACGGACGCTTGGACGGGACTGCGCCAGGCGGTCGCGGGCTGGTTCGGCCGCGGTGATGCGCAGCGGGAGCGGGCCGAGCTGGAGCGTTTGGAGCAGACCGCGGACAGTGTGCGGGACGCCGGCCCGGACGAGGTGGAGCGGGTACGCGACCGCCAGGAGGGTGTCTGGCAGACCCGTATCGAGGCTCTGCTGGAGAACTTGGACGGTGCCCAGCGGGAGCAAGCGGCCAAGGAGCTTGCTTCCCTGCTCGCGCAGCATGCCCCGCAGCCGGGGGTGAGTGCAGGGCAAGGCGGGCTGGCCGCGAACAGGGTGGACGTCCGTGCGGAGGGGGGCTCGGTCGCCGGCGGCGTCATCAACGGCGGGGTGCAGATCGGCCGCCCTTTGCTGCCGGATCCGCCGCAGGGCTGAGCGGACCGGCCAGCACAAGCCCACCCAGCATCCCTCGCCCTTCCGGCACGGCGGGTGGAGCCATGGTCGTCACGGCGACCGACGGCAGCATCGCCGCCGGCGCGGTCACCGGCGGGCTTCATCAGCACCGGCATACCGGCCCCCCGGGAGCCCGCCACCTGGCCTCACCAGGTCGGCGTCATCCCGTCCCGGGCGCAGTGCTTCCAACAGCGCGCTGAGGCGAACCGGCTGCGCGCCGTCATCGATAGGGGTGGCACCGGGGTCCTGTGGCAGGTGCTGACCGGAATGGGCGGAGTGGGCAAGACACAGCTCGCCGCCGACTATGCCCGCACCGCCTGGGACACCGGTGGCCTCGACGTCCTGCTCTGGATCACCGCCGACAGCCGTTCGTCCGTCGTGGCCGCATACGCGCAGGCCGGCGTGGAGCTGTGCCGTGCCGACCCCGACAACTCCGAACAGGCCGCCCGCACCTTTCTGGCCTGGCTGACCCCCAATCCGGGCAGCGGCCGTGCCGGTGGCTGATGGTCCTGGACGACGTCGCCGACCCGGCGGACCTGCACGGCCTATGGCCGCCAGCCGGCCCGCACGGCCGCACCCTGGTCACCACCCGCCGCCGGGACGCCGCCCTGGCCGGGGAAGGCCGCCGCCTGGTCAGGGTCGGTCTGTTCTCTGAGGCCGAAGCTCTTGACTACCTCACCACGTCCCTGGCTGCACACGGCCGGAGCGAGCCCCCGGACCAGCTCACCGCTCTGGCCGCCGAACTCGGCCACCTTGCCCTGGCCCTGGCACAGGCCACCGCCTACCTCATCGACTCGGGCGACAGCGCTGCCACCTGCCGCGGCCTGCTGGCGAACGAACAAGCCATCGCACTCGCCGACCTTGTCCCCGACGCCCTGCCCGACGAACAGGCCACCACCCTCGCCGCCGCCTGGTCCCTGTCCATCGCCCGCGCCGACACACTCTGCCCCGCCGGCCTGGCCAGGCCCATGCTCCACCTCGCAGCCCTCCTCGATGCCAACGGCATCCCCCAGGACGCCCTGACCGGCGAAGCCGCCCGCGCCCACCTCAGCACCCACCGCACCGACTCCAGCCTGGGCACCAGGCCCGGCAGCACCGCGGAACCGGTCCCCGTCTCCCACCTCGACGCGGTGCGCGCCCTGCGCGCCCTGGACCGCCTCAGCCTCATCGACCACAGGCCGGAGACCAGTCACCAAACCGTCCGCATCCACCAGCTCATCCAGCGCACCACCCGGGACACCCTCACCCGTGATCAAAAAAGCCAGTACGCCCGCACCGCCGCCGACGCCCTCTTAGCCGCCTGGCCCCGCATCGAACGCGACACCGCCCTCGCCCAAGCCCTTCGCGCCAACACCGAAGCCCTCACCCGCCTCGCCGAAGAAGCCCTGTATCGACCAGACGTCCATGAGGTGCTGTACCGTACCGGCCGCAGTCTCGGTGAATCCGGCCAGGTCACCGCCGCCATGGACCACTACCCCCACCTGGCCACCACCACCCGCAGCCGCCTCGGCGCCAACCACCCCGACACCCTGATGTCCCGCCATGAGCTGGCCCACTGGAGGGGGGAGGCGGGGGATGCGGCGGGTGCCGCGGCCGCGTTCGGCGAACTGCTGCGGGACAGGACACGAGTCCAAGGCCCCGATCACCCCAACACCCTGAACACCCGCTTAACGGTGGCTCACTGGCGGGGCAGGGCGGGGGATGCGGATGGTGCCGCGGCCGCGCTCGGCGAACTGGTGACGGACATGGTGCGGGTGCTGGGCCTCGATCACCCTGAACACCCGCCATGAGCTGGCCCACTGGCAGGGAAAGGCGGGAAACGGGACTGCTGGGCAGCCGACCGATCGATGTGGGGTGTGAGCGGCGGTACTGCACGGATCCGTCCGCAAGGTCAAACGTCGGGTGTGTCAGAGCCGTATCGTGGTGAACAAGGTGGTCCCGTGTACCGCGTCCACTTCCTTCCGATCGGTCTCGGTGAACCCGACCTTGGCCAGCACTCTGCGAGAAGCGGTGTTCCAGTCCCAGACGGTGGCCCACAGATGTTCGTAGCCAGACGATCGTGCCCATTCCAGAACCGCCAACGAGGCCTCGGTCGCGTATCCCTGACGCCAGGTTCGGCGTAGCAGCTCGAATGCCAGTTCCGGTTCCCCTACCGCTCCTCGCCCGCTGTCGACCAGCCCGCAATAGCCGATGACGTCACGAGACGCCTTCCGTTCGACCGCCAGCAACCCGGTCGACCTCACCTTGTTGGTGCGGATCGA
>NZ_MUBM01000265.1 GCF_002154505.1 Streptomyces carpinensis | reverse complement strand
CGGGCGCGGTGGCCGTCGTCGCGGCCATGGCGTCCACGGAACGCGGGCGGACACAACTGCCGGTCGCTCCAACGTCCGCCCACGCGCGGTCGACGAGCGAGGAAGCGGCAGTGCGGACCACTGGCCCAGGCCGGGGCCCACCGTTCGCGCTCTGCCGCCTCGAACCGAATCGGGTCGGGCCCGAGGCTCGCCGGTTCAGGTCCGATGGACGACCTGCCCACCGACCATGACGAGGTCGCACACCGTTCCGGGAATGGCCGCGGGCTCGACCGTGAGCACGTCACGAGAGAGGACGACCAGATCGGCGAGTTTGCCGACCGAGAGCGAACCGCGCTCATTCTCCAGGAAATTGGCGTAGGCCGATCCCATCGTGTAGGCGTGCACGGCGGTCTCGATGTCCACGGTCTCCTCCGGGATCCAGGCCTCGCCACCGTTCAGCGGCCGGCGGGTCACCGCCGTGTACAGGCCCACCATGGGGTCCATCTCGGCGACGTTCCAGTCGCTGGAGAAGGCCAGCCTCGCCTGCGCCCGGTG
>NZ_MUBM01000264.1 GCF_002154505.1 Streptomyces carpinensis | reverse complement strand
CGGGTTCCCCGAGGGCCGCCGCGATCCGCCGCAACGAGGCCCGCCCATCGATCTGCAGAGCGGCGACGATCCGCCGGTCGAGCCCGTCGAGAGGGCCACCGTGCGCGCCGGCGGGCACGCTCGGGTGCGTGGAGGGGCGCGCGGGCGGGGCTGCCGGGGCGGTCGGGGTGGCCGGCGTGGCCGATACTGGGTGCGTCACGGGAACGACCCTAACGACCGGGGCAACCCCGTACCCAGGGGTGTCGGGCTCCGCGGCTCGGCTGATCAACCAGCACCTCGGCGGCAGCCTGAACGTAAAGGACCGCATACTTGAGATCTCGCGGGGATACCTCTGAGCCGGGTCGCGCAAGCCGGGCGACAACCTCCGAGAGATGGTCGATGCCGTTCGCAGCGGCCAGGAAGTCCACCCGGGCACAGTCCGTGCCTCCGCTTCTCTCGCCCGAAGATGTCCCTCGGCTCATGCCCCACCTCGCACGGAATCGCCGCCATGCCTGGCGTGGTCGACCAAATCGCCTCGCTCGACCACCGTCCCACCGCAGCTGATCGTGGAGGACGTGAATGCGTTCCTTCGCGGGTGGGGCGCGTATTTCCGCTTCGGAACCAGACGGTCGGCGTTGCGCGCGATAGGCGCGACGCTGTGCCCTACCGTTCCGAAACGGTGGGCGGCGGCCAGACCCAGGCCGGGGCCGGCGCCGACGAGAGCGAACAACCACCGCCGGCGCCACGGTGAGACAGGGCACATTACGCCCGTCGAATCCGAAGCCAACCACTACCGAGTAATCACGAAACCCCAGGTCACAACCAATATCTGAGATCTCTGTCAAACCCGGAACGGTCGAAACGCCCTCGTCGGCGCAAGGACCGGCCTCATCTGCCTGGACGGTACCTCCGCTCGACGTGACCCTCGAGGTCATCCGCATAGAAGTAGACCGGCCGCAGGTCACCCTTGGCGTAGCGTTCAGCCTGGTCGTCGAAGTGCGGTGAATCGGGGTGTCCGCTCGCGCCGCCCGCCGTCACCGCCCAGGCGCGCAGTCGCGGCCCGAACTCCACCACCGCCACGAAACTGTTGCCGCTGGTGCCGTAGTAGCGCTTCGTGCCCGGGTAGGCCTTCGCTCCGAACGAGGCCAGGGAGCCCCAACGCGATGAGGCGAACGGCACCGGGATACTGGGCTTGGCGTCGCTGAACTGCTGGACGATCGCTCCGTCGTTGCGCTGGAAGCGGTTTATGCCGCCCCACGGCACCTTCCAGCTGCCGAAGTCCCGTGCCAGTCGGCGTGTCGCGGTCTCGAGCGCGTCGAGTCGCTGCGCGTCACTGGCGCGATTGGCCATGTAGTCCCACACCGACATTCCTGCGTCCGCTGCTGCCTGAGACGTGAGCGCCCACAGGTCTTCACCCCAGAACACGGCCACCGACGTCGCGGTCGACTCCGTGGCCCACCGGTAGTCCCAGTCACGCAGCAAGCCGACAGGGCCGGCCAGTGTCGCCTTCTGTCCGTTGCCCTCGGATAGTTGGTTCCACGCTGCGACGAGCCCGGGAACCAGCCGCGCGAAAGCCGTCAGGTACGGATCGAACGCGGCCTCGATCAATGTCTGCGGGGTGAAGTCGTTACGCGCGGACAGCACCCGCTCCGCCTGTGGCCCGCGCGGGTTCTCGCCGACCCTGTCGAAGTACCGTGGGTAGTCTTCCGCCTTGGGACTGTCCGCACCGGCGGCGGTCCAAGGCCAGTTGTTCGTGTTGAACGCCCAGCCGTTCTTCGGGCTCACGACGTGTGGCATCCTGTCCAGACTGTGCAGTCCGTGCCAGTCGGTCGCCGGATCACTACCGTCGACGGGCCTGCGATAGTCGAACCGATCATCTCTCACCGGCATGAACTGCGGCATCAGAAAGGCGATCTCGCCCTTCGAGTCCGCGAAGAGCGTGTTGTTCGAGCTGTTCGCCTTCAGGCCCGCCACCCGGAGATAGTCGGCGTAGTTGTCCGTCGTGGTGCGCAGGAAGCTCTGCTTGAGCGCCTCGACGGGCTTGTTCATCAACGCACACGCGATCCACTTGCCGTCCGCCTCGCGCACGATGGGGCCGTGATGGGTGGCGAACGTGGTGAAGCTGCGTTTGTCCTGTCCGCCCTCCTTGGTACGGAAGGACAAGGTGATCGTCGTCGTGGTGACAGGGCGCAGTTCGTCACCGTAGCGGTAGTAGCGGGTTCCGTCGGCCCCCATCACGACCGTCTCGGTGAACTCGTCGATGTTGTCGACGCCGCTCGTCGTGTGCATCCACCCCGTGTACGCGTTGAAGCCCTGGTAGATGAAGAACTGGCCCCAAGTGGCGGCACCGTAGACGTTGAGCCCCTCGCTGCTCGTCACATGCTGTTCCGAGCGGAAGAAGAAGCTGGTGTGCGGGTTGATCAGGAGCAACGCGTGGCCGTCACGCGTGTGGCTCGGCGCGATCGCGAAGCCGTTCGACCCCGTGGGTTCGCGCAGCACCAGCCCGAGTTCCTCGTCGGTCATCGGCACGTTCCGCTTGTCGTAGAAGGCTTCGAGCTGAGTCAGCAGCACCGACTCGATGTCGCCGCCGATGCTGCCCTCCGAGAAGCTCAGCGGCATCCACGGCTCGAACCGGTCGAGCACGCGCGGACGCACCTCGGGGTGTGTCGCGAGGTAGTAGTTGAGCCCATCCGCCCAGGCCTGCATCAACGTGCGCAGCCACGCCGGAGACTTCGCATAGTCCTTCTTCAGCGCCTCCGGGTCGAGGAACAGCCGCTGCCGCAGGTCCTGCCAGATGGCGCTCTCTCCCTCCGCCTCGGCGAGGCGGCCCAGGGCGACGAGGTAGTTCTGTTCGATCCGGTTGAAGTCGTCCTCCGCCTGCGCGTACATCATCCCGAACACCGCGTCGGCATCGGTCTTGCCGACGATGTGCGGAACGCCCCAGTCGTCCCGCGTGATCGTCACACGGGCGGCGTGTCCGCGCCAGCGGGCCTTTTCGGGCAGCGTCTGCGCCGGTGCCGCGAACGCGGCTGCGGACGGCACTCCCACCGCCGCCGCGGCCAGTCCGGCTGCCGTGCCCAGCACACGCCGCCGACTCACTCCCGTTTTGCGCACATGACTCACGAGCTGCTCCACCTTCCATCCGGAAAACGACGGATCGTGCAGTTCACACGCTCGGGAGGAGGGCGGTCCGCGCGCGGGGCCCACGCCTTCGGCCGTCGGCGCGCACCCGCGCCACTTCACTGCAGCGCCGCCCCTCCGCAACGGACGGTCGCACGGGTGGACCGCACCCCGACCACCGCAACGGCAGCAACCACATGCGAAGCAACCGCCACAGCAGGAGACACAGACCTCCGGTGATCGCTCACATCGGCAGTCTTATCCGCCACACGGCCCACTGACAAGACCTCGATCGGCAGTGAACAGAACGTCCACGCACCTCGCCTGTTGAGGCGTCAATTCTCTTACCGGCCATGGTTGTTGTGCGGGTGATGACCGGCGGCCGGTCTGCTCGTGGACGCCGTCTGTTCCGCTCTATGCCTCGGTACCGCGTGGGACGAGGTCGTCTGATCAGATTGATGCGGTCCGCTCGTCCCGGTACGGGGCGAGGAACGCGGTCAGCGCCGACAGCATCGCCTCCGGGGTTTCCTCGGCGGGTAGTGGCCACAGTCGGGGAGGACGAGGCTCTCCACGTGGTCGGCGCGGCGAGTTCCATCGTCGCGCCGACCGATGCGCCCATGTTCTCCGCGCCGCCGAGCGCCAGGACGGGGAGGGGCAGCCGTCGAGTCCTGCGCTGCTGGTTCTGCGCGATGGTCGTGTCGAGTGCGCGTTGAAGCTCTCCCCTCCCTTCGCAAGCTCAGGAAGGGGATTCCGGTCTACCTTGCGGCGACTGGCTTGACGGTTTTACCCGCCCTACGACCGCGCCTTCCGGCGGCCGGGACCTCCACGATGACGTGGCCGATCCGGTACAGGTGCAAGATGTTCCGGGCTGCGTTCCAGTCGGCGTTGCACTCGAAGCCGCAGTCGGGGTTCTTGCAAACGAACGTGGCCTGGTCTTCCCGGCTGCCGGGCACGGTGAAGCCGCATGCGGAGCAGCGCCGTGAGGTGTTCGGGGCGGGCACCTTGTGCAAAGCTCCCCCGTACCGGGCGGTCTTGTAGGTCAGCATCGTGACCGTGCGCCCCCATGCCTCTTGTGCGATGGAGCGGTTGACACCGGCCTTTGCTTTGACGTTCTTGCCCGGCTCCTCGATAGTGCCTCGGGCGGACCTGACCATGTTCGTGATGGTGAGCTGTTCAACCACGATCACGCCGTACCTACGGGCGAGATGGGTGGTCGTCTGATGCTGCCAGTCCAAGGCCCGTCGCGTGGCTTTTGCTCGGAGCTGCTTGATCTGGTCGTAGGTGTGCCGCAAGCGGCGAGAGACCTTCTCCCCCTTCTCGCGGAAGGACGTGCGGCGTGCGGCCTCACGCTCCAGGCGGAGCAGCTTGGCCTTCTCCTTCGGGGTGAGCCACTTGTCGCGGTCGGCGGTGCCGTCGGGCAGACGCGGTGCGCGCCCGTGGTCCTGGTGGTCCTTGTTGGACAGGGCGAGGGGGATGTTCACCCCGGCGTCGATGCCGACTTCCGGACCCTGGTGGGGGGCGGGCGTGGCTTGGAGAGTCTGGATGCGCAAGGCGATGTGCCAGCCGAGCGCGTCCTTCACCAGGCGTGCTCCGGTGATCCGGTTGTCGGCGTTGGCCTTCCTGCCGACGGGCAGGTCTTTGGTCCAGCGGAAGCGGACGCGGCCCACCTTGGGAATGTTGACCATGCCCCAGCGGCGGTGCACGCGCTGGATCTGGAGGTCGCGGCCCTGTGGGATGTCCACGCTCATCACGGACCGGAAACGGCCCTTGAAGGCCGGCTCGTCCGCGCGGCCTTCCCAACAGTTCAACCAGGCGCGGAAGTACGTCTTCAGTACCGCTTGCGCAGCCTGCGCCGGAAGCTTGCCGAGGAAGTCGAGGTCCTTGCGGGCCTGCCGGATCTGCGTATCTGCTGCGGCGAGGGTCCGCTTGTCCTTCGGCATCATCTGCCACCAGGCGTGCAGGCAGTTCCACATGGTGCGGGCCGCGTGCGCCTGGTCATCCATGACGCGGATC
>NZ_MUBM01000263.1 GCF_002154505.1 Streptomyces carpinensis | reverse complement strand
CCCGGCGGGTGTTCGGTTGGTCGGTGGGGGTCAGTCGGTGAGGGTGCTGGGGTCGACCGCGGGCGCGGGCAGGTGCAGCGCGGCCAGTTCCGCCCTGCCGGTGGCGTCGATCGGGAAGGCCCAGCGGTTGACGAAGAAGTCGGTCAGGTCGCGGCCCGCGATGCGGCTGGAGTAGGTGGCGAGCGCCCGGTAGCGCTTGGCGGTCTCGGTCCAGTCGGACTGCGGGTTCTCCTCGCGGACCAGGCGGTGCAGCCGCGGCCAGAAGTCGTCGCCGAAGGCCAGTTCGAGCTGGCGCAGCGGGACGAGCTTCTCGTAGGCGCCGAAGGACTTCTCGTAGGCGAGCCCGGTGGCGCCGAACTTGGCCTGGGCCGACTGGAAGTAGTTCCGGCCGGTGGCGGCGTCGACGGTGAGCAGGTTGGACTTCTGGCCCAGGGTGCGCTGTGCGGCGAGGGAGTAGATGTTCACCGTCACCTCGGTCAGCCCCTCGGGCTTGTACGCCATCTGCTGGTGTAGGTGGCCGAGTTCATGGTAGAGGCCCCAGCCCCGGGTGCGCAGGCCGTCGACGGTGGTGAGCCGGTCGAGATAGGCACGGGGGAAGCCGTTGTAGCCGTGGGTGGCGTAGGCGCCGACACCGGCCGGGACCTTGGACACCTCGGTGAAGTGGTACGGGCCCGCCTTGCGGCGGTGCGCCGGGGCCGACCCGTCCAGTCCGCTGATCGCGGAGTGGGACGCGATGACGGTCTCCAGCAGTTCGAGCAGTGCCTGGTGGTTCTGATCCCGGTGGAGCAGGGCGCCTTCGCGGGTGAGCGTCAGGATCGCGTGCGAGGAGGTCAGTTCGACGTACGGGACGTCGGTGAGCGTGTCGAGCTGGGCCTGGTAGGCCGCTTCCGAGGTATGACCGAGCCGCAGACCCGGCATCGGCAGCGCGCCCGAGGTGAACTTCACTCCGGCGCGTTCGCCGTTGCCCTCCAGAGTCAGATAGACCGGGCCGCCGTGGGGGTCGTTGACGGTGTTGGCGCCGGGCTTGAGGCGGTAGCCGCGAGGCTCCTTGACGGAGCCGTAGTAGTCCCACAGGCCGATCCACAGGGTCGGCACCAAGCCGTCGTACGGGAGCACGTTGAACGTCAGGTCGGTCGCGGGCGGCACGTAGCGGCCGGTGGCGGTGAACTCGCTGCCGCGCAGGGCCGCGGCGAGCCGCAGCCGCTCGCTCTCTGCCGAGGGGATGGCGGTGACGGTGACGGTGTCGTCGGACACGGCCCAGGAAGGGGCGGCGCCCAGCATCGTGGCGGCGCCGGCGCCGGCGATGCCGAGCAGGACGGAACGGCGGCTGGGGCGTGCGGTGGTGCGCATACGGGTCTCCCTCGAGGCGGGGGTCGTGGGCGTGGTGCGCGAAGAACTGCCGGACAGCATGTAAGCGGTTGCTGTCGATGGGCAAGGGGTGCCGCGATGTTTCTGTGCTTTTCTATGGTCTACGGGCTGCTACGCAGCAGTAAGCGCTCACGTCCGCCGGGTTCGGCGCCGCACGCGGGGTGCCACCGAGTCCCGTACCACGATGTGTGTGCCGAGCCGCTGGACGCCCGTGGCCGGGGCCCGCCACTCGTCGTCGGCGTCGTCGCCCGGAAGTCCGAGCCGTACGGCCTGACGGCCCATCTCCTCCAGCGGGATGTGCACGGTCGTGAGCCTGGGCCTCATCTCCTCGGCCACCGGCACGTCGTCGTAGCCGACCAGCGAGATGTCGTCCGGGATCCGCAGGCCCGCCTCCTCCATCGCCTGGGCCGCTCCCGCGGCCACGATGTCGTTCGCCGCGAAGACGGCCGTGAACTCGAGGCGGGAGCGGAGCAGTTCGCCCATCCGGCGGTAGCCGAAGCTCTTGCCGAACAGCCCGGTGTGCACCAGCGCGGGGTCCGGCCTGACCCCGCGCAGCTCCAGCGCCCTGCGGTACCCGGCCAGCCGGTCCCGGGTGGTGGACAGATCCGGCGGGCCGCCGAGGTAGAGGATGCGTTCGTGGCCCTGGGTCAGCAGGTGGTCGGTGATGGCGAAGGCACCGCCCTCGTTGTCGTACTCCACCGCCGCGGCCGGCACCTTGCCGCCGAGCGAGGGGCGCCCGCACAGCACCAGCGACGACCCGCCGGCGTGCAGGTCCGCCGCCCGGCGGGTGAGCTGCCCCAGGTAGGCCCGGTCGGCGACGCTTCCGCCGACCAGCACCACGGCGTCCGCCCGCTGCTCGTGCAGCAGGTCGACGAAGGCCAGTTCGCGCCGGGGATCGCTCTGTGCGCAGCACACCAGGCAGAGCCGCCCCGTGCGCGCCGCCTCGCGCTCCACACCACGCGCGATGAACGCGAAGAAGGGGTCGACGATCTCGTTGACGATGATCCCCACGGTGCGGGCGGAGACCCCGGCCAGGGCGCGGGCGTGCGCGTTCACGACGTAGCCGAGTTCGCGCATCGCGGTCTCGACCCGCTCCCGGGTCGACTCGGCCACCGGATAGTTCTGGTTGAGCACCCGTGAGACGGTCGCGGTGGACACCCCCGCCTGCCTGGCGACGTCCCTGATCGTCGCCCGTCGCTGCTCACCGGCCGTCACCTGAGTCCCCCGGCGCATCCCCGCCACCTCCTTCGTGGAGTTGGAGCCTATTGCCTCACCGGCCGTGCCGTTCACGCGATCCGTCCCAGTTCCTCGGCGAGCACCGGGTGCCGCAGCGGTAGGCCGGCGGCGAGCCGCGCGACCTCCTCCACGGCCGACTGCCCGAGCCGGGCCACTTCATTGCCCTGGGCACCGGCCAGGTGCGGGCTGAGGAAGACGTTGGGCAGCTCCCACAGCGGGTGGTCGGCGGGCAGCGGCTGAGGGTCGGTGACGTCCAGGACCGCGTCGATGCGGCCGGACACCAGATGCTCCGTCAGCGCCTCGGTGTCCACCAGCGATCCGCGCGCGGTGTTGACCAGCAGTGCGCCGGGGCGCAGCAGACCGAGCCTGTGGCGGTCGAGCAGCCCACGGGTCTCGGGGGTCTCCGGCGCGTGCACGGTGACGACGTCGCTGGCGGCCATCAGGGTGTCCAGATCCACCGGGGTCACGCCGAGGGCCGCCGCCTCGGACGGCCCGACGTAGGGGTCATAGAGCAGGACGTCCGCCTCCAGCACGGAGGTCAGCAGCTCGACGACCCGCCGGCCGGTCCGGGATGCTCCGACCACGCCGACCCGCAGGCCGGCGCAGCCGAGCCAGGGCAGGGTCGCGAGGTCGGCGTCGGTGCGGGTCCTGCGGCCGTGGGCGCCGAGCCGGGAGAGCGGGAAGACCCGCTTGGCACCGAACACGATCGCGGCGAGCGTGTACTCGGCGACCGGCACGGCGTTCACCGCCGCGGCCGAGGAGACGGCGACGCCCCGGGCGAGCACGTCCGGGTCGAGGAACGTCTTGACCGTCCCCGCTGCGTGCACGACCGCCCGCAGCCGCGGCGCCCGCTCCAGTACGGCGGCGCCGATGCGCGGGCAGCCCCAGCCGGTCAGGAGGACCTCGGTGCGGGCGAGCACCCCGGCGGCGCGCGGCGTGGTGAAGTCCTCGAGCACCTCGGCCGTCAGCAGCTCCGCGACCTCCTCCAGCCGGGCACGCACCTTGGGGGGCAGCAGATCGTCGATCAGGCCGGCGCCCATCGCCAGGGCGACGCGTGGGCGATGGGCGCCAGGTGTGTGCGCGGCTGCCGGGGACGCCTCGTCAGGGATGTGCACCGTGCCCGCCTCCGATGTAAACGGATACTACGACCGATCGCACGCTAGGGACTCAGTCATCGAGGCGTCAAGCCGTTGAACAGGGCGTCATTTCCCTGCATACAGGCCTCATTTGGCCGCGGGCCCGGAGTGAAGACCCGGTGAGTAACACAGTATTTCCGCACGGGTTCTTGACTCCAGGGTTAAGCGGTTACTAGCTTGCCGCAGCAGAAACGCCCCTTGGCGGTCGGCTGAACAGGATCCCCTTCATGGCTGAATCAGCGCCCCCGTTGCCACGTTCGCGTTCACGGTCCGAGAGCCAGGTGCCCTCCGTGCCGTCCCGCGCCCGCCGCAACCGGCTCACCCTGCGGCAACGCCTCAAGCGCGACAGGGCGATGCTGCTGCTCACCCTCCCGGGCCTGCTGTACTTCCTGGTCTTCCACTACGCGCCGCTGTTCGGTTACCTCACGGCGTTCAAGGACTACCAGGTCTACCTGGGCTTCAAGGACAGCGCCTGGGTGGGCTTCGCCAACTTCCGGGCCATGGTGGACGACCCCGACTTCTGGTCGGCGGTGGTCAACACCCTGCGCATCACGCTGACCCAGCTGGTCTTCTACTTCCCGGTCCCGATCGCCCTGGCCCTGCTGCTCAACAGCCTGGTGTCGGACAAGGTCCGGCGCTTCGTGCAGAGCGTGGTCTACCTTCCGCACTTCATCGGCTGGACCATCATCGTCTCGGTGTTCCAGCAGCTGGTGGGCGGAACCGGGGTGCTGTCCCACGCGCTGGGCGCCCTCGGCCTGCCGCACTACGACATGATGAGCGACCCCGGCGCCTTCCCCTGGCTGCTGACCCTGGAGTCGATCTGGAAGGACGCGGGCTGGGGCACGATCATCTTCCTGGCGGCACTGCTCTCCATCGATCCGCAGCTGTACGAGTCGGCGGCGATGGACGGAGCGGGACGCTGGCGGCGGATGTGGCACGTGACCCTGCCGGGCATCGCACCGATCGTCGTCCTGCTGCTGATCCTGAACCTGGGCAGCATCCTGTCCACCGGCTTCGAGCAGGTCCTGCTCCAGCGCGACGCGGTCGGCGCGGACGCCGGCGAGGTCCTGGACACGTACGTCTACTACCACGGCATCAAGAGCGGCCAGTGGGGCACGGCGGCGGCCGTCGGCCTGGTCAAGATGCTCATCGGCACGGCACTGGTCCTCGGTGCCAACAAGGTGGCCCACTTCTTCGGACAGGACGGGGTGTATCGCCGTGCGGACCGCTGAGACCCACGAACAGCCCGCCGCCTCCGCGAGCGCCCGCCCGGTCTGGGCGGAGCGCCCCTCCCGGGCGGGCCGGGCGGCCAAGACGCTGGTGATCACCCTGGTCACCCTCGCCGTGATCTACCCGATCGTCGGTGTCGTCGGCACCAGCCTGTCCGACCAGGCCACCATCTCGGTCAACGGCGGGCTCGTCGTCTTCCCCACGCACCCCCAACTGGCCGCGTACCGGGAGATCTTCGCCGGCGGGGTGGTGACACGGGCACTGCTGGTCAGCCTTCTCGTCACCCTCCTCGGCACGGCGGCGAGCGTGCTGGTGACGGTGGGCATGGCCTACGGGCTGTCCCGGCCGGAGGTCACCGGATCCCGGGTGATCCTGCTCGTCGCCCTGTTCACGATGCTGTTCAACCCCGGCATCATCGCCGACTTCCTCACCGTCAAGACCCTCGGCCTGTATGACTCCTTCGCGGCCCTGGTGCTGCCCTCGCTGGTCAGCGCCTTCAACCTGATCGTGCTGCGCTCGTTCTTCATGGGCCTGCCGGGCGAACTCCTCGACTCGGCCAAGGTCGACGGGGCGGGCGACCTGCGGATCCTGACCCGTGTCGTGCTGCCGTTGTCCAAGGCACCGATCGCCGTGATCACCCTCTTCTACGCGGTCAGCTACTGGAACGCGTTCTTCAACGCCCTGCTGTACCTGCAGGACGCCACGAAGAACCCGCTGCCCATGGTGCTGCGCTCGTTCGTGATCGGCGGCCAGTCCCTGCACGAGGCCGCCGCCGGCGAGATCCCCGCTCCCCAGCAGGCGGTGCAGATGGCGGTGCTGGTGGTCGCCCTCGTGCCGATCCTGTGCGTCTACCCCTTCCTTCAGCGCTACTTCACCAAGGGCGTGCTCACCGGCGCCATCAAGGGCTGAGCCCGCTCGTCGTCCCCGACCCCGGAGCACCCTCCCACCCCAGGAGTACCCACATGTCCTGCTCCCCCCGTCTGTCCAGAAGAAGTCTGCTCCGCCTCTCCGCGGCCGTGGGCACGGCCGCCGCCGCGGGCCCGCTACTGACCGCCTGCGGTGGCTCGACCACCCAAGGCAAGGCGCACGGCCTGGAGGTGACTCTGCCGTCGTACCAGCCGTTGAGCAACCCTCTGAAGCCGGACCTCGCCGGGACCCCCGCCGGCGTTCCGGAGGCCTACTTCGGCTACCCGAAGGACCCTTTCCGCGCGGTGCAGAAGGCCCCGTTGAACGGGCAGACGCTCAGCATCGCGGAGATGACCTTCCTTCCCCCACCACCCGCGCGTGGCAAGAACGCCGCCTGGCGGGCCATCGAGGAGCGGCTCGGTGGGAAGATCGACTGGACGATCGTCTCCACCGACGACTGGGCCACGAAGTTCAACACCATGGTGGCCGGTGACGCCCTGCCCGACATGTTCCTCTACCAGCAGGGCCTCGGCATCGACAACCTCCCGGCCTTCGCGGCGGCCAAGTGCGCCGACCTCTCCCCGTACCTGGCCGGAGACAAGGTCAAGGACTACCCGAACCTGGCCAACATCCCCCAGGTCATGTGGAAGAGCTGCATCATCGGCGGCAAGCTCTACGGGCTACCGATATCGCGCAGCATCACCGGCGGCGACGGCTTCTACCGCCACGACCTGTTCGCACGGGCCGGCGTCAGCAGCCTGGACCAGATCACCGACACCGACGCGTTCTTCCGGCTGATGAAGGAGGTCACCCGCCCCCGGCAGGAGGTCTACGGCATCATGACCTCCTTCACCACCATCGCCGCCAAGATGTTCGGCACGCCCTACTTCTGGAAGGCCGACCACGGCAGCGGGAAGTTCACCGCCGACGTCGAGACGGACGAGTTCCGCGCCGCCGTGGAGTTCTGCGCGAAGATGTACAAGGCGGGCGTGTACTACCCGGGTTCGCCGGGTCTGACCAAGCAGAAGGCCAAGTACATCAACCTCTTCCAGGCCGGAAAAGCGGCCTACGTCTACGACGGCATGCCCGGCTACCTCGGCCCGACCGGTCACGCGGCCACCATGAAGAAGATCGACCCGGCGTTCGACGTGCGGCCGTTCATCGCCCCGGGCAGGAGCGCCGTCTCCTGGCGGGACAACGTCCTGTTCGGCACCACCCTGGTGAAGAAGGCCGGCGCGGAGAAGGTCAAGCAGGCGCTCGCGGTCGCCGACTGGGCCGCCTCGCCGTTCGGTTCGCAGGAGTACACGCTGATCCAGTACGGCGTCGAGGGCGTGGACTTCACCCGCGACGCCCACGGCAACCCGGTGCTCAACGACACCGGCACCCAGGACATAGCCGTACCGTGGAAGTTCATCGCCGCACCGCCGCAGGCGCTGTTCGACTCCACCTCCGCCGACGGGGTCCGCTACGTCCACCAGGCGCTGGCGACCCAGATCCCGCGCGCGATCGAGGACCCCACCGTCGGGCTGTACTCCCCCACCTGGGAGAGCCGGTTCGAGTCGCTGTACCAGCTCAGGAACGACACCATCGGGGACATCGTCACCGGCCGCAAGTCGATGAGCGCCTGGGACGGCATGGTCAAGCAGTACCGCGCCAGGGGCGGTGACAAGGCCCGCGGCGAGTTCGAGTCCGCTTGGGCCCAGTCGAAGAAGGCGGCCAAATGAGCCGCCGACTGCGCGCCTGCCTCGCCGCCGTGCTCGCCGCCGCCTGCTTGTCGACGCTGCCGGCCGCCGCATCCCCCGACTCGGCCTCCCCGTTCGACCCGCGGCCCGGCTCCGCCGGTGCCGGGGACCCGCTGTTCCCGACCCTCGGCAACGGCGGCTACGACGTCGGGCACTACGACCTGTCCTTCGACTTCACCCCGGTCGCCTACGACTTCACCGGCAGGATCCGGATCTCCGCGACCGCGACCCAGGACCTGTCCTCCTTCAACCTGGACACCGACGGCCACACCATCGACTCGGTCACCGTCGACGGCGCGGCGGCCCGGTGGTCGCTGAGCCCCGGTTCCTCCGGGCAGGAGCTGACCGTCGTCCCGGTCGAACCACTGCACGACCACCGCCCGTTCCGGGTCGAGGTCGCCTACCACGGCAACGGCAAGGACCCGCGCTCCGGCCTGACCGGCTGGCGCTACATGAGCGACGGCGGTTTCGCCTCCGCCGCCCAGGCGAGCAGGGCCGACACCTTCGCCCCGGTCAACGACACCCCTTCCGACAAGGCCACCTGGGACTTCCACATCACCGCCCCGGACGGCTGGACCGCCGCCGCCAACGGTGACCTGACCGGCACCCGTCCCGCCGGCGGCTCCAGGACCACCTGGGACTTCCGGCTCGACTCACCCATGGCCACAGAGCTCATGGGCATCTCGGTCGACCGGCAGACCTACCTCAGCGGCGAGGGCCCACACGGCGTCAGGCTGCGCCACCTCGTGCCCGAGGACCAGGTGGCCACGTACCGGCCGATCGTCGAACACACCGGCGAGCAGATCGCTTGGCTGGAGCACACGCTCGGCGTGAAGTACCCCTTCTCCACCTACGGCGTGCAGATCGTCCGCGACGGCTACGGCGACGCGCTGGAGAACCAGACCCTCTCCCTGTTCGGGCCGAACTGGTTCAAGAACGCGGCCACCTCCACCACGTACACCAACACGATGGTCCACGAGCTGACCCACCAGTGGTTCGGGGACTCCGTCACCCCGACCGACTGGCAGCAGGCGTGGCTGAACGAGGGCCCGGCCGTCTACTACGCGGCGCGGTGGGCCGACGAACAGGGGACCGCCTCCCTGGAGGACAAGATGCGGACCGCCTACCGGCAGCTCGCCACCGTCCGCAGGACCGACGGCCCGCCCGGCAAGCCCACCGCGCTCGGCGGCTTCAACATCTACGACGGCGGCGCCGTGGTCCTCTACGCCCTGAACCAGCGGGTCGGCGAGGAGCGGTTCGGCCAGATCATGAAGTCCTGGCTGCTGAAGCACCGTCAGGCCAACGCCGACTCCGAGGACTTCATCGACAACGCGGTGAGCACGGCCCACGACGCCTCGCTGCGTCCGTTCCTGGAAAGCTGGCTGTACGGACTCGACAACCCGCCCATGGCCGGCCACCCCGACTGGAGCACATCATGAAGGCCGCCCTGAGAGTCCTCGCCGTCGCCTGCTCCGTCGTGGCCACCCTCGCGGCGCCACACACGGCGTCCGCCGCGCCGGCCCCCAAGATCTACCACGTCGCGCCTCAGGGCCAGGGCCACGCCTGCACCCAGAGCGCCCCCTGCTCGCTGACCGCCGCCCGCGACAAGGTGCGCGAGTCGCCGGCCGAGGAGACCGACCGCGACCTCCGGGTCCAGCTCGCGAGCGGGACCTACCGGCTCGACACCCCCCTCACACTCGGCGCCGCCGACTCCGGCTCACCGGATCACACGGTCACCTGGACGGCCGAGCCCGGCGCGCGGCCCGTCCTGTCCGGCGGCCGCGTGATCAACGGCTGGCGGCCCGCCGCCGACGGCCGCTGGACCGCCACGGTCCCGGACGGGATCACCCCCAGGCAGCTGTTCGTCGACGGCGTACGGGCGGTGCGCGCCCGTGGCCAGTCCTGTCCGGCGTCCGTATGCCACACGACGAAGACCGGCATGACCGGCGCCGTCGCCTCCGGGGTGGCCTCCTGGGCCGACCCGACCGCCGCCGAGGCAGTGATCCGGGTCCGCTGGCGCAACTACCACTGCCGGATCGCCACAGTCGACGCGGACCTCATCACCTTCGCCCAGCCCTGCTGGACCAACTCCGCGAGCGGCACCGACCGCACCGGACCGGCCTGGGACACGACCGCGGTCGACTCCAGCCGCTACCCGGGCGTCAGCTACTTCGAGAACGCGCCAGAACTCCTCGACACACCGGGTGAGTTCGCCTGGGACCCGAAGACGCGCACGGTGACCTACCTGCCGCGCCCCGGCGAGGACATGCGCCGCGCCGCCGTCGAGACACCGGCCACCGAGCACCTGGTCGTCCTCGACGGCGCCCACGACATCCGGCTGTCCGGGCTGGCCTTCTCCTATGCCGCCTACGACCAGCCCAACACCGACGAGGGCTACGCCGGGACCCAGGCCGGCCTCACCCTCACCGGGGCCACCGGCCCGACCGATCACGCCGGCCGCTACTACGCCAAGCCGTCCGCCGCCGTCACCGTACGCGGCGGCCACCACGTCACGATCGACGACTCGGCCTTCTCCCGGCTCGGCGGAGCCGGAGTGATCCTCGAAGCGGGCACACAGGACTCGACGGTCACCCGGTCAGCGTTCACCGACCTGTCCTCCGGCGCCGTCTATGTCGGGGACACCGAACCCGCCCCACCCGCCGACCTGACCGGGCTGCGCAACACGGTCTCCTACAACACCATCAGCCGCACCGGAGTCGAGTACACCGACTCGGTCGGCATCTGGGCCGGCTACGAGGCCGAGCTGACCGTCGACCACAACAGCCTCGACCACCTGCCCTACTCCGGCATCTCGGTCGGCTGGGGCTGGAACCAGCCCGAGGCCCGCACCTCCGTCCTGCGCGACAACGCGATCACCGGCAACCGGATCACCGACGTCATGCTCGTCGCCTACGGCCAGCACGACGGCGGCGCCATCTACACGCAGGGCTCCCAGCCCGGCAGCGTGATCAGCGGCAACTACATCAACCGGTCCGCGTACGGCAACACCGAACGCGACGGCAACGGCATCTACCTCGACGAGCAGTCCTCCCACTTCCGGGTGCGGGGCAACGTCATCACCCGCGTCGGCTACAAGTGGGTCTCCAACTGGGCGGGCTACGGTATCGACAACCTCGCCACCGGAAACTGGACCGACACCGACACACCAGCCCTGTCCGGCACCGGATCCGCCATGACCGACAACCACGTCACCCTGGACCGGCTGCCCGACGAGGCCCTGCGCGTGGCGGAGGCGGCCGGCGCCCGCCCCGGCGCCGAGGCCGTCGAGCAACTGCGCCCCGATCTCGCCCGCTCGGGCACCGCCACACAGTCCTCCACCGACGGCACGGCCGCCGCCTCGCGGGCCACCGACGGCGACACGACCACCGACTCCGGCACCGCGTCCGAGCCCGGCGCCTGGTGGCAGGTCGACCTGGGCTCCGTCCGGCACGTGGGCCAGGTGGAGATCTGGAACGGCGCCTCCACGGCCACGGCCGACTTCGACGTCCTGATCGCCCGCACCGCCGACTTCACCGGCGCCACGACGGTCCACGTCACCGGTCGCGCCCTGCGGCCGACCCTGGTGGACACCGATACCGAAGGCCGCTACGTACGGATCCAGCGCACCGGCACGGGACGGGTCGCCCTCGCCCAGGTGGCCGTCCATCCGTAGCACCACCCCGCCATCCGGCCGTGGGCCGCACCCCCGGTGCGGCCCGCCGCCCCGCGAGGAGGCCCGACGCATGAGCCGGTTCACCGAGGCCCGTTTCGGCCTGCTCGTCGGCTTCTGCCCGTGGGACTCGGACCTCACCGGCTACAAGGCCACCCGCACCTCGGTCGGCCGGGACCTGCTCGCCCCCATGACCGAGGCGTTCAATGCGCTTGCGCGGCCGGTCGATCCACGGCGCCGGTCCGGCCGAGGACTGGTGCCGCCGCAGGACTGCCGCTACACGCGCCGCGGCGACCGTCTCCACCTCCGTCTCTTCGGCCGGCCGATGCGCCATGTGCACCTCGAGGGGCGGCGCGGCCGGGTGACCTACGCCCAGTTCCTGCACGACGCCTCCGCGGTGCGCATCGGCGAGCCGCCGGCCGACGACCCCGGCCACCACTACCTGCGGGTGCCACCGGACCGGCTCACCCTGGAGCTCCCCGTCGGCGGCCCGATGCGTCCGTCCGCGCCGTCGAGCTCTTCCTCAACGACTGAAGCGACCACCCGCCGCACCGGACGGGACACCAACCGAAGGGAGAACAGTGTCTGATCTGCGACTCGGAGTCGTCGGACTGGGCCTGCGCCGCAGCATCGCCGTGGCCGCGCACCGCCCCGGACGGGGATCGAGGGTGACGGCCGTGGCCGATCTCGACCCCGAGGTACTCGCTCGGGAGGCCGCGTACTTCGGCGCGAGCGTCGCCGTCGAGGACTACAAGACGCTCCTGGACCGCGACGACCTCGACGCGCTCGTCGTCGCGACCCCGGACGACACCCACGAAGTCATCGCCTGCGACGCGCTGCGCGCAGGGAAGGCGGTCTTCGTCGAGAAGCCCCTCGGCATCACCGTCGAGCAGTGCGACACCATCCTGCGCACCGCGTACGAGACCGGCACCCGGCTCTATGTCGGGCACAACATGCGGCACATGGGTGTGGTCCGCCTGATGCGTGAGATCATCGAGCGCGGCGACATCGGCGAGCCGAAGACGGTGTGGGTGCGCCACTTCGTCGGCTACGGCGGCGACTACTACTTCAAGGACTGGCACGCCGACCGGCGCCGCACCACCGGCCTGCTGCTGCAGAAGGCCGCCCACGATATCGACGTCGTGCACTGGCTGGCCGGCGGCTACACGCGCCGTGTCAACGCCCTCGGCGACCTGATGGTCCACGGCGACCTGCCGCGGCGCGATCCCGGCACGCCCCGTCCGGAGAACTGGCTCCGCACCTTCGAGTGGCCGCCCACCGCCCGCCGGGACCTGCACCACATCGTCGACGTCGAGGACGTCTCGGTGATGAACATGCGACTCGACAACGGGGTGATCGCCGCCTACCAGCAGTGCCACTTCACCCCCGACTACTGGCGCAACTACACCGTCATCGGCAGCGAGGGCCGTTTGGAGAACTTCGGCGACGGACCCGGTGACACGGTGAAGGTCTGGAACACCGGCCCGACCGGCTACCGCGCCGACGCCGACATCACCCACCGCGTCCCGGACGCCGACGGCACCCACGGCGGCGGGGACGCCGGGATCGTCGACGAGTTCTGCCGTTTCGTCCGCGAGGGCGGGGCCACCGACACCTCTCCCGTCGCGGCCCGGATGAGCGTGGCCGCGGGTGTCCTCGCCACCCGCTCCCTGCGCGCGGGCGGCATCCCGTACGACGTGCCCGCCCTCGACCCGGACCTGATCGCGTACTTCGAACGCGGCCAGACGCCCGCGTGCGAGCGGTCCGCACGGCGGTGAACGTCAGT
>NZ_MUBM01000262.1 GCF_002154505.1 Streptomyces carpinensis | reverse complement strand
GCCGCGCGGTACGGGCGTCACGGCCGCCGTACGCACACCGCACGAACCGCGCGCCGTACGCGAAGACCCGGATCGTCAGGCGGAGATGCCGTCGATCCGGGCCAGGGCGTCGTCCGCGCCGTACGGCTGCAGGTAGGGCAGCCAGCGCGGGTCCCTATGCCCGGTGCCGATGATGCGCCAGGCCAGACCGGTGGGCGGAGCGGGCTTGTGACGCAGTCGCCAGCCCAGCTCGACGAGGTGGCGGTCGGCCTTGACGTGGTTGCAGCGGCGGCACGAGGCCACCACGTTGTCCCAGGCGTGCTGGCCACCCCGCGAGCGCGGGATGACGTGGTCGACGCTGGTGGCGACGCCGCCGCAGTACATGCAGCGGCCCCCGTCGCGGGCGAACAGCGCTCGCCTCGTCAACGGAACGGGTCCCCGATAGGGAACCCGGACGAAACGCTTGAGCCGGACCACGCTGGGTGCGGGGACGGTGACGGTCGCGCTGTGCAGATGGGCGCCGGACTCCTCGAGGCAGACTGCCTTGTTCTCGAGCACGAGGACGAGCGCGCGGCGGAGCGGTACGACGCCGAGGGGCTCGTACGACGCGTTGAGGACCAGGACATGCGGCACAGGGGCCTCCTTGTACGCCGGCGGCGCGTGGCTCGCGCCGGGACGATCTGCAGTCAGTCTCCCCTCATGCCTGGTGAACGCGCCACCATGTCCCGGTAACGGGCTGGGAGTGTTTTCGACCACACCTCATTCATCCCCCGGATCACGGTCCGTTCACACGGCCTGATCAGAGGCGGGTGCGCACCGTTTCGCCGCCGTATCTCCTTCGTACGCCGCGGCAATCCACACACCGTGCCCCGTTAGTGTGGTGGCCCTGCCCGTCCGGTGACCTCTTCGTGACCCAGACGATATTGACCGCTGCGCCGGAGGGCGGACGCACCTGGAGGTACCTGCCGTGTCCTTGCCCGCCGTCCTACTGGCCGCCGGTCCGTCGCCGTCACCGTCTCCCTCGGAGTCGCCGTCCGTGTCGGTCCCCACGCTCCAGGACGCCCAGGAGAGCGCGAACCAGGCCGCGAGCTGGGTCGAGCAGAACTGGTCCACCTGGCTGGCGATCAGCCTCCGGGTCGTGCTGATCCTCGTGATAGCGAGCGTGCTGCGGGTGGTGGTCCGGCGGGCGATCACCAAGCTCATCGACCGTATGAACCGCGCCGCCCAGGCCGGCAACGGCGGCTCCTCGCTGGGCGGCCTGCTGGTCAACGCCGAGCGGCGGCGGCAGCGCTCCGCGGCGATCGGCTCGGTGCTGCGGTCGGTGGCGAGCTTCCTGATCCTGGGCACGGCCGCGCTGATGGTCCTGGCCACCTTCCAGATCAACCTGGCCCCGCTGCTGGCGTCCGCGGGTGTGGCGGGCGTCGCGGTCGGTTTCGGCGCGCGCAACCTGGTCACGGACTTCCTCTCCGGTGTCTTCATGATCCTGGAGGACCAGTACGGCGTCGGCGACGTGATCGACGCGGGCGTCGCCTCCGGCGAGGTGATCGAGGTCGGCCTGCGTGTGACCAAGCTGCGCGGCGACAACGGCGAGATCTGGTACGTCCGCAACGGCGAGGTCAAGCGGATCGGCAACCTCTCCCAGGGCTGGGCGACGGCCGGAGTCGACGTGACCGTCAGGGCGAGCGAGGAGCTGGACAAGCTCAGGGCCACCCTGACCGAGGTCGCCGAGAAGATGGGCAAGGAGGAGCCCTGGAACGAGCTCCTGTGGAGCCCGATCGAGGTGCTGGGCCTGGACAGCGTGCTGATCGACTCGATGGTGGTCCGCGTCTCGGCCAGGACCATGCCGGGCAAGTCGGTGGCCGTGGAGCGCGAGTTGCGCTGGCGCATCAAACGCGCCTTCGACGCGGCCGACATCCGCATCGTCGGCGGCGCGACGGCCCCGGCGGAAGAGGAGGCCGTCGATCCGGCGGCGGCGGTGGCCGCCCCCTCGGCGTTCGCCAACCCGACGTCACCGCAGGCACGGGCGACGGCCCCGCTCACTCCGCAGCAGCCGACCGGCAAGTAGCGCTCCGTTCGCCGACGACCGGCGAACCACCTTTCCAGCCCCCGAGACGACGAGTTCGTCGGCTCGGGGGCGTTGTCTATTGACGCCCCCTTCGTCCTTGGCCTAGGTTCCTCCCAGCCCAACAGGAAAGTTTCCTAACAGTGATCTCCCGGCGCCCGGTGATCAAGACTGGACGTCCTGCCCGGGTCACTGAAAAGCTGGGCGGCTGGAAGGGCAGGTGTCGATCCCCATGGCAGGAACCGCCGGTACGCCGGGAACCCCACGCGTCCTGCGCGCCATGAACGACCGGGCCGCCCTCGACCTGCTGCTGGAGCACGGGCCGCTGTCCCGCACCCGGATCGGCAAGCTCACCGGCCTGTCCAAGCCGACCGCCTCCCAGCTCCTGGCCCGGCTGGAAGCCGCCGGACTGGTCCTCGCCACGGGTACCAGCGAGGGGCGCCCGGGCCCGAACGCCCAGCTCTACTCGGTCAACCCGGCCGCCGCGTACGCCGCCGGACTCGACGTCACCCCGCAGCGCATCCGTGCGGCCGTCGCCGACGTCACCGGCCGCACGGTCGGCGAGTACGAGCTGGCGACCCCCGGCCGCCGCCCGTCCCAGCCCGTCGTACGCCAGGTCACCGACGCCCTCGACGGCGCGGTGAAGGCGGCCGGGTTGGCCCGCGGCGACGTCCATCGGCTGGTCATCGGCACCCCCGGCGCCTTCGACCCCAACACCGGCCGGCTGCGCTACGCCTCCCACCTGCCCGGCTGGCACTCCCCCACGATCCTCGACGAGCTGGCCGCCGCCCTGCCGATGCCGGTGGAGTACGAGAACGACGTCAACCTCGTCGCCATCGCCGAGCAGCGCCTCGGCGCGGCCCGCGGCCACCAGGACTTCGTACTGCTGTGGAACCAGGAGGGCCTCGGCGCCGCCCTGGTCCTCGGCGGCCGGCTGCACCGCGGCTGGACCGGCGGCGCCGGCGAGGTCGGCTTCCTGCCGGTGCCCGGGACCCCGCTGGTCCGCCAGGTCACCAAGGCCAACAGCGGCGGCTACCAGGAGCTGGCCGGCTCCCAGGCCCTGCCGAGGCTGGCCCGGGAACTCGGCATCGAGGACGTGCCCGGCGGGCCGTACGCCGAGGCCGCCGCCGCGCTCGTCGCCCGTGCCGCCGACCACGCCACCGGCCCGCACCGCACCCTCCTGACGACGTACGCGACCCGGCTCGCCACCGGTCTGGCCTCCCTCGTCTCCGTCCTCGACCCCGAACTCGTCGTACTCAGCGGCGCCTCGCTGACCGCCGGCGGCGAGGTGCTGCGCGCCCTCGTCCAGGCGGAGCTGGAGGAGCTGGCCGCCTCCCGGCCGCATCTGGTGGTCGGCGGCGTCCGTGAACACCCCGTGCTGCGCGGCGCGTTGGAGAGCGCGCTCGCCACCACTCGCGACGAGGTCTTCGACACCTCCCGCTGACCCCGCACCAGCACCCCACCCCCTTCACCGCCACGCCCGTCCGAGGGAGATCCAGCCATGCCCGAAGTACCCCGGAAAGCCCGGAAAGCGTCTCTCGCTCTCGCCGCCACCGCCTCCCTGGCGCTGCTCGCCACCGCCTGTACCGGCCAGTCGGACTCCGGCGCGAACGACGACGCCTCGAAGGAGACGACGATCAACTTCTGGCACGCCTGGAGCGCGCCGAACGAGGTCAAGGCCGTGAAGTCGCTGATCGCCGGCTTCGAGAAGGCCCACCCCAACATCCACGTCAACGCCGTCGGCAACATGACCGACGACAAGATGAACCAGGCGCTGCGCACCGGCGGCGACAAGGCCCCGGACGTGATCTCGTCCTTCACCACGAACAACGTGGGCAAGTTCTGTTCCTCGGGCGCGCTGGTCGACCTGAACCCGTTCTTCGAGAAGTCGGGTGTCGATCCGGAGAAGACGTTCCCGAAGGCGATGAACGAGTACACGCAGTTCGACGGCAACCGCTGCACGGTGCCGCTGCTGGGTGACGCGTACGGCCTCTACTACAACAAGACCGCGTTCGCGAAGGCCGGCATCAAGGCCCCGCCGAAGACCTGGTCGGAATTCGAGGCGGACGCCAAGAAGCTGACGATCCCCGACGGAGACGGCTACAAGCAGCTCGGGTTCATGCCGGACTACCACGGCTGGGAGTCCACGACCGAGCACTACTTCGCGCAGTTCTCCCCGACCTACTTCGACGCGAGCGGGAAGTCGAACCTCGCCAAGGACCCCGCCTTCGAAAAGGGCTTCACCCTCCAGAAGAAGCTGGTCGACGAACTCGGCGGATTCCAGAAGCTGGAGAAGTACCGCGCCACGCTCGGCGACGAGTGGGGCCCCAAGCACCCCTTCCACACCGGCCAGGTCGCCATGCAGCTCGACGGCGAGTGGCGGCTGGGCATGGCGACGGACGCCAAGCCGGCGTTCGACATCGGCGTCGCCCCGCTGCCCGTCCCCGACGACCAGGTGAGCCAGTACGGCAAGGGCTACATCACCGGCACCATCGCCGGTATCGCCGCCACCAGCCACAAGCAGAACGCCGCCTGGGAGTTCGTCAAGTACATCACCACGGACACCGACGCGGTGGTCGGCTTCGCCAACGACATCCACAACGTGCCCTCCACGCTCGCCGCGCTGAAGTCCCCGAAGCTGAAGTACGACCCGCGCTTCAAGACCTTCCTGGACATCGCGGCCGACCCGGACTCCACCACCACACCCGCCTCCATCAACGGCGGCCAGTACCTGGTGACGATCCAGCAGTTCGGCTACGACTACGAGAGCGGCAAGGAGAAGGATCTCAAGGCGGGCCTTGCGAAGGCGGCCAAGCAGATCGACACGGACATCGCGCAGGCGAAGTAGAGGCGCATGACCACCGTCACCACCACCGCCACCCTGGCGTCCAGACGCCGCCGTTCGGCGCTGAAGACCCTCGCCTTCATGTCGCCGTGGCTGATCGGATTCGCGGTCTTCTTCGCCTATCCGCTGATCTCCACCGTCTACTTCTCGTTCATGCACTACGACGGCTTCAGACCGCCGACGTGGAGCGGCACGAAGAACTGGACGTACGTCTTCCAGGACTACCCGCTCTTCTGGCCGGCCCTGCGCAACACCCTGTGGCTGGTCCTGGTCATGGTCACCCTGCGGGTCGCCTTCGGACTCGGCGTCGGCCTGCTCATCACCAAGATCAAGACGGGCACGGGTGTCTTTCGCACCCTCTTCTACCTGCCCTACCTCGCGCCGCCGGTCGCAGCGACCATGGCGTTCGCCTTCCTCCTCAACCCGGGCACGGGGCCGGTCAACTCCCTCCTGGAGAAGACCGGCATCCCGGCCCCCGGCTGGTTCAACGACCCCACCTGGTCCAAGCCGGCCCTGACCCTGCTGGCCCTGTGGGGCGTGGGCGACCTGATGGTCATCTTCATGGCCGCGCTGCTCGACGTGCCCACCGAGCAGTACGAGGCCGCCGAACTGGACGGCGCCTCGCCCTGGCAGCGCTTCCGCTACGTGACCCTGCCCAACATCTCCCCGATCGTGATGTTCGCGGTGGTCACGGGGGTGATCCAGACGATGCAGTACTACACGCAGCCGCTCATCGCCGGAAAGGTCGCCTCGGGCGTGATCCAGGGCGCCGGCACGCAGTTCGAGCCGGGATACCCGGACAAGTCCACGCTCACCCTCCCCCAGCTCGTCTACAACCTCGGCTTCCAGCGCTTCGACTACGGCTCGGCCTGCGTGGTGGCACTCGTCCTCTTCGCCCTGTCGATGGCGTTCACCGCGTTCCTGATGCGGCGCCGGGGCGGTCTGATCCAGGCAGGTGACTGACGATGACCCAGGTGCTGGACAAGCCCCTCCCGCTCAAGGCCCCCGTCTCCCCGGCCGCCCGCACGGCCCGCCGCAGGGCGGCCCTGGAGTGGATCGCCGTCCACTCCCTCGGCGTGGCGGCGGCCCTCTTCTTCACGCTGCCGTTCGTCTTCCTCCTCCTCACCTCGCTGATGAGCGACAGCCAGGCACTCAGCCGCGACCTGATCCCGCACACATGGGAGTGGGGCAACTACAAGAAGGTCTTCGACACCCCTGGCTTCCTCACCTGGTGGCGGAACACGCTGGTCTACGCCGGCCTCGGCACGGTCCTGACCGTCGCGTCGTCGATCCCGGTGGCCTACGCCCTCGCCAAGTTCCGCTTCCGGGGCCGCAATCTGTCACTCATGCTGGTGATCTCGATGATGATGCTGCCCCCGCAGGTGATCATCATCCCCATGTACCTGTTCTGGGCCAAGCAGCTGGACCTCTCCGGCACGCTGTGGCCGCTGATCATCCCGATGGCGTTCGGCGACGCGTTCTCCATCTTCCTGCTGCGGCAGTTCCTGACGACGATCCCGAACGAGTACCTGGACGCGGCGAAGGTCGACGGCTGCGGCGAGCTGCGCACCCTCCTGAGGGTCGTCCTGCCCATGGCGAAGCCGGGCATCGCGGCCGTCGCCCTCTTCCAGTTCTTCTACGCCTGGAACGACTACTTCGGCCCGCAGATCTACGCCTCGGAGAACCCGGGCGCCTGGACCCTGTCCTACGGCCTGGAGTCGTTCAAGGGCGCCCACCACACCGACTGGAACCTCACCATGGCCGCCACCGTGCTGGTCATGGCCCCCGTGATCCTCGTGTTCTTCTTCGCCCAGAAGGCGTTCGTCGAGGGCGTCACGCTCACCGGAGTAAAGGGATAAAGATGAAACTCACCGTGGTCGGCGGCGGCTCGACCTACACCCCGGAACTCATCGACGGCTTCGCCCGCCTCAGGGACACCCTTCCCGTCGAGGAACTGGTCCTCGTCGACCCGGCGGCGGACCGCCTGGAGCTGGTCGGCGGCCTGGCCCGCCGCATCTTCGCCCACCAGGGCCACCCCGGCCGCATCGTCACCACCCCCGACCTGGACGCGGCCGTCGACGGCGCCGACGCGGTCCTGCTCCAGCTCCGCGTGGGCGGACAGGCGGCCCGGCAGCAGGACGAGACCTGGCCCCTCGAATGCGGCTGCGTCGGCCAGGAGACGACGGGGGCCGGAGGCCTGGCCAAGGCCCTGCGCACGGTCCCGGTGATCCTGGACATCGCCGACCGTGTCCGCCGCACCAACCCGAACGCCTGGATCATCGACTTCACCAACCCGGTCGGCATCGTCACCCGGGCCCTGCTCCAGGCCGGCCACCGCGCGGTCGGCCTGTGCAACGTGGCGATCGGCTTCCAGCGGAAGTTCGCGGCGATGCTCGACGTCGCGCCCACCGACATCCACCTGGACCATGTGGGCCTGAACCACCTCACCTGGGAGACGGGCGTACGCCTGGGCGGCCCCGAGGGCAGGAACGTACTCCCCGACCTCCTGGCCGCGCACGGCGACAGGATCGCCGACGACCTCCATCTGCCCCGCCCGCTCCTGGACCGCCTGGGCGTCGTCCCCTCCTACTACCTGCGCTACTACTACGCGCACGACAAGGTCGTGGAGGAACTGCGCACCAAGCCCTCCCGAGCCGCCGAGGTGGCCGCCATGGAGGAGCAACTGCTGCGGATGTACGGCGACCCGTCCCTCCACGAGAAGCCGGCGCTCCTCGCCAAGCGCGGCGGCGCCTATTACTCGGAGGCTGCCGTCGACCTGGCGGCGGCCCTGCTCGGCGGCGGAGGCAGCCCGTACCAGGTGGTCAACACCCACAACAACGGCACCCTCCCCTTCCTCCCGGACGACGCGGTGATCGAGGTACAGGCAGCGGTGGGCCCCAAGGGAGCGACCCCGCTCACCGTCGCCCCGCTGGACCCCCTGTACGCGGGCCTGGTGGCCGACGTGACGGCGTACGAGGACCTGGCCCTGGAGGCGGCCCTGCGCGGCGGCCGCGACCGCGTCTTCCGCGCCCTCCTCTCGCACCCCCTCATCGGCCAGTACGAGTACGCCGAGACCCTCACCGACCAGCTGATCGCACACAACCGGGAGCACCTCGCGTGGGCCTGACCGCAAGCGTCCTCGCCATCGACGCGGGCAACAGCAAGACCGACGTCGCGGTCGTGGCGGCCGACGGAACCGTCCTCGCCACGGCCCGCGGCGGCGGCTTCAGGCCCCCGGCCGTCGGCATCGAAACAGCGGTGGACACCCTCGCCCGGGCAGTGGAAGAGGCCTACGCGACAGCCGGGATCACCTCCGTCTCCCACGTCTCGGCCTGCCTGGCCAACGCGGACCTGCCCGTGGAGGAGGAACAGCTGGCGGCGGCCCTGCACGCGCGCGCGTGGGGCACGACGGTGGAGGTCCGCAACGACACGTTCGCGATCCTGCGCGCCGGCGTGGCCGAACCCCGTGGCGTCGCCGTGGTGTGCGGCGCCGGCATCAACTGCGTCGGCATGCGCCCGGACGGCCGCACCGCCCGTTTCCCGGCGATCGGCCGCATCTCCGGCGACTGGGGCGGTGGTTGGGGCCTGGCGGAGGAGGCCATGTGGCACGCCGCCCGCGCCGAGGACGGCCGCGGCGAGCCCACGGCCCTGGCCCGCACCCTCCCCGCCCACTTCGGCCTCGACTCCATGTACGCCCTCATCGAGGCCCTCCACCTGAAGACCCTCGACGACCACCGCCGCCACGAACTGACACCCGTCCTGTTCGCCACGGCGGCGCAGGGCGATCCGATCGCCCACTCGATAGTCGAGCGACTGGCGGACGAGGTGGTCACCATGGCGACGGTCGCCCTGACCCGCCTGGACCTCCTCACCGAGGAGACCCCCGTACTCCTGGGCGGCAGCGTCCTGGCCGCCCGCCACCCCCAACTGGACGACGGCATCCGCGACCTCCTCAGCACCCGCGCCCCGAAGGCCACCCCCCAGGTGGTCACAGCCCGCCCGGTCCTGGGCGCGGCCCTCCTGGGCCTGGACCACGTAGGAGCCCCACCGGGGCCCCAGCGAAGACTCCGAACCCACTTCACCCCCTGACGCCCACGGCGGTGCGCACCCCCACGGCCCCGCACCCGCCCGACAGCGGAACGGGCCGTGGACCGCACCCCCCGAAGCGCACACCCCGACGGCCCGTTCCGCTGTCGGGCGGGTGCGGGGCCGTGGGGGTGCGCACCGCCGTGGCCGTCAGGGGGTGACGTGGCGTCGGAGTCTTCGCTG
>NZ_MUBM01000261.1 GCF_002154505.1 Streptomyces carpinensis | reverse complement strand
CACGGAAAGTGATCCAGAACCACTTTTCAGCCGTCGCCGACAGCCGGTTTCGGTCCGGGCTACCTTGCCCCCTCCTCGGGCTGCGTATCCGCAGGTCACCATGCCTGTCCGGCCCTGGTCGGCAGCCGGACATCCCCCTATGCGCCTTTCGCAGCCGGCCCAGAACAGAAAAGGGAGAAGGGTGGGGCGGGCTGTGTGCCCGCACGCCACCCGTTCGGGGGCTGCTGCCGGGCGCGGGTCGGCTAGGTCGGGTTTGTCTGGGTGTTATCCGGCCTGCAGGCAAGAAGCCCGGTCAGGCCCTAAGCGAGGAGAAACCGTGTCCCAGAGCATCACGCAGTACAAGGACGCGCACACCGTCATCTACGGCAGCACCAGTCTGGACCGTCTCGTCACCGAGGAGCAGGCCGGCCATGCGGCTGCCTGGGAGGCCACCCGGAAACTGAAGGAGTCCAGGCAGCCGACCGACGCCCAGAGTCTGCCCTACACCCTGGAGGCGCTGGCGCGCCAGCAGGCCGAGCGGCTCGTGATCGACCTCGGCCTGGACCACCTGGACACCGAGCAGGTCAAACGTCATGCGGCAGCCGCAGCGGCACGGATCGCTCCCGAGTTCGCCACGACCTGATCGCGGCACCTGCGCACCGGCGGATGTCGGCGGCCGCTCATCGGCACGCGGCACCCTCGCCTCCTTCGGCCCCTCCTGAGCCGAGGGGGGCACTGTCGACCTCTCCTGGGCCGCACACGCACCGACCCTGGCGCTGGTCACCATCGCGGCACCATGACAAGAGGCAGCGCCCCATCGACAACCCCGCCCTGGACCAGGCTGATATCCCCGCCGATAACCCTTCCGGCAACTGTCCGCACGCGACGGCGTCCTGGGCTACGTATCCGCAGGTCACCACGCCTGCCCGGCCGTGGTCGGCAGGCCGACATCCCCCTATGCGCCTCTCGCAGCCGATCCCAGAACAGAAGGAAAGGAGGTCGGGCGGGCTGTGGCTGGCGGGCGGCGCGGCGGGGGATTCGGGCGCCGCGGTGTCTCGTCGCGCGTCGGCGGGGCCTCCGCGCCCTGTGCCGGGTGGCTTCGTCGCGATCCCCTGCCGGGCCGATAGGGCGAACCATTGTGGGGCACGTGAGCGGCCATGGGGACTTCCGGAAACCTTTCGCGTCATCACGAAGCCGTTGTAGGAGTCCCATTTCACCCTGCTCGGCTTGGTACCGCTCACGGGCCTCGTTCCGCTCCGGCACCGGCTTGCGGCCGGGGTAATCGCGTGAGCACTATCGATCCGTCCGGACGGCCAGCCGCCCCTCAGGGCTGCTGGCCGTCCAGGCAGATAGCGGCGAGAGCGCTTGAGTTGCCAGATGGGGGGCTACACCGGACGGGTGCCGATACCGCCCTCGCGCGTAGGGACGGCACAAGATCGGATTGCTGCCCCCTGGTCCTGTTGGATTCCCGGTCAGGGGGCGGTGTCGAGTGTCCGCGTGCTGGCGGCGGCCTGGCTTGCCCGGAGCGGGAGGAAGACCTGCTGCTTGCTGACGACGGCCTGCCCCTGCTTGCTGAGGATGAAGCGCATCAGCTCTTCCATGACGGGGTCGAGCTGCTTGCCGGGTTGCTTGTTGACGTTGAAGTAGGTCACGCGGCTGAGGGGGTAGGCCGCGGAAGCGACGTTATCGTAGGTGGGTGCGTAGGCCGGGCCGTTGGTGTGCTCGCTGAGTGAGAGGACCTTCACCGCTTGGTCGACGTAGGCCATGCCCGTGTAACCGATGGCGTAGGGGTCGTTCTTGACGTCCTTGGCGATGTTGAAGACGGTCTTCTCCCAGTGCACGGCGGGATCCGCCGGTGTGGAGTCGCTGGCCGCTCCGGGGCGCCACTCACCTCGCTTGCCGCCTGCGTTGAGGACGCGTTGACGTACGAATTCCTCGAATCCGTTCCACGGTTGCAGGCCGACGATGTGTATGGGCTTGTCAGCCCAGGCTCCGGTCGCGCCGAGGTCTCCCCAGGTTGTGGCAGCCGAGCCGCCGCGGTTGCGGGTTGTGGACAGCGCTGCGTCGAGTTGGTCGAACGAGAGCTGGTTGATGGGGTTGTCCTTGTTGACGATGAAGCCCACGGAGTCGAGGAACCCGAAGTGGCGGTAGCTTCCGCCGGAGATGGGCACGCTGAGCGGGTCGTAGCCGAACGCGTCGTGGAAGCCCTGTATGTCGGTGGGCTTCAGTTCGCGCGAGACGAAAACGCAGTCGAGGTTGCCCTTGATCAGTTCCAGCGCGCCGAGGCTGCCCGCATACGGTGGGTTCACCGCGATGTGCACGCGCGGGTACTTCTTCTCGAACTCTTTGATCCACTTCTTGGACAGGTCCGCCAGCACGTCGGAGGCGCCGCACTGGTAGTCGCCGTGCAGCTGACCCTGCGGCTTCGGGTGGTAGGAAGCCAGCGCGGAGTCGAGAGTGGGCTGGAGTATTTCAGGAGTCGGCAGGGGGCGCCCGTGGTCCTTGTTGTACGCGTCCTGCTCGTCGGTCTGGGGCGTCACCGGCTTTTGTGGAGCGATACTCCAGGTGATCTGCTCTTTTGCGCTGTCGTCGGGAACGGCCAGGCTGGTGAGGGTGCCACCAGCCACCAATGCTGCGGCTAGTGCCAAGGTCATTGCGGTTCGACGCGCAGGTCTCATCATCGCTCCTGGATGGTTGAGTCAACGGACGGAGAGCGCGGGAGGCCGGTCGTGACGCAATGCGTCATCGATGCCCCGGCTTCGTACCGGAGGGAAATCTAGAGCGCAGCCGGCATGCGTAGCTCCTGCCAGGAGCGAAAATCTCATTGATCTTCGTTGTTCCCATTTCGCTCAATGAGTGGTGTTTTCCGCGGAGGCACTGGTCTTCCGGGTGCCGGGAAGTCTCGGTGATGCTGACGGCCCTGCTCAACGGGCTCCACCCGGTCGTCAGCCATTGCCGTCAAGTGCCGCCAGGACGGTGGCCGCGCAGAACTCGCGCAGACAACCGGGCTGGTGTGGTTCCGGCGGGCTGATAGGTGACGGCCGGGCTGGCACCCGGTACCTGGGCTTACCAGCCTCCCTCAAGATCAGCCAGGCGCCGCACCAGCGCAGGGACATCGACCTTCTTTCTCCGACTATCGCGGAGAAAGAGGTGTCGGTGACCGCGCCGGGCTTGCCCGTGCAGCCCCACCAGCGGAAACAGACACCAGACTCGGACATGGGGTGCAACTCTCGCCACACCCCTTGGTGCAACGGTGAGAGCAACCGTCCAAGCAAGGGTGGGAGCACCTAAGGAAGCAACCCGCCCGGCACCCCTACACGTACAGGCCAGCGCCTGAGCAAGCCTGCGTGGCTCTGTTCACGAGAACGGACAGCACCTGTTCACCGATTCGGGAGGCACCTAGCGAGCTCGGGCAATTCGAAATGTTCACAGGGTTCAGCAGCGCGGTGTCGGCCCCGCCGCCGGCAGGTGCCGATGGCTTTGGGAGACTCGCGCGGTGACTTCGGGTGTGAGTAGTGGTAGTTGAGGTACAGGAAATCCCGGTAAGATTGATCTTGCTGGGCTTCCCCTATCAAGGCTCACCGGCGCCTGCGGCAGGTGCTGCAGCCGCCAGCTCAGGTTGTTCGCCAGCCGCACCTTCTCGCTCCCGCCGAACAGGTCGTCGGTCGTCGGGTCCTTGGGCGCCGCGTAGTCGGCCGACAGGCCCACGCCCGCCGAGTAGTCCGCGGGATCCTCCAGGGCCAGCTTGAGCGCGCAGTAGCCGCCGGTGGAGTCGCCGATGACGCCCCAGCTGCCGACGCCCGCGCCGATCCGGTAGTGGCCGAGTAGGGCGGCCCGCAGGTCCTGGGCGAAGAAGGGGCGAAGAAGGTCTCGGTCTGCGGCCCGCGCGGCACGTTTCATGCACTCGGTGTCCCGCGGCGGCGCCACCGTCGGCCGCAGCATCACCAGGATCATCGGCTGGGCCTGGCCCCCGCGGACCAGCGACGCCTCGACGGCGGGGTACTTTAGCTTCTTGTAGAGCGCCTCGGCGACCCCGGGGTAGCCGGTGAGGACCACGGCCGTCGGGAAGACCCGATGCGGCTGGCAGAAGTACTCCGGCGGCACCCGCCGGGCGGCGATATACTCTCCTGGCTGGGCTGGTGCGCGGAGTACGGCTACGACGGCCCGTAGGCTCCGGCCTCGACGAAGCGGCTGGCGGTGCCGGACTCCGAGACCCCGGCCCGCTCGAAGATGGCAGGGGAAGGCTGCGGCATCAACATCCCGAAGCGGCCCGGAGAGTACGCGGGAAACTGCGCGCCTCATGGCGTCAAGGCATACCGTGGCCCCTTGGTCGTCCACCGCGACAATGCCCTGTCAGGCGCCGACCGCCGCGGCGTTCTCGTCGACGCGGGCTCGCACCCAGGCGAGGAACGCCCGGACCTGCGGACCGGGCAGGGACAGTGCGGCGGCGCGAGGACGTTCGAAGCTGCGGACCGCGGCCTCGATCAGCGGACGGAAGTCCTCCTCCGCGGCGGCGACCTGCCCGGCCGCGTCGCGTTTGGCGAACCAGCGCCCGGTGCGGCAGTAGACCACGGAGCGGCAGCCGTTGAGGACCCGGTTGTCGGCGAGATGCCCCTCACCGTCGCCGTGCTCGCGCACCGAGGCCCGGATCGCGGTGTACAGGTCCGTCGGCCGGGGCGCCGCGATCACCTCCGATGCGGGCGGGCCGTACAGCGCAATCCCGTCCTGATGGGCCACGGAGCGGTCGATGACGTACCAGAACGACGGTGCCCCGGCCGTGTCGAAGGCGGCCCGGCCCGGCAGCTGAGCGCCGGTGTTGAGATCCAGCAGGTAGCCGGCCTCCCCGGACGGGACACGGGCGAAGTCCGCCGCGTAGACGACCAGTTCCAGCCCCGCCGCCGGGCACGGCAGCCGCCGGTGATCGAGGGCGTCGGCCAGTTCCCGCAGGGCCGCGGCCGAAGGCGGGCCCTCTACGACGACCGTGACGTCGATGTCACTGCGGCCGTGCCGGTAGTCGCCGAGCGCGAGGGAACCGACCGCGACCACTCCGGTCAGCCGGGGACCGCACACCGCGCGCGTGCGGCGTACGAGCTCCGTCAGGTAGGGCCGCACCTCGGCAGGAACGGCATGAAACAGCTCGGTCTTGGCGCCCATCCGGCCAGTATGGAGCATCGCCGAGATAAACTCGCAGCCGCCGGACAGCCCCGGACGCCCATCCGAGGGCGCCCGGGGCATAGAAAGGACACCTGGACCTGTGGTCGGCCCCCATCGCTGGCACGAGCGTGCGCAGGCCCCCACGGCATCCGTTGCGCAGACCGTTCTCCTCGAGGACAGGGGGTTGCGCAAAACCAAGCCTGGCTACGCACCCGTGCAGTTCGGCGCCACAGAGTCAAGTTACGCGTTGAATGTGTACGTGCCTGTGGTAGCAAAGTAGACCTGGTACGGGGCTTGTCCAGCGCTGTCTGAACGAAGGAGCGTGACTCCGCCGGGAGCCTTGACAGACTTGCCCTGAGTAGGAACCCAGACTTCGGCCTTGGTGTTCTGCGGGATGGTGACCGTCAGTTCGATCCGTCCGTCCGCCCGGCGGGTCCACTGCGAGCCGACTTCGCCGCGTACGGTGTTGATCGTGGCCGCCACGTGATCAAGGGGAGCGGGAGCGAGGTCGGGGTCGGCTGTGGAGGTGGGGACCTTGCTGTTGACCGGGACCGAGGGGATGTAGGGCCGGATGCGCAGGGTTTCGTAGGCCGTGGAGGTGGGCTTGATGCCCGCAAGGCTCTGGTAGAACCAGGTGGCGACCTCGCTGCGGTAGTGGTGGTCGAGCGATCCGCCTGTCCAGTTTTCCCACAAGGATGTGGCGCCCTGGGCTATCTGGTTGGTGTAGGAGGGGGAGGTGCTCTGTGTGATCGCCTGGAGGAGGATGTCCGTGTAGCCGTAGTCGGACAGGATGTTGAACTCGTACCGCGACCCGTACATGTCGCTTTGGATGTGGTAGTTCGCGGCGACGATGCGGTCGGCGCACAGCTTGGCTAGCGCTGCTCTGTTCTCGGCGACGGTCTTGCTGCCGGCGAGGTAGCGGGGATCGCTGCTGGGCAGGTCCGAGCCGGGGACGAGGTCGAACGCGATGGCCATGGCGTTCTCGCTGGAGATGCTTCCCTGTCCGAAGGAGCCGCTGGTGGCGTCCCAGTAGTTGGCGATGAAGGCGCGCCTCAGGTTCCTGCTGAGGTTCTTGTAGTGGGCGGCTCTGCTGGTCCGGCCCAGGATGCCGCCCACCTCGACCATGTAGTCGCAGAAGTGGATGTAGAACGCCAGGCTGATGACGGCGTTACTGCCGGCGCTTTCAGCTCCGGAGTAGGCACCCAGGGCGGCGTTGAACTTGTAGTTGTTGTCCGCGGTGAAGAGCTTTTCGTAGCTGGCCAGCAGTGCGTCCTGGTGGTCGTACAGCTCCGCGAACAGGACGCTGTTGTCGTAGTACTTGTTCAGTTCCCAGGGGATGACGAAGTACGCCGAGTCCCAGGCGGGGACGGCCTTCCAGGTAAAGTTCCAGCCGGGAGTGTGGTCGTAGCCGTAGCCCCCCTTCGCGGCCGGGAGGATCATGGGCAGCTGACCCGTGGAAATCTGGCCGTCGGGGAAGTTGCGCAGGTACTTGGTGAAGGCCGCGTTCACGTCCCAGGTCAGCGACTGTGACTCGGAACTGGACATCGTGTCGCCGGTCCAGCCGTTCTTCTCGCGGGACGGCGTGTCGGTGGGCTTTTGGACGATGTTGTTCTGCTCGGCCCACTCCAGGTTGCGCTGGATCCGGTTGATGAGCGCGTTGTCCGTGGTGAAGGTGCCGGTGCGAGCGAAGCCCGAACGGGCCACGTTGACGGTGAACAGGGCACGATCACGCTGGAGGATCGGCTGGCGACCCAGGACCGGCTCGAGGTTGCGGACTTCGAGGTAGCGGAAGCCGAAGTGACCGAACTGCGGTTCCCAGCGCTGCTCGGCTGCGTTGCTTAGGGTGTAGTAGTTGGTCTGCAGGTTGGCGTCGTGGAAGTTGTTCTCCTCTCCGACGACGTAGGGGGAGGTAGCCGTACCCGCGCCGGTGAGCTGGTTGCCGCCACGCATGCGGAGGGTCAGGCCCTCGGCGGAGCGGGACAGGCCGGTGAGATGGACCGCGACGAAGCCGGTCAGGATTTGGCCGAAGTCGACGACCCAAACACCGGAGCCGGGCGCTGTCTCGGTGATCGACTGAGCTTCCAGGGTCTGGTTGACCAGAACGGGCTCTGCCTCGTGGGCGCGAAGGATGGCCGGCGTGAAACCGTCCGGAATCTTCGTGGCCGGCAGCAGACCGTGGGACTTGGGGGAGACCCCCTGGCAGCTGCCCGGCGGGATCATCACGGTCGCCGCCTGCCAGCCGCTTCCCAGGCGGTAGCCGGTCGAGCGCCAGTCACCGAGGTCGGCCGCGCGGCGTGCATCGTACTTCTCGCCGCTGTAGACGGAGTCGAAGAGCGTCGGACCGTCCGCCGTAAGCCACGAAGACCCGCTGACCACCGTCACCGGTGAGCGGTTGCTGTAGGTCACAACGAGCTTGGCGCGCAGGCGGGGCGCGCCCACGTAGGGGGCGAGGTTCCAGTACCACTCGGTTGGGGTGGTCAGGCCATACCAACCGCGGCCGAGTTCCGCAGCCAGCACGTTCTCGCGCCCGCTCTTCACACTCGCGGTGACATCGAAGGTGTCGTACAGCACGGTCCGGTCGTACACGCTCTGGTCGGTGAGCAGCCTTGGAACGTTTCCGCCGTCCTTTGCCGCGTCCCGTCCGTCGATCGTCAGCGGCTTGTCGTTCACGGTGAAGGTGAAGCAGCCTGCACCGCTGATGTAGAGGCGTGCCGAGGTGATGTGGCCCTGCGGCAGGGTGAGGGACTTGCGCAGGAGCGCCGAGGGGTTGGCGATCGGCAGCATCGCGTTCTTGTTCACGAACGCCAGGCCGCCGATCGTGCCGATCCCGCTCTCGAAGGGGTTCGCCCCTTCCCTCAGATCGACCGCGAAGTCCGGGGCTCCTGTTCCCTTGACTTTGACGCTCCGGAGGATCGCTGAGCTGTTCGCGCCGAAGCCGATGGTTCCGTGGCGCCGGATCTGGTCGCCCGCGAGGGTCCTGGTGTCGACGGTGACATCGTTGATGGTGGTGGTAACGGTCAGGCCCTTGACCGAGATCACCACGGTGTGGTCCTTGGTGTCCCATGTCGACGACGTCAGGCCCGTGCTCTCCGGCACCGCGACGGCGGCGATGGCCACGCTCCTGGTTCCGACGGCGGTGGGGTTGGTCTCGCTCTGAGGGTCGTAGTAGTTGACGCCCCAGTCAGGCTCGGTTGATCCGTCGTCGACCCAGGTGTTGCCTGCGTAGTGCTTGGTCGCCATGACCAACTCCATGGCGGTTCCGTTCTGGTGCACAGTCCAGCTCAGGGACTCTCCCCAGGTCTTGCCGATGGGCTCCGCCCGGAAGAGCAGCACCAACCCGGTCGTCGGCGCGGGTCCGCCGCGGAAGACCACCGTCTCGGTGAAATCCGTCCAGTCGTGGTCCTGCGGGTGCCGGCCACCTATCCACTTGGCCCCGTCCCAGTCCTTCTCGGTAAAGAGGCCGGTCTCCCAGCGCGTTGATTCGCTCCACGCGGAGACGCGGCCGTCCTCGTCCCAAATCCGCACGCGCCAGTAGTACTGCCCCTCGGCTGCGAGAGCTTTGCCCTTGTAGGGGACCGCGGTGCTGTTGGAGCTCTTGACCTTGCCAGTCGACCAGAGGTCGCTGCGACCGGGGCGGGTTCCTACCTGTACCTCGTAAGCCGTCTGGGCCGAGGCGACAGGCAGCCAGCTGAACGACGGCGCCGTCTGCGTACCGAGCGGCTCGGTCATCGAGTTGACCTGGAGGTCCTGCGGATTCGTCGCGCGTGACTGGCCCCCTGTGGTGCTGCTGGTTCTGTCTCTCGCTGAAGCGGGCTGGTTCATGGCGAGGGACAAGGCCATTCCTGCAGCCAGCGCCCCGCTGGCTCCAACGACCTGCCTGCGGCTGAGCGCACCTTCCGACATCGTGCATGGCTCCTTCGTGAGGACGTGTGAGAGGTCGTGCGTGACGGCCCTACGAGCTACGCGAATAACCGAACAAGCCCCCTGCACACACCGGTGCTGTACAGGTGGCGCCCAGGCCGCTGGAGAGCGGGTCTCATCTGGCGAGGCATGCAGTGCAACGCCCCCCGCGCGTTGTGAGACGTTTCAATGGTCGTTGACCGTAGCTACCCGGATTAGTTCAATCAAGCGTTCAATCAGGAATTGATTTCATGACTTCACACCGTCCTACCCGGGGCCACGCTCCAAGCGTGGCCCCCGGTGAACGCTTGGCCGGTAATAGTCCTGGGAGTTGTGCCATCAGGTGGTGTCTGCGGCGCCGACATGCCCCAAGGTGGCGGCCGGTAGCGCTAGGGCGAACGGAAGTTCCTGGCGGCCCTCACGACAGTCCGTTACTTAAAGTGTTCACGGCACCCGTGCTACAGGCCAGGCCCCGCCCACCTTCGCTTCATCGCACGAGTAATATCCAAATTTGAGATGAATCATAGGCCCGGCAGTGGTCGTCGCCGTGGGTCAGCTGAAGCGGCTACAGCGCGTAGCGGGGTAGGGGGCGAGCATCCGAGACCGCACGTGGGTGAGGCGGGCTGGAGCCAGAACATCGCGGCATTCGATCCCGATGCTGGAATTTCCTCTGCTAGCAGCCACCGCCATGCCGCGAACCCAACTGCCCTGTCTACAGCCGGGCTGAGAGCCTCCGATCATGCGGCACATGAGATGCGTCCCATCTGGCCGGCGGTCATGGGGATGCGAAGTTGAATCGTTCAATCTTGGGCGGCTTGCCGGAACGGTAGCTTGAGCTGGTCCACCGTGTGTCCGAGCCCTTGTTGAGTGCAGGACGATGCACCCTTCGCTGTGCGGATTCACGATCGACCTCTCGCTGCTCCAGCGTCTGGAACTCCGCCGGCGAGCACCCGAATACACCACCCTCTTCGACGCACTGACAGCTGCCCGTGCCCTCCACCTGCGCGTCTGCGGGCACTATCAGAGGGCTGCCGGACGCTGCGGAGTGTGCGGTGACGACGCGGCGGACCAGGCCTCACAAGACCCCCGCTGGTGCGAGAACTGCTACTACGACCCGAACAGCCCTACACCCGCCCGCACGGGGTCCGCCACCTGTTCGCCGCGTGCGCTGAGCCGCTGCAGCAGGAGGTAGAAGTCGCCGGCAGAGTGCAGCAGGTCGTACCGCCTCAACCTGTGACCGGGCAACACCGCCCCAGCCTCCCGCGATGGCCGTGCCACGCTCCACCATGACCTACCCTGACCGGAGCCGAGTCGCTGCGATGCAGAACAGCGGGCACGCTGGTACCAGGGGCACCACATCCGAGACCACAACGCGACCGTTTGCCGGAGACGAGTCAGCGCGGGCGTGCGACGGCGCATGGCCCGCCGTGGTGCCCACCGACGCCCGTGATCGCAGGGGAGCAGCTATGGCAGCACCGATCGCCGTGCTGTTCGACATCGACGAAACTCTAGTCCACACCGGGGGAGCCGGAGCGCGTAGCTGGGCGTGGGCCTTCGACCAACTGCACGGAGTTGCCGCCGACATCGGCAAGCACACATCAGCCGGGGAGACCGATCCCGAGGTCGGCTGGAAAACCTTCCGAGCCGTGCTCGGGCGCGATCCGACGCACGATGAGATGGCCCGGCTGTACGCCGCGTACCTGTGGCACCTGGCGGATGACATCCGGACCTCGGAGCACTACCGAGTCCTGGACGGCGTCGAGGAGACACTGACGCGGATCGCGGACGCCGGCGTCATCCTGGGCGTCCTGTCCGGAGCCATGGAGGGCGCCGCGCGGACGAAACTGGAGCCCGCGAACCTCGGCCGCTACTTCGTCTTCGGAGCCTACGGCTCGGACTCCCCCGACCGGCCAGAGGTGACCCGGCTGGCCATCGCCAAGGCCGCCCGGCTGCACGGAAGCGACTTGGGAGCCCAGGACGTGTACGTCGTCGGCGACACCCCGCTCGACGTACAGGCAGCACACGCCGCGAACGCCACCGCTGTCGCGGTGGCCAGCGGCCACTACACCGCTCAGGCCCTGCAGGCCGTGAAACCCGACCACGTCCTGGGCTCCCTGCTGGAACCGTTCCCCGGGCTGTGAAGAGGACTCCGTACGAGAGACCGAGCGCGAAGCATGCCACGTTTCCTTCGAAGCTTTATGGAGGAATACCGGGATCACGTCGTACGGGTCCTCACGGTGCTTCCCCGGAAACCCTGAAGCGCGCTATGCGTGTTTGGGCACTTCACGCCCGATCTGAGGTGGATAAGGAGGAACAATGGGTCAGCCACGGATCAACGAACGGCGCTCCTACCTCTACCCCATGGAACGTGTGGCGGCCGTTCTGGATGACGAGGAACGGCTTGCCGCCGCCTGCCACGAATTGGAACAAGCAAGGCGGCCCGCTGGCGATCGCCAGCGGCAGGGCCCCCGATGGAGGTCGGCTGATTGACCACGACCAGCACCGTTCCGTGCTTGGCCTGCAGCTTGGCGAACAGCTCGCGGAGCTTGGGCTCGGTGTCGGGGAGGCGCCGCTGGTGCATCCCGTCGATCAGGCGGATGTAGTCGTGCTCGCACAGGCTGCGGCGCTCGCCCTTGCGTCCGGTGTGCAGCCGCAGCCGGTGGCACAGCCGGGTCCGTGAGTCAGGGCGCATCGGGATCAGCCCGGCGACGGAGACCCTCCCGGAACGGCGGCCGGACGCTCTCACGATCGGGGCGATGCAGCGTCGCCCCCAGGTGCGTCCGGTCGGCGGCCTGCGGGTGAATCCTGCTTCGTCCTCGAAACAGATCCATCCCCGGCAGGCCACCCTCGTGGTTTGGTTTTACCTGTGCCCAAGTCGCCTCCCTCCAGGAAGCAATGGCCTGCTCGTTGCGTTCTGCGGCCCTGCGAGCGGGGACCTGCGGGGTGAACCCGAGCCGGCGCATCAGCCGGGTGGCTCCCGAGATGCTGTCGGAGACGTGGATCCTGCCGATCAACGCCGCCACCCGCGCACTGGTCCAGACCTGGCCCTGGTTCCAGCCGTGTGCGGCCGGACCCTCCTCCAGGCAGGCGGCCAACTACTCCCGGCAACCGTGCCGAGAGCTTGCAAGGTTGACCGGCCGGTCCGCGGGAGGTCAGCGCCGCGGCTCCGCCGTCCCGCCAGGCCTTCTGCCGTTGTTAGGCTGGCTTCGAGCTGATCCGTAACCGGCGGGCTACCTCAGCAGGCCTGACCCCCTCGGCGAACAGCCCGGCGGCCTCCAACCGCACTGCTTCGCGGCGCTGGCGGCCCTTCGCCGTCAGCCCGCCCCCATCCGCATAATGCATACCAACGACATAGCGCACAAGTGACCAACAGTCAGCAACCCGAGCAGACAGTCACCTCGAAGCGCTGAAGTCAGTTACCGGCACGGCCAGGGGCATCGGCCGGCAGGCCGCGGTTGCCCTCGCAGCAGCGGTGAAGCGGCCGAGATGCGTGAACCCACAGCGGTGGGTGACCGTGCTGACACGGGCCTGAGGACGCTGGATCTTGTTGTCGGCAAGGAGAACGTGATCTTCCTGGGGCCGACCTGCGCAGGCAAGACCCACCGCGCCACGGGCCTCGGGATCAGTGCCTGCCAGGCCGGGCACCGCGTGGCGTTCGCCACCGCCGCACAGTGGGCCGCCCGTCTTGCCGAGGTCCACCAGGTCAGCGGTACAGAAGCGTGTGAGGGTGATGTTCGTTGCGTCAGTGGTCGCCCCAGTGCCCCTCATGGGCGGCGTGGCGGTGGCCGTCGTGCACGTAGTCGACGTGGTCCTCGTGCGGTACGGCCACGTGCCCGCACCCCTCGCCGTGCTGGTGGTCGTGACCCTCGTGGGTGGTGTGTCCGGTAGTCGCGCACTCGTCGACGTGGTCGTCGTGCGACTTGTGGAGATGCCCGTCGTGCGCGTAGTCGGTGTGGTCGCCGTGCGGGACGGCGACGTGGCCGCAGCCTTCGCCGTGGGTGTGGGCGTGGTCGTCGTGGGTGCGGTGTTCGGTGGCGGTGGCCATGTGCTGCTCCTGGATGTGCCATTCCGTGGCTTGCGGGTGCTGCTGTCGCAGGCCGTGCATCGTGAAGTCAATATATGGCAATTCGTGCATTTATGAGGGGAGTGTCGCGACGGCTGGGACACGCAGTCAGTCGCGGTCGCGTACCCCCAGAAGCAGGTGCTCGATGTGGTGTACGGCCTGGTCGAGGAGCTGAGCGACATGGTCGCCGTAGAGGCTGTAGACGATGCGGCGGCTGTCGCGGCGGGTGACCAGGCCGAGGGCGCGCGGCAGGCGCAGTTGGTGAGACACGGTGGACTGTTCCATGGCGACGGCAGAGGCGACCTTAGTCAGAGCCGAGTAGGCTTTGCTGCACCCTGGCACACGCGAGCAACCTCCATAGATACTGCTCGCTGAGGCGCAGTTGGCCATGCTGCCTGGCGCCGTCCGGAAATCAACTGCCGTCCCAGTAGGCCACTCTCCTCAAGGAGTGTTGTAAATCAGTACGCGAAGGGTCCGCGATAAAGACAGGTGACTCCTGTGCCGCCAGCGTGTCCACCACCGGCGATGCCCGCGACGAGAGCGTGCTCTTGGTCCGGAGGTCGCGAAGGCCCTCGGCGGAACGGTGCAGGAGTACGTGGGTCCGCACGGCCGCCGGCGGGCGGGTTCTTCGTGCGGGGGCTCTCGGGCCGCAAACCCGCAGCACCGCGGGTTTGCGGCCACCGTGAGGTTCCCCCGTTGTGCTGGAGGAGCTGGGGATCAGTGGCCGTCGCGGCTCGTACGGTCGCGTAGCGGTGGATGTCTGCGGCAGCTGGCCAGTTGGCCGAGGAGATCGCCGCATGCGCTCGGTCGAAGAAGTGACCGCGTATTCTACACCATGGCCCTGATGGGCGGCCCCTGACCAGCCACGTCGGTGGTATTCCAGTGTCCGGCCAGCAGCGCGCCGGTCATCCCGGCCACAAGGTCAGCACACCAGCCCACCCGTTCCGCCAGAGCGGCGCAGGTGAGGACTTCACCAGTCTTCTCATCCACGCCCGACCGGACCAGGGCGCGGGCACACGCGGTGCGGCACCTCTCGCCGTCAGTGAGAGGCAGCTTCCGGCTCACGCAGCCCCGCCTTCGTCGCCGCACTGACCGGACTCGGTCAGCAGCCGCTTGCGGTTCTGCGCACTACGCATCCCATACAAGCGCCCGGCGAACGTCGTCACCACAGAGGCGAAATCCTCCAGCAGCTCATCCCGGCCGCCGAGCTTTTTCGGGTGCAACACCTCCACGGTGACCCCGTAGACGGCGAACAACCGCTTGAGCCAGCTCACACCGAACCGGGCCAGCCGGTCCTCATGCGTGACGCGCACGACAGTGACTGAGCCGTCAGCCACCATCGCCAACACCCGGTTCAAACCGGGCCGGTTCTCCTTCAGGCCCGAGCCACGATCCCGGACGACCTTGACGATCTCGCCCGTCGAAGCGGCCCGCAGCTCGGCCTCCTGCGCCTCCAACGAGGACTCCTGCCCGGACGAGCCGGACACGCGCACATACAGCAACTCCAGACGGGGGCGCGAAGTTGAAGCGTCACTGCCGCGTTTCATGTTCTCCACATCAACCGAGGAGAACCGGCGTTCACGACCGACCCACGTGAAGGGGATCTTGCCGTCCAACGCCCACTGACGAAGCGTCATCGGGTGTATCCCGAGACGCTTCGCAGCCTTGGATATACGCAGCAACTCCATTCCCCGCAACCATACATGCGCAACACTAGGGATGACTAATGAAGTTGATGAGCCTGCGCCACCCCACGGTTGCCCCGGCCCTGCTCATCCTCAGCGAACTGGTCACCAACATGGTGAGGCACGCCGCCGTCCTCTCCCCGCAGGTCACCGTCATCTACGCCGCAGGCCGGGACTGCCTGGCCTTCGCCGTCCACGACCGCCACCCCTACCGGCCGGCGCTGTACGGGGCGGTCACCGGCACCGGCGCCCGCGGCCTGGCCACCGTCACGGAACTCCTCCTCGCCCTGGGCGGGACCGCGGTCGTCCGCCCCGACGCCGACGGCCTGGGCAAGAGCATCTGGATCACCCTCCCCCTCCGAACCCGGACAGCAGCCCCCGACCGGCCGGCCCGCCGTGGAGGACGACCTCGACATCCTGCTCCGGCGCCGGAGCACCG
>NZ_MUBM01000260.1 GCF_002154505.1 Streptomyces carpinensis | reverse complement strand
GTGAACCGTTGCGCGCGACCGCACACTCAGGACCCGGTGAACCGGAGCGCGCGCCCACACACGCGGCGTGTGCGGGCGCGCCCGAACTTCCCGGGTTCCCGGAGCCTTCCGCCTCTGGAGCCCGGCCGAGTCCGCCGTACGCGGCTCCGGCACCGACGGCCGGGATCAGCCGACGCGATCGGACCGTCGGCATCGGCGGACGGGATCAACGGACCCGCGGGACTCGCCCGCGAGACTCAGCCCCGACCCGGCAGTGCCCGTCCCAGGATGCCGTCGAGGTCGGCGGCGTCCGGCAGAGTGCCGAAGGCGTGCCCCCAGTCGCCGCCCAGCCGGGTGGCGCAGAAGGCGTCGGCGACGGCCGACGGGGCGTGGCGCACCAGCAGTGAGGCCTGAAGGGCCAGCGCCATCAGCTCCACGAGCCGGCGCGCGCTCGTCGGGGAGGCCTCGTCCAGCCTGTCCTTGAGACGGGTCACGNNGAGTTCGGCGAACAGCGCCTCGGCCGTGCCCGGCTCGCGCCCCAACGCCCGCAGCACATCGAGGGCGTTGACGTTCCCCGCGCCCTCCCAGATGGAGAGCAGGGGGGCCTCGCGGTAGTGCCGGGGCATGCCGGACTCCTCCACGTAGCCGTTGCCGCCCAGGCACTCCAGCGCCTCCGCGGTGAACGCCGGGCCCCGCTTGGTGACCCAGTACTTGCCGACGGCGGTCGCGATCCGGCGGAACGCCGCCTCCCCGCCGTCCCCGCGCACCGCCCGGTCGGCCGCGCCGGCCAGCCGCAGCGTGAGCGTCGTGGCGGCCTCGGACTCCAGCGCCAGGTCCGCCAGCACGTTCCGCATGAGCGGCTGGTCGGCCAGCAGTGCCCCGAAGGCGCTGCGGTGCCGTGCGTGGTGGCCGGCCTCCACGAGGGTCTTGCGCATGAGCGCCGCCGACATCATCACGCAGTCCAGACGCGTGCAGTTGACCATCTCGATGATGGTCTTGACGCCCCGCCCCTCGGGACCGACCAGCCAGGCCACGGTCCCGTCGAACTCGGGTTCGGAGGAGGCGTTGGACCGGTTGCCCAGCTTGTCCTTGAGCCGCTGGATGCGGAAGGTGTTCCGGCTGCCGTCGGGCAGGACGCGCGGCACCAGGAAGCAGGACAGCCCGCCCGGAGCCTGCGCCAGCACCAGGAAGACGTCGCACATGGGCGCCGAGGTGAACCACTTGTGCCCGCGCAGCGTGTACACGCCCGGCTCGGCGGTCGCGGTGGCCGTCGTCGTGTTCGTCCGCACGTCCGACCCGCCCTGCTTCTCGGTCATGCCCATGCCCGCCAGCAGGCCCTGCTTCTCGGTCGGCACCCGCAGTCCGGGCTCGTAGAGCCGGCTGGTCAGCAGTGGCTCGTAGACGGCCGCGAGGTCGGGCTGGGCGCGCAGGGCGGGCACGGCGGCGTACGTCATCGATGTGGGACAGCCGTGCCCCGCGTCGGTGTGTCCCCACACCAGCCCGCTCGCCGTGCGGGCGACATGGGCGCCGGGCCGGTCGTCCGCCCACGGCGCGCCGGCCAGCCCCTCGGCGACCGCCGCCCGCATCAGGTGGTGCCAGCTCGGGTGGAAGTCGACCTCGTCGATCCGGTTGCCGTACCGGTCGTGGGTGCGCAGCTCCGGTTCGTGCCGGTTGGCCAGTTCGGCCCACTCCTGCACCGCCGCGCTCCCGGCCCGCACGCCGAGCCGCCGCACGCTCTCCTCGGCCCATCCGGCGCCCTCCCGGTGCAGGCCCTCCCGCAGCGCCGCGTCGTCGGACGCGTCATAGGGGGCCAGCGGGGGAGCCTGGTTGCCGACGTCGTGCGTGGCGTACCCGGGCGCTTCGTCCCGCCCGTCACGTCCGTCCTGCACGTCCCATGACCGTTGCCGGTCCTGATGCTGCTCGTGCGCGAGTGTCGAGGCCATGCGGTTAGTGTTGCACTTTTCCTGCGGTCGCAGCAATGATGCAACATGGGAGGATCCGTACAGTACGTGACCATGAACGTCTCCGGGGAGCCCGCCACGGTCGACCTGCGCCCGCTGTCCGCGCGGTCCGTGATCCTCAGCCTGCTGCTGGGCACCCATCCGCCCGAGCTGCCGGTGAAGGACCTCGTGCGGGCCGTCGAGCCCTTCGGGATCGGCGGATCCACCCTGCGGGCGGCGCTCAGTCGGATGGTGGCCGCCGGCGACCTGCGGCGCGCGGGCGGCGTCCATGGCCTCAGCGACCGGCTCCTGGAGCGTCAGCGGCGCCAGGACGCCGCCGTGCACCCGCAGACCCGGCACTGGGACGGGCTGTGGGAGATGGCCGTGGTGACGGCGACCGGCCGCGGACCGGCCGAACGCGCCGAACTGCGTGCCGGGTTGGCGGCCCTCAGGCTCGCCGAGCTCCGGGAGGGCGTCTGGCTGCGCCCGGCCAACCTGCGCCGGCCCTGGCCCGACGGGCTCGACGACGTGGTGCGGCGCTTCACCACCCGTCCCGACGACGCCACCGACGGTGCGCACGACACCGCCCGCGCCTCCCGCGAGTTGGCCGCCGCCCTGTGGCCGCTGGACTCGTGGGCGGCGACGGCCCGGGCGCTGCTCGCGCATGTGGCGCGCACGGATCGCCCGGCGGACCGTTTCACCGCCTTGGCGGCCGTCGTACGGCACCTGCTCGCCGATCCCGTCCTGCCCGCCGCGCTGCTGCCCGCCCACTGGCCGGGCCCTGAGCTGCGTGCCGCCTACACGGACCACCGGCGACAGCTGACCGAGGAGATGCTGGGCCGAGCCGGGCGGTAGTCGGCTCGGCCGCAGCGGAAGGGCGTCAGCCCTGGGTGACGCGTCAGTCGTAGGTGATGTCGGACGCCGGGTAACGGCAGTACGTGCCGTCCGGACCGCTGCCTACCTCCGTCGGCTCCTTGCCGGTGTTGTTGCCCTCGCAGCGCACGCACGGCTTGATCTTCTTCGAGCTGTCTCCGTGGACGCGGATCCCGCTCAGCGTCGCCGTGTCGCCGTAGTTCTGGTTGATGCCGACGATCGCCTTGCCCGGCGCCGTCACGTCGACGTCGCTGACGGCCATCGTGCGCTTGTACTGCGTCTTGCAGTTGCCGCAGGAGCGGACGAGCTTGCCGAAGTCCTCGACCTGGAACCGGGTGACCGTCAGCTTGCCCGCGCCGTTGAACTGGCAGACCTTGTCGTGGTGTTGGAGCCGACGTCGACCTGACCGCTCAGCGGGATCCGGCCGCTGACCCTGACCACCTTGGCCGTGTCGCCGGCGACGGCCGACTTGAAGGCGTCGAGCGTCGAGACGGTCACCGCCGGGGTACTGCCGCCACCGGTCGTCCCGCCACCGAACCCGACCGGCGAACTCTCCGCGGCACCGGCCGGCTGGGGCAGCGCGAGCACGGCGACGGCGGCGGAGGCCGCGACCGCCGCCAGTGCAGACCTTCGCGCGCGCGTACGTGGGGGGCGAGTGCGCATGCGGATGTGTCCCTTCAGGCGAACATGTGTGCGTCTATGTGAACGACGTACGCCTTGCGGAACGAGGTGCTCGGCAGGGCGGCCGTAGGGGGCCGTTATCGCGCCTGCCGGTCACACTGCTGAACGGAACGTAGAGTGCGAGCGCTTTCTAGTCAACGCCCGGTGTGGAAAGTGGCCGGAGTTCGTGGGGGCGCGGCTTGGCCGTTCTGGTGACACCCGGTCGGTACCTGTTCACGCACGGTGGGTACGGCGGTGGCCGACACGGGGCGTCGGACGCCGGCCACGGCCAGCCCCCTGGACGGCCGGGCCCGGTGGCGCGGGCGCACTCCCTGACGTTCCCTGAGAAAGACGGGATGACCAGCACAGCCGCGGGCACCCGGCCACGAAAGGGATCTCACCCCAAGGCGAGGAGAGTCATGGCTGAGCAGAAGTCGTCGTCGGTCCTCACGGCGCCCCTGCACGGCGCTGCCTCGGTGCTGCGGCGGGTACCCGGCGCCGAGCTCGTCGGCAGGGCAGCCCAGGGAACGCTCGACAAGGTCGGCGCCGTGTCGCCGCGAGGGCGGCGGCTCGCGGTCTACACGGGGGCCGGGGTGCTCGGTGTCGCAGGGGTGGTGGAGTGGCCGGTCGCCCTCACGGGCGCGGCCGTGGCCTGGCTGACCCAGCCACGGCCCCGACACGCCGAACATGCCGCACCGGACGGGGGCCCGGAAACCGGTGGCGCCACGGTCGTCGGCGAGCCGGCGGCACGCAACGTCGCACGGGCCACCGGCACGACCGCGACCACGGACACCACCGGCCCGCAGGCCGCGCGCAAGCGCGCCGCCGCCACCCGCGAACCCGCCGAGGACGTCGGCACCGCGGCCCTCAGGTCCACCGGGACCCGGAGCCGGACCTCCACCGCCAAGCCGTCGGCGAGCAAGACCGCCACGACGAAGGCGGCGACGAGCAGGTCCGCCTCGAGCAAGGCGTCCACGCGCAAGGCCGCCACCGCGAAGGCGGCCGCCACGAAGTCCGCCACCACCAAGTCCGCCACTCGTAAGGCCGCCTCCGCGAAGGCGTCGTCGAGCAGGGCCTCCGCCACCAAGTCGTCCAGCCGGGCGTCCGCCGGGACCCTCGGACCGACGGCGCGGCGCGGCCGCACCACCGGCTGAGGGGAGGTAGGTACGGTGCTCGGTCTGCTGAGGGCTCCCGGGGCCGCCGCCGGGTTGCTCGCGCGGGCCGCGGCCCCGGCGGTCGGGGTGGCCGCCGGGGCCGCAGCCGGTACGGCTCGCGCGGGCGTGCACGGCATGGACGCGACGGTGCGGGTGGTGAGGGTCGCTCGGAACGCGCTGCCCGGCGCGGGGGGCCATTGGCGCTCCGGCACGCGGGCGCACCTCGCGCTGCGGCCCGCCGAGCCGGAGCGGGTCCGGCGTTCGGGCGGCACGCAGCGCCTGGCGCGCCGTGTGGCGGCCACCCTGGCCGAGCGCCCCGACGTGCTCTTCGCCTACTGGGACCAGGGACTCGGACGCCTGGTCGTCACCGTCACCCAGGAGGAGGCCACCGAACGGGTGCTGGACCGCGCGGCCGATCTGGCCTCCGAGCACGGTCTGATGCTCGCGGGCGGTGACCCCGAGGAGATGACGCATCCGGCCGACCCCGCCGGGGTGCGGTACGCCGCGGCCACGCTCGCCGCGGACGTGGTGGGCATCGCCGTGGGGGTGACCGCCTACTACATGCGGCTGCCGCCGTCACCGCGCCTGGCGACCGCCACGATGACGCTGCTGCGCGAGAACCCGCGCTTCAGGGCCTGGCTGCGCGCCCGGCTGGGCCACTCCCGGATGGACCTCCTGCTGGCCTGCGGCAACGCGGCCGTCCACGGCGCCGGGCAGACCCCCACCTCGCTCGTGCTCGACGGAGTGCTGCGCGCCTGCCAACTGGCCGAGACGGTGGCCCGCTCGGCCGCCTTCGACTCGGTCCACGACCGGCTGTGCCTCCCCGACCGGGTCAGTGTCGCCGCCGGTGACGCCCCGCGGCCGGCGCTGCGCGTCACGCCGGCCCAGGAGTACGCCAACCACGCCTCCGCCGGCAGTCTGGTGGGGGCGGCGGCGACGCTGCTGATCAAGCACCAGGTGGCGGAGGCGGCCGAGGCGGTGCTGGCCGGCTCGCCCAAGGCCGCGCGCTACGGGCCCGCCGTGTTCCATTCGGTGCTGAGCGCGATGCTGGCCCGCACCGGCGTGCTGGTGCGCGATCCGGAACGGCTGCGGCAGCTGGAGATGGCCGGCACCGTCGTCCTGCACCCGAGTGCGTTGCGCACCGAGGCAGGGGACATGGACCCGTGGGCGGAGGTCGTACTGGACGCGGCCCGCCGGGCCCGGCTCAAGGTCGTCCTGGTCGACGATCCGGCCCTGGAGGACCTCACCGGCCTCGCCGACCAGGTCGTGGACGCCCGGCGGCCCCTGGACGACGTGGTGTACTCGCTGCGCGGCGGCGAGGACGAGCGCGCGGTGCTCACGGTCGCCCGGATGCGGTCGGCCGACGACCCCGGTGTCCTGGCCGGGCTGCGCGGCAGCGACATCGCCGTGGCGCTCGCCGACGGCGACAGCGCCGTCGTGTGGAGCGCGGACATCCTGGCCGTGCACGGCCTGCCCGACGTGTGGCGGGTGCTGACCGCGATCCCGGCCGCCCGTGGGGTCGGCAACCGGGCGCAGATGCTGGCCCGGTCCGGCGCCGCGCTCTCCGGGCTGCTCGTCGCCGTCGGCGAGTCCAAGGGCGGACGCGGACGCCGCGCCGTACTGCCCGGGCTGCGGCACGCACCGGTCGACGCGGCCGCTGCCTCCGCCCTGCTGTCCGGTGCACGGGCCGCCGTGGGCGTCGCGGCGGCCCGCGCACCGCATCCGAGCCCACGCGTGCACTGGCACGAACTGGACTCGGAAGAGGCGCGCGAGCGCCTGAAGCACGAATCGGCCGCCGAACCGACCCCGTTCCAGCAGGCCACCGCCCGGGTCCGGAAGGCGGCCCGCGGCGTCGCCCGGCACCCCGGTCTGGCCCCCGTGCGCTGGACCTACGACCTCGGTCAGGCCGTACGCGGCGAACTGCACGACCCCCTCACCCCCGTCCTGGCCGTCGGCTCGGCGGCGTCCGCGATCCTCGGCTCGGTCCTGGACGCGCTGCTCGTCGTCGGTGCCCTCGACCTGAACGCCCTCGTCGGCGGCGTGCAGCGGCTGCGCGCCGAGCGGGCGCTGTCCGGGCTGCTGGCCGAGCAGAAACGGAAGGCGCGCGTCGCGCCCCCGGACACGGAGGCACCGGCCGGCGGCACTCGAACGGTCGATGCCGGAAAGCTGCGTCCGGGCGACGTGATCGAGCTGAAGGGGGACGACGTGGTGCCCGCCGACGCGCGCCTGCTGTGGGAGGAGGGCCTGGAGGTCGACGAGTCCGCGCTGACCGGAGAGTCCCTCCCGGTGCAGAAGCAGACCGCCCCGACCCCGCACGCGGCCGTCGCCGACCGGCGGTGCATGGTCTTCGAGGGCACGACCGTGGTGGCCGGACAGGCCCGGGCCGTCGTGGTGGACATCGGCGACCACACCGAGGCCGCCCGCGCCGTGCACCTCGCCGCCCGCACGCCCCCGGCCGCCGGAGTCCAGGCCAGGCTGCAGGAACTCACCCGCAAGGCCCTGCCGTTGACACTGGCGGGCGGCGCCACGGTGACGGGCCTGGCGCTGCTGCGCGGCACCCCCATCCACGACGCGGTCAGCGGCGGCGTGGCCGTCGCCGTGGCCGCCGTTCCCGAGGGACTGCCGCTGGTGGCCACGGTGGCCCAGCTGGCCGCGGCCCGGCGGCTCAGCCGCGGCGGCGTCCTCGTCCGCACCCCGCGCACCCTGGAGGCGCTGGGCCGCATGGACACCATCTGCTTCGACAAGACCGGCACGCTCACCGAGAACCGGCTGCGCGTGGTGCGCGTCTGCGACACCGGCGGCACGGTCCACGCGGTGCGCGACGAGGGTGCCGCGGACACGCTGCGCGCCGCCGCGCGGGCCTGCCCGCGGCTGAACGGCGGCTCCGACCGGCCGGTGCACGCCACCGACGAGGCCGTCCTGAACGCGGCCGGCCCCGATCCGGAGTGGACCGAGCTCGACGACCTCGGCTTCGAGGCCGCCCGCGGTTATGCGGCCGCAGTCGGCCGCGTCGCGGACGGCCCGCGCGTGCTCGTGGTCAAGGGCGCCCCGGAAACCGTTCTGCCCGCCTGCTCGGACCTGCCCTCCCACGCCTCCGAAGGGGCACACGCGCTGGCCGGTGCCGGCCTGCGGGTCCTGGCGGTGGCCGAACGGCGGCTCACCGAGGCCGAGAAGGAGTCGGACGTACTCGAAAAGCCGCTGTCGGGGCTGGAGTTCACCGGCCTGCTGGCGCTGTCGGACGTGCCGCGGGAGACCTCCACGGCCCTCGTGCACGGCCTGTACGAGGAGGGCGTGCGACCGGTCATGCTCACCGGCGACCACCCGCAGACCGCGCGCGCCATCGCCACGGAACTCGGCTGGCCGACCGACACTCAGGTGGTCACCGGGGACGAACTGGCCGCCGCCCACCGCACTGCCCGGGCCCGCATGCTGCGCGACGCCGGCGTGGTGGCCCGGGTGGCCCCCGAGCAGAAGCTCCAGGTCGTCGAGGCCTTGCGGGACGCGGGCCGGGTGGTCGGCATGGTCGGCGACGGCGCCAACGACGCGGCGGCGATCCGCGCCGCCGACATCGGCGTGGGCATCAACGCACGCGGCTCGGCGGCCGCGCGCAACGCCGCGGACATCGTGCTCACCGACGACGACCTCACCGTCCTGATCGACGCCATCGGCGAGGGCCGCGCCCTGTGGCACAGCGTCGCGGACGCCATCGCCATCCTCATCGGCGGCAACGCGGGCGAGGTCGGCTTCGGCGTCCTCGGCACCCTGCTGTC
>NZ_MUBM01000026.1:340-23968 GCF_002154505.1 Streptomyces carpinensis | reverse complement strand
GGCGGGGCGATCTCCGTCCTCGGAGGGGTGGGCACCGTCGCATGGCGGATTGTCCGGGCCTCCTCTCATCTCGGCGGCCGGGCCGCCCAGTTCTTCGACGACTGGTACGGCGAAGAGGGGCGGCCGGGCCTTCCGGCCAGGCCCGGCGTCATGGAACGAGTGGCCGGGATCGAGGATCGGCTGACCCGCGTGGAGCACGAGCTGTACCCGAACTCTGGGGGCAGTCTCCGGGACGCGGTGGACCTGGCGAACTCGAGGCTGGCCCGTCTGTGCCCGGACAACGCGGACCAGCCCGAGTCGCCGTCGGACGCGGAGCCAGCCCCTCCGCCGGACGACACGTCCGGCTCCTGATCGAACGGCCGCCCTAGCTCCGGGGGTGGCCGTTCCCGTTTGTGGCATTCTGTGCGGCCGTGTGGCACAGCCACGGGACCGTGTCTTGGGCTGTCTCGATGCGAACTACGGGCGTCGCGGTTGCTGAGGTCTGCCTGGGTGGCCAGGCGGCTGCTTGAGGGCGTTGAAGGTCTGCTGCGGTCACGGTGGTTGCTGTACTGCGCTGCTGTATTGCAGCCGTCCCCCGACGGCTGCGGGCGGCCCGAGTCCCGTAGCATGATCCGGTTCAGAACTCAGGGGGGTCTCGTGCGAACGATACCGACCGCCGTGACGGCGGCCTTGGCCTGCCTGGTCATGGGGGTCGCCGTGACTGGCTGTGCAGACGGCAGCGCCGCGGAGCCGCTCTCCGCCAATCAGATGCTTGACGACGCGAATGCCACGATGCGAGCTCTGAGGTCAGTGACCATCGACACGGTCACCAAGGTGACCGGGGGTGATGATCGCTCCAGCCGTCTGACAACCGACCTCAAGGCCAAGTGCGCGTTCAAGTCGACCTCAGCCACAGGTGCCAGCCTCGAACAAATCCGGATCGACGGGACGGACTACGTCCGCCCGAATCGGACCTACCTCGAGGAGTCAGGCCGGCACATGGTCGGTGCGGACAAACAGGATCGTTGGGTAAAAACCCCTGCCAGCAAGTCGCAGCCGGGAGATGGGCTCTCCCAGTGCACGTATGAATTCGCCTCTTTCGGTCAGGTGGACAAGGGCGAACCGACCAAGGTCAACGGCGCCCCAGCGATTCCGTTGAAGGTAACCGACGAGAAGGACGGCTCCTTCACCTTCTACGTCGCTACCGAGGGCAAGCCGTACATCCTCAAGGTCGTCTACAAGGGCGACGAATTCGACACCGCCACATCGTTCAGTGCCTTCGATGAGCCATTGGACGTGCAGTCCCCGGACAAGGCCAAGGTGCTGGACATGAGCGGCATCGGCTGATGACGAGTTCCTCGTAGAGGCCACGGGCGGCCCCACAGGGACGCGCACGGGTGCACGTGAGGTCGGTGGAGTCTTAATGACCGGGTCAAGCTGCTGTAGCGGTCCGTGTCCTTGCTGGGGGACTGATGGTGAACGGCGGTTGTCGCGTAGCAGGGCCCAGAGGACGTCGACGCGGCGGCGGGCGAGAGCGATGACGGCGGGTATGTGCTTGTGGCCCTGGGCTCGTTTCTTGAGGTAAAAGGTCCGGTTGGGGCCGTCGCGGATGATGCTGGTCTGCGCGGAGAGGTAGAACACTCTGCGCAGGCGGCGGCTGTGGCGCTGGGGTCGGCGGAGGTTGCCGGTGCGGCGTCCGGAGTCTTTGGCGACGGGGACCAGGCCGGCGGCGGAGGCGAGGTGCCCGGCGTCGGGGTAGGCGGCCAGGTCACCCGCGGCGACGAGGAACTCGGCGCTGGGGATGGGGCCAATCCCAAGCCTGCGCCTGGACCTACGCCGGGGACGTCTACCACCTGATCCGTGCCGGAATCACCGGCGATTCCCGGATGGGCAGTCCGGTGAGATCCGCCAGCACCCCGGCGTGTTCGCGACCCTCACCGCCCCCTCGTTCGGCCCGGTGCACAACCGGCCCGACTCCGGGCGCTGCCGCTGCGGCACCCAGCACGTGACGGATGACGCGGTGCTCGGCACTGCGCTGGACCCGTAGCGGTACGAGCATGGAGCGGGTGACGAGAATCGAACTCGCGCTCTCAGCTTGGGAAGCTTGGGTTCCCTGTCGAGGAGCGCTCCACTGACCTACAGCGGAACCGGATCAACGTCCGATCTGCTGTCAGGTCGTTGCCCGATGTTCCCTGTGGTTCCCCGCACGGTCTGGCACGCTCCTGGCACGGTCGTGCTCAATCTGGCTGCCTGGACAGGCGCTTAGAAGATGCGGGCACGCCTTGGCGGGCCGGTCAGATCATCTCGTGCCGCCACCGTGCCGGGCCGCCGAGTGCCGCTGCCGTCCGCCGTCGTTGCCGTCAGCGTTGCCGTCACTGCCGACGGCGGCATCGTGTGAGCACCGCATTAGGAGTTCGATCAGTAGTCAGGGCGCCCGTGGTACCTGCAGGACCGGATGGCCGCGACCGGCCGCCCCGGGGTTTCCACGTCTGCTGTCGTTGATGTCAGACGTGGAGGTCAGCCGATGAACGAGCTTCGGGTCCGGGCAGGGCTCCAAGCCGCCGTACAGCCCGTCCGACCCGTACACACCCTTAGTAGACGAACCATCCGTCTCGGGACGGCTGGGCCATGCCGAGGACTTCGAGTTCGTAGCGGTTGTCGAGTTCGAGGCCGCAGGTGTAGCAATCGAAGTAGTCAGGAAACTCCCCCCTCCAGCGGCTTCTCCCCTTCTTCGCGCGACGCTTGGGCTGGTTACCCAGGGATGCCGCGACATCACCATCTGCGCCGCATACGGGGCACTTCACGGACCGGTAAACGCACGCGCCGTACTCGCTCCTATCGGCCTCTGGCTCCACCATGTCGGCCTTCGCGATTTCTTCCGGCGTCTTCCCGTAGTAGACGAAGCGGTACAGCTTCTTGGCGCACCTGACTTTCACGGCCACTGCTATCTGGGCGGTTTGGAAGTTCTCGCTGCGGAAGTCTTCGACCTCGGGTCTCAGGAGCCCGTCTTCCCAGTTTTCCAGTTGCGGTCCATCGGCAGCTTCGACACCTGCTCCCTTGAGAGCCTGCTCTGCCGCGATCTGGGCGTCTCGCTGCATCTGTTCGAGGTCCAGGCGGGCGTCTGCCCACGGTCCCCAGAAGCTCGGGATGTCCTCTTGGAGGTCTGTCAGGACAGCGTCCGCCACGGTGACAGCGATGGCTAGGGCGTCATGAGTAATGCCATCGTCGTGTGCGCCGACGTGTGCCACACCGTTTCGGGCCGTCAGAAGTGGGTCAAGATCACGCTCTTTGACCGGCATGTTGATCAGATTGGCGGCGCGTTTGAAGGCTTCTACGGCTCCGATGGTCTTGACTTTGGTTGCGGGAGAGGCTGCGTAGGTGCTCTGACCGGTGGCGTGGAGAAGGCTATTGAAATCGCGGCCGTCGACGAGAAGGGATGGGTGGCGGGCGGCGAGGAGTGCCTTGAGTAGGTGTTCGGTGCCAATGCCTCCATGGAGTACGGCCATGTCGTTGTCGCTCGTACACCAGGCGCTCATGGCGCGGTTCATCTGGCGTTGCGCGGAGGCGAGGAGGCTGGTCTTGTCCATACCTGTACTCCTATTCAGGTGGCTGGGCTACTGCCAAGGGGTGGGTCCGGTCCGCAGCCGAGCTGCAAGGCACGCCTGTCCCCCGCCGATCACCGGGTGTGGAAATGCTCGCTGTCACCCAGGTACCGAGTAAAGCCCCGTCTGAAGAGGTCGGCTGCTTCGGGGCCTACTTCTTCAGCGGTGTAGCCGGCGCGGGCCGCTGCGATGCCAGCGTGGTAGTTGAGGTCCAGGCAGGCAGACCTGTAGGCCTCGCTGCCGACGGGACTGCACAGCCCGTCACGCGGCATGGTGCAGTGTGCCGCTGCTGCGACACCGAGTTGAAGGATCTCATCCCTGCTTCGCGAGCTGTTGACCATGCGCTGACGGTAGCCAAGCTAGTGCAGCCACGTACCAGGAACCGTAGAGACCGCTTCTCCCAGGGAGCCGCCGGGCTCAGGCAACCTGCGGGCAGCTATGCACTGTTCCAAAGGCTGGACGACTCGCGGCATTATGGGCGGCCATGGATCTTCAAGGCGTAGGTGCCGTCGCATCTGCTCTCGTGGCCCTCGTAGGCATACCTGCCGCCATTCTGATTGGGCGCGCTCAGACCAAAGCAGCCGTACGCGCGGCCGAGCTTGGGGCTGAAGTGGGTCGGGCGCAAGCGCAAGCTGCCGCCCAGGTGGGGATAGCACAGGCCGAGGCCACCTACCGCGCAGCCCTGGACGCTTCGCGTAGCCAAGCCAGGGCCGAGTATCGCCAGTGGCGTCACACGCTGAGGCGTGAAGCGTGGGCAACGTTCGCAACGGCCGTGAATGACGCCACCGTAGCTGCTGGTGATCTGGTCCGGAAGGCAGGACCCAATGAGGATCACGCCAGGCTGAACAATGCTGTTACCACGGCTGTTGACGCTGTGAAGTTCGCCCACTCTGTGGTTGAGCTGGAAGGTCCCGCCCATGTGGCAGAAGTAGCCGGCCGTGTTCGTGAGGGAGTCACTGCCGTCCTCTTGGCCGCAGCCAAGGCTTCAACTGTCGCACGAGCAGATGCCGTCTTGCGTTCGGTAGAGAAGGGTGAGGGACCGGATGGCGTAACTGCTGCCCATGCCTTGGCTGCACGGGACGCCCTCCATGATCTGAGAGCAGCAGCTCGAGCCCAGGCGGAGGGCAGCAGTTACCCAATCAGCGCGGCAGGCGCACGCAACGTAGCCGTGGCCGAGGCCCAAGCTCTCGTACTGACGACTCTGGCGCAGTGTGGGGTCACGGGTAGGCGAGCCACCTCGCTGATCGACGATGCAAGGCACGGTCCCCCCCAGACAACCGGCGACAGGCCCTACGCGAGGCGGAAGCTGCTTTGGAGCGGACTCTTGCAGAGTGGATAAGTGAAGCCCGTGACTACCTAGACGCGGACGCTCAGACCTGACCTGAGGCAGGGGGCGGACTCCGCGGCGACGCACGACTTCTTCGTCCCGAAGCAACTGCGGTGAGTGCCCGACCTCGGGCCGGTGTGCCTCTCACCTGTCGCGACGCTCCGCAGACGTCTGCGGTTGTCCACTGCTGTTCGTCGGCGTTGTCACGCAGTTAGACACTCAGGATGCTTTGGGCTCAGGCCATCGCTGTACGAGCCCCATGGCGCTCGTACAGCCGCTTCAGATCATCTGCCGGAATCCTGCGCGGATGACCGATTCCACAGCCGTGCGCACGGAACGCACCACAACCCATGCCCCAATAGCGATATTCGCGCCGTCTCCCCGCCGTAGGATCTCAGCCTGTACCTTCAAGTGTTTCGCATCAGGCGTCGTTCCGTGGGGCAAAGCCCAACTCCCCTTATGAGCGACGGAGTTACGCACCGAAGTCCAGATTCCTACCTCGTCCCAAAGGTTGCTCGCGGGACCCGTTGGTACGTGAGACACAAAATTTGAAAGATTTTGATTGGTTGAATGCGCGATCTTCTTTATCAGCTCATACGCCGCCCCCTGCGCCTGGCCCACAGTGTAGGGTTTGCCATCTCCCTTGAGGATCGGGTTTCCACCGCTGTCTACGACCCGTAGATTTCGGGGTAGCACTTCTTTCGCAATCCCTTCTATTAGGTTAAAGCAGCGGAACAACCGATAGTCCCATCGATTCTCCGAAAGGGCGTCGGCGTATAGTGATAACCAGAGCTGGATGCGCGGATCCGTGGCCATGTGTTGCCAGTCACTAAATAATCCTGCAGGATCCTCGCCCGATACGAAACCACCCATCAGGTTGCCTTCATAACCACCTCCCTCTATCCATGAGCCGGAGAAAGCGATTTTTCCCGTGGAGGGGTCAGGTAGCCCGAGTGCCCCTCCCACGATGCGGCCTCGGCTTCCGCGTTTAAGTGCCAAGAGATCCAACAGCTGGTGAGCTGCCTTGCGGGTTACATCGGACGCGGATTGAACATCAGTCGCTTGGACCGACGGCATGTGCAGCACAATTGCAGGACGTCTGCGGCGCATGTCAGACATCCACGCCTGAGGAGCTATTGCAGAGGTGAAGCCAAGTTGAGGAAGGACAGAGTTTAGAACTTCCACGCCGTCCGACCCAAGTGATGACTCCTCGAGTCGTAGAGCGTTGATTCCTGGGACTCTGAGATTGGCTGTCAATAGGATCCCGTCTACCAGGGTCACGGAAGAGAATACGGGATCTCCCGTCGTCACATCGTCGGCCTTGAGGGTGAGTTGATAGCGCGCTTCGCGTTCTGATTCGATCCTTGCCAACTCTGATTCAGCGGTGTCTCCCTGCTCCCAAGCGCCCGGCGTGGCGGGCTCCAAGAACAGCTGGGGTTGTCTAACCTCGATTGGACTACCGGAGCCGTTTGTAAGAGCAGTTAGCCGGATCAAACGGCGCCGAGTCGCTTCTTCAAGTGGCATCCTAAATTCCCAATCGGAGTCCACCTGTCGGCATGTGCCGGATGTGAAGAGGTGATTAGATATGGTGTCGCATTCGATGAAGGTTATCTGAATTGGCCCCGAGACGTCTTTGGGTTCATCGAAGTTGCACCGGGCGATAAATTCGGAATTTTCGGTCATGCAGACGATGCTCTTCAATAGATCCATCTTTTCTCCTTGTAGGCAGAACATTCACAGGCTCAGCCGACGACAGTCAGCCACGACGGCGGGTGCACCGCCCGAACACGCACGCGTATGCCTCGCTGCACCCCGCTGGCCTCAACTATGCCGCCGATGTTGTCGACCAGAGCAAGCCCCGACGGCCGCTTCGTTAGCATTCTCCGCGTCGAGGGGGAGTCATGGCACTGGGGCGTAAGGGCGCACGGCGCATCGTTGTCGACGGCACGGCCTACCGCTGGCGGTTGCGACGCAGGCCGACCTACTCTCAGGCCTGGTCTGGTCACCGTGCACGTTCGCGGTCGAGCATGCGGACACTCCGGGGACAACGCTCGTGGTCACCACCAACCAGCCGCACCCGAGCAATTGGATCGGACGCGAGGCCAATCCGAGGTTGCCCAAGCCGTCGAACGCTGCCCTGCGCGAGGGCTGGACCCCGACAGCTCCAGGCTCCCCCTCTTACCTCGACCTGTCCGCCGGCTTCACGCCCTGGCCGCCCTGAGCAGAGGGGAAGGTGAGCACCGCTTTAGGAGTTCATTCTTGGCTACATGCGCGCTGCCGCGTTGCTACTCCAAGGGCTAAAGGCAGTCCCCCTGCTACCGTCAAGGTCCACATGCCTACGGCTCTGTTGCCGTCGCCTTCTGCCGTCAGGATCCGCGAGCTACGGCCGACCGGACCTGCATGATCCAGTGTGGTCGCTTCCGGGCCCCGCCGGACAACTGCTGAGGAGACGATGCTCATATGGTCAGGCGGCGAGCGCCGGCGGGACGGCGCGGCGCCACTCGATGATGCGGCCCGCCCCGTCGATGAGCATGAGAGCGTCATCGTCGGCCGTTCGTTCGCCTCTCTGTCTCCGCTGCGGTTGCGGTCCTTCGCCGGCTGCTGAGGAATGTGGCGATCGGCAGGGCTGATGCCAGGCCGCTGAGCAGGATGGCGGCGAGCGCTCCGAGGATGGCGGGCTGGTCGTTGAAGGCGATGCCGATCGCGGCCAGTGCGGGACCGGCGTTGCGCACCGATGCGACGCCACCCATGGTGGTGCGTCGCACGGCCGGGCCGGTGGCCAGCAGCGTCCCTACGGCGAAGGCGACGGCCGAGAGCAGGAACCCGGCGAGGAGGGCGAGGGAGCCGAGGAGCGAGATGACGCCCTGCCAGTTGCCGAGCAGCATGCCCGCGAGCACGATCAGGAATGTGACGTTGGAGACCCTGGCGGCCGGGGGATGCCATGACCGTGCGGCGGGCTCGGCGTAGCGGCATATCAGCAAGCCGATGGCGAAGGGTACGAGTTGCAGCAGGGCCACGGTCCGCACCAGGGCTCCGACGTCGAGGGAGACGTTGGTGCCGACGTCGGCGGCGGTCAGCAGGCCGTTGACGGTGGGGGCGAAGGTGATGCTGCCCACGGAGGCAAGCAGCACCTGCATCGCCGCGCCGCCGACGACGTCACCGCTCTGCACCATGGCGAGTTTCGCCCCGAAGGGCCCGCCCGGAGAGGCGGCGACCAGGATGAGCGCGATGAAGGAGGCGGAGGGCAGGCCGAACAGCGCACCGATGCCCCAGCCGAGCAGCGGGACGACCACCAGGTTGGCGATCAGCGCCAGCACCATGAGCGGGACGTCGGCGAAGACACCGCGCAGCGCCGTGACCGTGGCGCCCAGGCCGGCGGCGAACATGGTGGCCGCGATGAAGATGACGGTGACGGCGTTGAGCGCCAGGTGCAGGGTCTCCATCGGGCTTCCCTCACCCCAGTCAGTCGCGGAGTTCGCCGAGCCAGCGCAGGGCGGTCAGGCTCGGCAGGAAGCAGTACTCGCCTCCTCGGGTGACGACAAACCGCTGCAGTGCGGAGAGGCGTCGGCGCAGCGGCCGCCGGGGAATGGTGAAGCCGGCGGAGCCGTCATGGGATCCGGTCACGGGGTCCTGGGCGTCGTTCGCGCCGAAGAAGACGCCGTCGTTCATCCATTGGGACTGGACGAACTCGAACTGCCTCCCCAGGTGCGCGCCGATGAACGCGAACATCAGACCGCGGTCGGCTCCGTCGTCCTCCAGTACCCCCTCGGGCAGCGGCGGGCCGTAGACGGCGCCGCGCCGAATCATGCGGTGCAGGCGCACCTCTCCCGCCACGGCCGCGTCGCGTGGGTTGGCCCGGCGGATGTGGCAGCCGCCGGGCGTCTTGAACCCCGCCGGATCGTCGCTCGCGTACAGGAAGGTGTTACGGCGGTACGGGTCGGCACCGAGGGCCGGGTCGTCGTGGTCCGGGGCCAGTGCCAGGGGAGCTCCGCTGCGCCAGCGCCCCATGATCTTCGCGGCGACCAGCTCCTCGTCCGGGGGCCCGGTCGAGTTGTCCTTCAGATAGCGGCGGAACTCGGCGACGTCCTGATGGAGCTTGCGGAAGACGGCGTAGCTGCCGTTGCGCCCCAGCACGGTCGGGTTCGGGGATTGAATGCCGCCGATCTCGTCCCGGTAGCCGAGGACGAACTCACCTCCCTTCAGCGGCACTTCCAACTGGTTGGAGCCCGGTATGCCGCTGCCTTCGACGGCCGGATGACTGACCCCGTCGCGATAGCCGAAATGCTCCGTCTCGGTGGGCAGCGCGTTGCAGTCCTGTCGCCACATCGCCGTCACGCCGGAGAGCCGGTCGTAGGCGGGGCGGGCCCGGTCGACGGCCGCCTCCAGGTGAGCGGGGTCGGGCGCGACCGCCGTGAGGACCACGTGCAGATGGGGGCTGCCCAGCGGTGCCTCCCAGTGCTCCGGGCTGCTCTCGCCCACATCGCCCAGTGCTGTGGCGCGGGCTGCCATGCCCTGCCGGAACTCCCAGGCGAACGTGTCCAGCGACGCGCGCGGCACTCCCAGCGCCTCCAGGCCGCGGCAGGTGACGGCCACACTCACCCAGGTCTCGCCCAGGGGGCTGACCGACTCCGCTGCGGAGGTCACCAACGTACTCGCCCGCCGCATCAACTCCCGGCCGTCTCCACGGTCATCGATGCGGAAGGCGATATAGGTCGCCGCGTATGGCGTCGGCCGGGGGCTGAGAACCCCGCGCTGGATGTCGTCGAGTTCCAACGAGACGTCCGTGTGCGTGCTCACCGCTCACCTCCGCGCAGTTTCTACTTGGAGACGACGTTCCGCCAGAAGTTCCGCAGGCTGTCGTCACCGCCGAACAGGGAGCTGAAGATGGTCGAGTCCGCCAGCAGCAGATCGGCCGCGCGATCACCGCGGGGCGGCATCCACAGGAACATGTTGAACTCCGCGTTGCCGGCCTCGGTGAACGGATGCGGCCGTGACGTGTCGATCGGCTGCCTGGCCAGCACACGGACGGCGTCCGGGTCGTCCGTCGTCACGTCGTAGTGCGGCAGGTGCATGTGGAAGTTGAAGTTCGTCACCCCTGCCAGCCAGCCTTTCGGGTCCAGGTCCCGGACCGTGGACAGCGGGGCGATCTGGTTGCCCTCGCGCGTGGCCGGACGCAGCCCGTACCGGTTCATGACCGGCACCCCGAGGCCCTTCATCAAGTCCCTCACATAGGTGGCGAACCGCTGCTGCCGGGGCACCAGGGGATCGCCGTGATGGCGGTACTCCATCTCCCGGACCTTCAGGTCGTCCGAGGAACCGACATCGTGGTGCGGGCCCAGGACGAGGCAGGCGTCCTCCCGCGCGAGGAAAGCCCGCAGCGCCTCGATCTCTCCGGGCTGGGCCTCCTGCTCGGTGACCGCGTGGTCCAGCCCGAAAACGAACATGACGTCGGTGTCGCCGAGCACCCGCTCGTCGAGAGGGGTGAAGAAGCCCGCCTGGTCGATGCGCTGGTACACCGGGACGGGATGCCCCGTGACCTCCTCGACGTAGTCCTGGAAGGGCACCCAGGCCCAGAAAAACAGCTCCAGGGAGCCGGCGATGCCCTGCTGGAACCGGTACGGGTCCGACCACTTCGGGTCCTCGTACGCGGGCCAGGCGACCCGCCTGACCTCGGTCATCGTGGAGAAGCGGTTGTCCAGCTCGGTCGCGTTGCGGCCGGCCTCGGCCGGATAGCTCCAGGAGACGTAGATGCTCACCCGCCGCCCGCCAGGGGTGTACTTCCGCGGAATGTGCCGCTGGTTGTACGTGCGTGCGGTCCTGACCTCGCTCATTTCGTCCCGCCTCACTGCATCTGGTCGAGCATCTCCGAAAGGGCGCTCTTGATCCGCAGAGCTTTCTTGATCTCGTCCGCCGTCACGTACGGATACTCTCCGTACTCGATGAAGCTCGGACAGTGGTGTTCCCGTACGAACCGTACGAATGCCTCGGGGTTCGTGCGCCAGTCCTCGGGAAACCCTTCGAGGTTCTCGAAGGTGGTGCTCACGCCCGCCTTGCTGAACAGGGCGACGGCGTCCTCGGTGTACTTGTCGAAGTCGGTGTCGAAGATCCCCTGGTACATGAACCGGGTGTCGTCGTCGAAGAGAACCCAGCGCAGGTAGTGCAGTTTCAACGGGGCGAGAAGGTAGGGGTCCTGCTCAAGCGCGCTGGCCAGGTTGTGGCCGTGCTCCCGTATCGCCTCGGCCCTGCCCGGCTTGACGTCGGCGATGATCGTGAATCCGTAACAGGCCGGGGTCCGGGGAAAGACGGGGCCGTACTTTCCCTGCTCCAGATGATCGGTCTCCTTGGGGATGGCGACCGCCTGCGGCTTGATCTCCATGTCCGCTCCTCTGTCTCCCACAGGCCGAAACCCAAATCCAGCGTGGCACCGGACTGCTGGGCGCGCCCGCTGAGCGGAGAGGGGGCTGCGGGCCGGTCAAGCCCCTTTGGTCCACGCCCAGGCCGTGAGGCGCCACGCTGTGCCCGCCTTGCGGAGCGCCACCGTGAAGACCGAGCCGCTTTGGATGACCCGCTTGCCCCGCAGGTCGAATGTCATGGTCGCGGGGACAACGACGTAGGCGTGATCGCCGGTGACATCGACATGCCGGGGCTCCGCGAGTTCGATGTGGTAGCTCGAGGCCCTCAGGTGCGCACCCTCGGTCAGCACGTCCCTCCACCAGTCCTCGCAGGCTGTTGGTCCCTGCCACACATGCGGTGCCATCCCGTCAAGGATCTGCATCGGGTCAGCGCACGTCGCGGCCATCGCCTTCGCGTCACCGCGGTTGAAGGCATCGACGTACTGGACCACCGCCGCGATGGGATCATTCGACACCACAGGTCTCCTCTCCTCGCGTGCTCGGAGCGTTCTTCTTGTGAAGCCCTTCCTCAGCCCGCTGGAAGACGGAATCAGTGATGGATGGTCGACTTGGCGACAACGATGATCAGGCCGAGCACCAGGTTCACCAGACCGGAGACCACGACCAGTCGGCGAGAGGCTCCGGCGCGCACGGCGGCAACGGTCGACCACGCGACCTGCTCGATCAGGGCGACCCCGAGTGCGAACCATGCCGTTCCGGCAAGGCCCAGCCTCAGCAGGGGGCTGATCGCCACTGCAACGGCTGGGGGAACTGTGGCCTGGACCATCGGCCACTCGTGCCGGGCCACATGGCGTACCTCGCTCCAGCTCAGAAACTGCCCGTGCGCCCGCTCGCCGGCCAGACGGGCGTAGACGTGGGCGGCCCAGAACACGATGCCGGTGACGAGGAGCAACAGCACGAGTCCGAGGCGGGGGAACGGACCGAACGCTCCGGTCCCGGCTATGACGGACGCGGCCAGGAGCGCACCGTAGATCGCACCCGCGTAGTCGGTCCGCGGCCAGTCCAGACGGTGCTCTGCCGTGCCGCCGTTCGGGGAGGGGACGTTGGGCACACCTCCAGGATTGCCGGGACCACCGCACAGTGCACGACGAAGGCCACCCACTTGCAGCAGTCGGCCGACCGCAGCCCGCGGCCGAGGCCGGCATGACGGTGACGCCCACCGGCGACAAGACCAGCCGCTGGCTGGAGATGCGCGTCCCACGAAGGAAGATTGCGGTGCCGGATGGCGTATGCCTCCGTGTCAAACCTCTCGTTGACGCACGCTAGTCGCCGCATGGCTGATTCCATCTTGGGCCTGGCCCTTGCTGACTGCTATGGAGCAGCCCCAAGGCAAAAGGGTGCACATTGGAGATATGCAGGAGATATGCACCGTGGGCAGCTGCGCGTTCCCGGGATGCTCACCGGTATTCCTCGCTGGTCCCCGCCGCTCACTGGCTGATCGGGCACGTGGGGGCCACGCGCGCTCCTCTCCGACCCTTGGCACGTCGTGACGGAGATCAGGGCGACGCGGTAGCGGAAGGGGTGCTGCAAGGGCCCGCCCCTCGGAACACCAGCCCCTCGAATGGTTTGGCTCGTCCCTGCCGTTCGACGTCCGGACCGAAGGCGACGGCTTTCTCGGAGACTGTTCCGGAGACGAAGGTCAGCATCCACCCCTTCTTCTCCAGCGACCAACCCTCGTCGGCGGCGGACGAGTGCTGCCTCGTCTTGCCCCAGCCACGGTTTTTCAGCCTGGTGACGACCTTGGCGACGGCCTCCGGATCCGGCTTGGTGCCGCCCCGCACGACGGCACTAACCTCGCAGGGGCTGAGCAGCTCCTTCGCGGCGATGAAGCGCGGTGGCCCGAAGTCACCAGCGGCCACGGCCGCTCGGATGTCGTCCCGCACCGCCTCACGAATCACCGCGGCCCGGTCCGCCGCCACGGCCGAGTGGCCGCCCTCCGCATCCGCGCCTGAGTCGCGTTCTCCGCCACCGCAAGCTGCCAGCATCACGGCCGCCACGATCACGGCCGCAGCCGTCCCCACCCGGCGCATCTCTCTCCTCTACCTCATAGATCGCACATGCCGGGGCAGAGTTTCACACAGGGCCGCTGCGAGTTTCCTGGCGTGGACCAGAACCGAGGCGACGGCCTCCACCACGCCGTCCAGGCCGTCGCCCGCATGCACAACCTCGCCCTCACCGCATGACCACACACGCCCAAACACCGCCTCAGCCTGCGTGATCACCGCCTTCTGCAACACCCTTTAGGGCGGCGCGGCAGATGCGGCGGGCCGCCCACTCCGAGCCGTGTCCGGTGTGCCAACACCCGTGGAACCGGCATGCGCTCGTCGACGGGCAGCGGCCCGCACACGCGGACACGACAGCCTGATCTCGTGCCGGGACTGCGCGGAGACGGCCGCGCGCAATCCGGCCGCGTACGCCTTTAGTGAGATGGCGCGGATCTTGAGCACGCGGCCGCCGCGGCTGCCTGCACTGCAGCTGGCATCTTCGCTGGTCGGGGCCGGTGTAGGAGGGCGCCGATAGTCTGGTGCCGTCCACGACAGGTGTCCCGCCTGGTGAGTACGCGCCCCTACCAAATGGCACTCCCGGTAGGGGCGCGTCCATGTTCAGGCCGCTTCGACGACCTCGATGTCGGAGCCGGCCGCCCACGCCTCAAGGGCGAGGTGGTACGCGGCGGTGCGCTCCGGGCTCGGTTCTTGGTCCATGAGGTGGCGGATTGTCTCGTTGACCTGATCCCGCGCAGGGGCGACCTGGCCGGATGGCCTGGGGGAAGAGGGCATACGCATACGGTACGAGGTGTCACTGACAGTGTGCACCGCCAATCGCGTTCTATTCTGTTCGAAAGATTGCGGAGCAAGTAGAACGGACGCCGAGATGGGCACACCCGCCGTCGTGGAACTGGGGAGCTACCCGTACCCCGTGTGGGGGTCTGCCGAGGAGGGCCTGTGCGCCCGGTGTTCGGAGAAGTGCAAGAGGTACGGCGAGGGTGCGAACCCGCTGTGCCGTGACTGCTTCGCCGTCGTCGCAGCGAAGTGGGGGCCGGGTGTGCGGCAGAAGGGCTTCAACGCCTGACCGGGCGTCAACTGGACGGCCGGCTCCAGGGAAGTAAAGGCGGCCAGCGGACGCCGGGGTACGTCAACGCCCCGTGAGCTTTGGGGGCGTCACGGGGCGCTGTTCGCAGTACCGTTTTGAGTGTCGAGGTCAAAACGGAGGCTCCAGTATGGCGCACAACTCCAGCCCGTTGGGAGAGACCGTCCGCGCTCTTCGCCGGACGGCCGGAATGAGTCAGGAACAACTCGCGGAAGACTCCGGCCTGTCGGTCGGGACGATCAGGAAGATTGAGCAGGGCGGCCAGGCTCGGGTGGACACCTTGCACCTCATTGCTCGCACGCTCGGCGTACCTACCTCCACGCTCTTCGCGCCAGGGGCGCCGCTCCCGGTGGAGGAGGACGGGACGAACCGTCAGCTCCTGGCGCAGCTTCGGCAGGCGCTCATGCCGCCCGTGGGGATCTCGGCGCAGACTCTGGCCGACCCGGGCGAGGCGGAGTCCCTGCCGGAGATCCGCCGGCGCATTGAGGACGCGTTGGAGCTCTACAACGCGGACCGGTATGACTCCGTCGCGCGGATGCTCCCCGGGCTGCTGCGCACCGCGGAGGCGGCGACGGTGGCGGCCGGGGAGGAGGAGACGCACCAGGAGGCCGTCCTCGTGCAGGCTCACGCTCTGCTGCTGGCCGGGAAGTACCTCACGCAGGTGAGGCAGTACGACATGGCGTATCACGCGTTCGTGGACGGTATCCGCCTGGCGCGGGAGCTGGACGACACGCAGGCCGCTGCAACCGGGGTCACCGGCCTGTGCTGGCTCCTCCTCCGGCAGGACCGTTTCGACGAGGCGGAGCACCTGGCGGCCACGACGGCGGAGCAGATCGAACCGAAGTTCTCCACGGCCACGGCCGGGCAGCTGGCGGTGTGGGGGGAACTCTGGCTCCGGATCGCGTCGGCGGCGGTGCGGAACAACCGGCCGGACGAGGCGGCGGAGGCCCGACGGATGGCTGCTACCGCGGCGTCCGCCGTGGGCGTGGAGCACGCCGACTACCGCACCCATTTCAGCCGGTTCGGGCCGGTGACGGCAGAGCTCAAGGCCGTGGAGGACCTGGCCCTGGCCGGGGACGCCCACGGCGTCCTCCGCCGCGCGGGCGACGGCCTCCTTTCCCGGAGCGCCCGGCGGAAGGTCGGCCGGCCGACCAATTTCAACTGGAACCGTCACCGGCTGGACGTGGCGAAGGCCCACGTGATCCTGGGCTCCACGCAGGACGCCATGGACGAGCTGGTCCGCATCCGGCGCACGACCGGCAATTGGATTCAGCATCAGCCGATGGCCCGCTACGTCATGCGGGACATTCTCAGCACCCGGAAGCGGACACTCACCAAGGAGATGCGGGACATGGCGGTCCACCTTAACGTCCACGCCTGACGTCCCGACACAACTACTACGGAGCGTGGTAGTTCGCTGACGCACCGCGGCGAACTGCCATGCCCTGTGTGTGGTCCACGTCACACGACGCCCGTACGGTCCATGGCATCCAACCAGATGTCGACGCCAGGGGCATGGACCATGCGGAGAACACGAGATGACCGGCAAGGGCGCCGTGACCTGACCGACGCCTCCGTGACCGCCACGACACCGGTGACAGAGCCGGGCCCGCTCCTCCCCTTCCCGCTCGCCCCCGTCATGCCGTTACCGGACCCCCGCACGCCGGCCCGGGAGCGAGCGGAGACCGAGCGGTGAACCGGACCGAAGAACGGCACGGGGTGGACCCCGTGGACCTGGTGGACCGGCGGGAGCGGCACCTCGCCGTCGCCCACTGGCTCCTGACCGCCGCCGGTGACGCCGAGGTGGCCCGTAAGGAGTGGCAGGGGCAAGGCGTGGCGCTCCTGGCGTGCGGCGGGATCTTCGCCGCGGTCCGGCTCCCCGGTGACCTGGTGCGCACCGTCGCGCGCACGGAGGACCAGGACGAGGTGAACGCGTTCCTCGCCCGCGCGCTGGAACGCGGCCCGGTGACCGGAGACCGGTACGCCGACCACTATCACGCGCTTGTCCCCGCCACCACGGCGTGGCGGTGGAAGCCGCGGTCCCGTCGGGGCCTGGAATGCCTCGGCCGGGACTGCTACCTGGGCGTGCCGTCGCCGGACCCTGACGACCCCCAGGGCCGCTCGTTCTGGGCCGTCCCCATGGCCTCCCCTGGGGCGCTCTGTGACCCGCGGCTGGTGTGGGCGATGGTCCAGCTCGGCACGGCCCGCCAGGCCGCCGCGGCGGGCCAAGGGACATGAGCCGCTGGCGACCGGACAGCACGGCGGGCCAGGCCTTGTACGTGGTCGTCCTGGGCGCCCTGATCATCACGCTCCTGGTCGGCGTCGCCACCGGCCACTGACCGGCCCCTGCAGGGGCCATCCGCAAAGGGGGAAGAGCACGTGACCACCGCACCGGACCGCCTGCGGTCGCGCCCCGAGGCGTCGAGCATCCTGCCGCCGCCACCGCCCGGTGTCGTGCCGTACATCGCGGGCTACAGCCGAGAGCAGATCATCACCCCGCGCCTGACCCACGGCCCGGGGCCAGCGGTCGGCTTCGTGGACGAGACACCGCACGACCGGGACAGCTTCGGCGTGCCGTGGGTACGGCCGTCACTCCTGCCGAAGGCGCGGCGCGGGGAACCGCGCTTCAAGGAGGTCCACCCGTTCCGGCAGCGCCGGGCGATGCTGGACCAGCTGTGCCAGGTCTGCGCGCGCCCGGCGGTCTCGGACCTGGATGCGCCGCGCCTCTACGTGATGCACGGCATCGGGCGGCCGGTGGAGGAGGGGGAGCTGACGGCGAGTCCGCCGGTGTGCCTGCCCTGCGCCGCCATCGCCGTGCAGGTCTGCCCGTACCTGCGACGTCACCACGTGGCGGCGTGGGTGAGGTCCACGCCCGCCTGGGGCGTCATCGGCCACGTGCACGACCCGCAGACGCTGCGAGCCTTCGCCCAGGACCAACAGGTGGAGTACGGCTCCCCGGCCGCCGCGTGGGTGGTGGCCGCGCGACTGGTGTCCATGCTCTACGAGGTCACGCCGATGGACCTGGAGGCGGAGTTCGCCCGCCTCGGCCGCGACCGCCTGGAGGAGGAGTTCAGCCGCGTCGCTGAGCTCATGGCGGCGGCCTGACCGCCTCACATGCACCCCCACGGAGACGGCGGCGGCGCCGCTCCGCGGGGGCCCTACCCCGCCCGCTCATCCCTCCCGTGATGGGTGAAGGCCATACCGGCTCAGGGCGGGTCCCGGTCCCGGCCGCCTGGTTCGACGGCGGCCGGGACCAACACCACAGACCCCCGCCCCGGGCCGGCGTGCCGCCGTGACCGGAGACCTTGGCGGCCGGACGCCCCCATCACCCCCGAGGGGGGCGTCCAGGCCCGGCCGCAGGGGCGGGTATCGCGGTCCCGGCTGCACGTCCTCGGGCGGAGCGGTGCAGCCGGGACCGTCGCAAGCCGTCCCGTGACGTAGCGGGCCGGTGGTCATGACGCTCAAAGGAGAGACCGTGACGGTAATGACGGTGCCGGACATCCAGACCCTGCGGATCGGTGTCCTGTGTGGAGGCGACTCCCCGGAGAGGCCGGGATCGCTTGCGTCCGGCGAGCATGCGGCGAAGGCGCTCGCAGGGGCGGGCCTGGAGACGCAGCTCATCGACACGGCGGAAACGCCGGTCTCGGCCCTGCCAGGCCAGGTCGACGTTGCCCTACTCGGGCTGCACGGCCTCGGTGGAGAGGACGGCAAGATTCAGGGCGCCCTCGACACCTTCGGACTGCCGTACACCGGGTCCGGCGTCCTCGCCTCGGCGCTCGGCATGCACAAGCCGACCTTCAAGAAGCTGCTCGCGAAGGAGTGCATCGACACGCCCCGGTGGACCATGGTCGATTCGACGGCGACCGTGGCGTCCGTGCTGTCCGTGGTGCAGTACACCTTGGGATATCCGGTGTTCATGAAGCCTTCGTCGGGGGGCGGCAGCCTTGCCGCCGGGATCGCCCGCGACGAGGGAGCGCTCCGCAAGATGCTCGAAGCGGCGAAGGCCGAGCCCTACGCCGAGTACATGGTCGAGGAGTACGTCCAGGGCATCCCGTGCACGGTCGGCCTGGTCGAGGTCGACGGCCGGCTCGTGACGCTGCCCGTGCATGACGTCGAGTCGCGGAACGAGTTCTACGACTACGAGGCCAAGCACAACCCGGACCTCCGTGTCGAGCACTGCCCGTCGATCCTCCCGGCCCCGACTACCGAGGCCATGCATTACCTCGCCCGCCGCGTGTTCCGCATGATCGGCGCGCACGGCGTGCTGCGGGTCGACTTCCTCGCGGCGGCGAACGGCCGCGTCACGGTCCTGGAGTGCAACACGCTGCCGGGCCTGAGCGAGCGGGGGAATCTCGCCACCATGGCGAGGGCCGGGGGTATCCCGTATCCCGCCCTGATGCAGCACATCGTCAGGACTGCGTTCACGAAGCCGGCCTACCTTCCGTAAGACTGGGGCGCATGCGCGCCCTGACGATCACCCATCCCGTGCCCTACTACTCGCAGTGGGAATCCGCCGCCCTCGTCCCGGAGTTCATCACCGGCCGACGGGACGCGGCGGATGACCCGCTGTGGCAGAAGTCCGGAGCCGACAGCCCGCAGGAGTACGCCTTTTGGGCGCCGCGTATGTGCGGCGTGGCGTGCCTGCGGATGGCGCTGGACTACTGGGGGCGCCCGGTGCCGCCCTCCGTGCCGCTCGTGAAAGAGCTGTGCGAGGCCGGCGCCTACGTACGCGAAGGGGACCAGGTGAAGGGCCTGATCTACCGACCTTTCGCCGAACACGTGACGGCCCGGTGGGGACTGGCGGCCGAGGCCGCCCCCGAGCTGCCTGCCGCCCGCGTTGCCGAAGCCGTCACCGACGGCGGCCTGGTCCTCCTCTCCGTGCACAAGACGATCCGCACGGCCGACGAACGGCCGCCGAGCAAGGGCGGGCACCTGGTGCTCGCCGTCGGAACGAGAGAGGAGGCACTGATGGTGCACAACCCGTCAGGGCTGCCCGGCATCTCTCAGAAGGCCCATGAGGTGCCGTGGGAACGACTGGACCGCTTCTATGCAGGCAGGGGCGTGATCTTGAGTGGCTGAGCAGACCACCGTCCAAGCCGCCAACAGCGAGCCTCTGGCGCGGCGGATCGCCGTGCTCGGCGAGATGCTGGAGCTCGGCGACGAGGCGGCCCGAGCGCACTGGGAGCTCGGGCAGACGGCTGGCGAGCTCGGCATCGACATCGTGATCGCTGTGGGCGACGCGATGGCCAAACAGGTCGCTCTGGGCGCGGCTGATGCCGGTGTCGAGGCCGCCATCGTTCGGGACAACGAGACGGCGACCGCCCTCCTCGACAAGTTGCTCCAGCCTGGCGACGTCGTCCTGATCAAGGGCAGCCGGGGCGGGATGCGGTGGCAGATCGCGCAGGCCCTCACCGGTCAGGAGATCACCGGCATCCTCAGCTGAGAGGAGGAGGCCGCGCCGACTCACCGAAGTGATCTGACGCTCTGCAAGCCCCTTCGCAGTAAGGCCCCGTGGCCGGACAGCGAAGCCGTCAAGAAGGACAAGGCCGTGGGCACCGAGACCTGCGGTGAAAGGACTGAGTATGAGTCTGACCGGCAGGAAGAGCCTGGTCTTCGGTGTCCTCACCGAGACCTCGATCGGCTTCAACATCGCCGCGGCAGCGATGAAGGCGGGCGCGGACGTGATCCTCGCCAACGCCCCGGGACGACCCTGGGCCATCATGTCCCGTGTCTCGCACCGGCTGCCGAAGGTGCCGTTGGTGTGCATGTCCGCAGACGTCACCAAGCCCGGCGACCTGCAGTCCATGGCCGAGGAGATCCAGCGGGACTACTGGAAGAGCCTTGACGGCGTGGTGCACGCCGTCGCGTTCGCGCCGCAGGACGCCCTCGGCGGGAACTTCCTCAACACGCCGTTCGAGTCCGTGTCCACCGCCATGAACGTCTCGGCGTTCTCCCTCAAGGCCTTGACGGCAAGCATGCTGCCGCTGCTGGAGAAGTCCGAGTTCGGGGCGTCAGTGGTCAGCCTCACGTTCAACGCCGGCGTGGCATGGCCGGTCTACGACTGGATGGGCCCCACCAAAGCCGCACTGGAGTCGGTCAACCACTACCTCGCCCGGGACCTGGGGCCGAAGGGCATCCGCGTGAACGCGGTCGACAGCGGACCGATCACGACCATGGCCGGCGAGTCCATCCCCGGCTTCGACGAGCTGGCGAAAGTCTGGTCCGAGCGGGCCCCGCTCGGCTGGGACACCTCGGATGCCACTCCGGTGGCCGACACGGTCGCCTTCCTGCTGAGCGATGCGGCCCGCGCCATCACGGGCCAGGTGCTGCACGTGGATGGCGGTTTCTCCGCCGTGGGCGCCTGAGCGGCCGTCGGCCTCCGCTCCGTCCGGGCTTCCGGCAGTCGCAGGGGCCGCCATGACCCCTCACTGAGCCTTTTCCAACCTCACGTTGAGGGCGTGATCAGCTGCGGTGTTCGGCGCTGCTGTCTGCGATCGACCGGAACAGCTCGCGAGCCCGCTCACAGAACCGCTCGACCTCCGTGATGTCCGGCTTGTCACCGTCGGCCAGCATCCGGGCCTGGAGCTGCTCGGAGCGCAGCCCGCCGTAGCGGGCCCTCACCTCAGCGGTCACCGGCTGGACCGCGATGTGCAGGTGTTTGCGCGCGTCGCGGCCGTGCGACCACATGCAGACGTAGGTCTGCTCGGGCTGGCACAACGTCTCCACCACACGAGCGGTGTCGCGCAGCAGCGGGCCGAGTTCCGCCGCTGCCGTGTCGTCGAGTTCGGCGATGGCCACGACGTGGTCCCGCGGGCCGACGATCAGGGTGCCGAGATTCATCGGGCCGACGACGTGGTTCACCACCCAGGCAGCGGTCTCGTGCAGGACGCCCCCAGGCAACTCCCGGCGCCCGGTCAGAAGGTCACACCCAAGACACCCCGTTACATCCACGCGCACCAGCGTATACAGAACCGGCAACGATGAGGGCCGACGGCCAACTCGGCTGATGAATACACCGGTTGGGCTGCGCACGCGATGAAGCTCCTGGTAGACGGGTTCACGACCAAGATCGCCCGTGCCGCCAGGAGCTTGATGTGCTTGTTTACCCGTCTGCCCTCGACCTGTCCACTCGGCACCTGCGGTTCCTGACCGACCGGTTGGTCGCACATCGGGCGGCGTGCGGGACTCGGTGGCGCCGGCTGTCCGCCGGCCGCCAGGCGCTGCTGGTACTGGCACACCTGCGCCTGGGGCATACCTACGCGCAGCTCGCGGCCGGGTTCGAGGTGGGCGTGAGCACGGTGTACCGGTACATCACGGAAGCCGTCGCAGTGCTCGCGGTACGGGCGCCCGACCTCGCCACAGCGGTGACGGCAGCCTCGGCAAAGGCGTTCGTGATCCTGGACGGGACGCTGCTGCCGATCGACCGGATCGCCGCTGACCGGCCCTTCTATTCCGGTAAACACAAGAAGCACGGCATGAATGTGCAGGTCATCGCCGATCCACACGGGAAGCTGCTGTGGGCCTCGCCCGCTCTGCCCGGCGCCGTGCACGACATCAAGGCCGCCCGAACCCACGGCATCATCGACGCCCTCACCGAGGCGGGCCTGACCTGCTGGGCGGACAAGGGCTACCAGGGCGCGGGCGGCACCGTGCGGGTGCCCTTCCGCGGCCGGTGGGACCGGCTCTCGGCAGGCCAACGCGCGGTCAACGCCGCGCACGCCCGCATCCGGGCCCTCGGCGAGCAGGCCATGGCGACCCTGAAGACCTGGCGCCTGCTACGGAAGTTCCGCTGCAGCACCACCCGAATTACCAGCCACCTCCAAGCCGTCCTCACCCTCCACCTGACCTGCTCAAACTGAGGTTGGCAAAGGCTCACTGACTGATCCGAGACCCGGAGAAGGCGGCCGTCGACGAAGCAGCGTGGACGGGAGTAGTGGAAGTTCCAGCCCCGGGCGGGCGGGGACTTCTGTCTCCAGATGCGGATAGCGCTCTTCAGTCGCAGTCTGGAATAGACAGATGGACTGTGTCGCGAGCCCAACATGAATGGCGTTCCCCCTAATCCGGAGAAGCGTCGCTCCCTGCAGAGTAGGGCTGCAACTATCGGCACCTACTCACAGGTCGCAGCGACTCTAATGGCGCTTCTCGCGTTGATACTCTCGGCGTGGACGATTCACGCACTGGAAGAAATTGCACTCAAGCAGCAGGAACTTTCGATTCAGCAGCAAATTCCCAAGGTCTATGCTTATGTGGGGCTGGGGGAAAAGGGGGAGCAGGACTGGCTCATTATAGAGAACCACGAGGCCAGGGCGTTGATCGACGTGCGATTCGTCTTCGTGGATCCGGCCGGCGAACCTGTCTACGAGGAAACTGATGATTATGTGACCCCTTGCACAACGGACAGCTACGAGCTAACCAAGAGGGATGACACGGGGGTATCGGACCTCGACTATGTGACAACCTTCCGATACTTGCAAAGGTATTGGAAGCAGCCGGGGTTTGGGGAGGTGCAGGCGACTAACAAACCGCAGAGCATCGCAGGCGCCGCAGAGCTTCACTTCTCAAAATCAACCACTGAGGACACCCCGGGATGCGGTTGAGTCGTCAATCAGTAGAGGGCCCCAGTAATCATCGGGGCCTTCTACCGTCACCGCGTCATCCGGTGGAGGAGGCCGTCGAGGATGTCCCAACCACCTGTTCCAGCCCATGCCTCGACGCTGTCCGCGTCGGAGCCTGGGGCAGTTTCCAGCCAGTATGGCGATAGATGGAGGCCTGCACCCCCCGAGGTGGTGAGCGGCAGGCCAGAGTAGATGCGAGTCCGGGTTCCCGCCTGGTGTTCCCGTGGGAACACGGAGGCAAGGCAGAACGGTCTGGGGCGGGCCGAGGCGACGCGAGGCGGGCTGAGGCGGGCTACGTTTGTGCAGGTCGGGCGAAAACCGCAGGTCAAGGCATGCGGGAAGAACCGACTGTGCGGGGGCTCGGGCCGTAGTCGTCCCTGGGTCCTGTCGTCCCCCCGACCGTCAGAAGCCGAGGCGCGCGAGCCGAGCGGGCCGCGAGGCGACCGGTGCCTACGTGCCGCAGGACGTGACGGTTCTCGTGGGAGTGTCCATGGGGTTCGGGGCGGAACGTCTCCCGCACCACCCAGCCGCCGGGCTGGTCGGCGGCGGCGCGGACGCAGCCGTCCTCGGCCACCGAGAGATAGCGGCCGTCCGGCGCGCGCGGG
>NZ_MUBM01000026.1:0-327 GCF_002154505.1 Streptomyces carpinensis | reverse complement strand
GGCGTCGGCGGGGGTGCCGGCGGTGATCCAGTGGTCGATCTGCCAGGCCGAGTCGGCCACCCATCGGGTGCCGTTCGCCGCCGGCTGGACCCGCCCGATCGCCGGGTCGTTCCACAGCAGGGGGTAGCCGCGGCTGGAGGTGAGCACCGGGACGGAGACCTCGGCGTTGCGCTGGACCAGGAGGGCACCGTCCAGGACCTGATCCAGCGCAACGCCGAGGTCTCCGTCCCGGTGCTCACCTCCAGCCGCGGCTACCCCCTGCTGTGGAACGACCCGGCGATCGGGCGGGTCCAGCCGGCGGCGAACGGCACCCGATGGGTGGCCGAC
>NZ_MUBM01000259.1 GCF_002154505.1 Streptomyces carpinensis | reverse complement strand
GCCCCCGCGCGCGGGGGCCACGGTGCGAGTGATCACGACCAGGGCGGTGCCCTTGGTGTCGTACACGGGCTGGAGGGCCACCGCGACCGGCAGCGGGTTGCGGTAGGCCACGGTCCCGCAGGCCGGGCAGGTGCGGGGCCAGCCGGAGATGCCCTCCCCGTAGGGCGCTCCGCAGCTCGAACAATGGGAGTCCGGTGCGGAGTTGACAGTCGGGTGAAGATTTTCGGACACGCGCGGACTGTATCCGATCGGGAGAGGGGCGTCTTCCGTCAGACGTTCACGCAGTCGCTCAGCGTCCCGGTGTGAGGGACTTCCGGGAGACGGGGAAGTCGAAGTAGCTGTCCGGGTAGGGCTCGGGCTGGTAGGTGTAGTGCCACCACTCCTCGGCGAGGTTCACGAATCCGAGGCTTTCCATCGTGCTCTTGAGCAGCAGCCGGTTGGCGCGCTGTTGGCCCTGGATCCTGGGATCGAGTGTGTGCGCGAGGGTGTCGAAGCAGTCGAATCCGGTCCCCATGTCGAGGGAGTTGTCCGGAAAGCGCTCGTCCTTGGGCGCGTAGCAGGGCACCAGTGACTGGCCGGGGACGTAGGGGTGGGTCGGCCGGGCCGGGAGCCTGACGACGGTGAGGTCCATCGTCGACCCGCGGCTGTGGCCGGATTTCGCCGCGATGTAGCCGTCGTCGAACAGCCGGTTCTTGTCGACGCGCGGGTAGAACTCCCCCTTCATGGACTGGTCGTCGAGGTCCTTGGCCCAGCGGACGAAGTGGTCCACGGCGCGTTGCGGCCGGTAGCAGTCGTAGACCTTCAGGCTGTAGCCCTTGCGCAACAGTTGCTCCTGGGCCTTGTGCAGGGCCTGGGCGGCGGGCCGGGTGAGGATGCACAGCGACTGCTGGTAGCCGTCGATGCGCTCGCCGACGAAGTTGTGGGGTGTGAAGTAGCGCATCTCCTGGATGATCGTGGGATCCACGGAGCTCAGCGCTACGAAATCCTTCGGCGCCTTGGGGTCGGCGGGAGTGGCCCGGGCGGTGGCGGAGGCGGCGGTCACGGTCAGCAGGGCGGCCACTGCGGTGATCACACCGCGGAGGGCACGGGACAGACGTGTCATGTCTCCTACATCTATAGGGAGCGGGTCGCGCCTGGGAAGCGGTTGCGCACTGTTCCGGCGGGACACGGGTTCTCTCGTACGCACGCGGAGAGACCGAAAGCCCTTTCGCACACCCAGTGTGATCGCGTCGGAATCCTGCGTTAACGTCTCGTGAACTCGGCCTGGGCGTGGGCGGGCGCCGCCATCATGCTCCCGTGCCTTCCTGGACGGATACTCTCCGCTTCGCCTTCCAGCCCGTGGTCAATCTCGCCACCGGCGGGGTCACGGCTCTGGAGGTCCTGGCCCGGCCGGAGACCGGTGACGTCCTGGCCGACGCCCGCCGCGACCCCGAGCTCGACGGCCGGCTGGCGGTGACAGCGCTTCGCGCGGCAGCGCGTACGGAGACGCTGCTGCCCCTCCACCTCAACGTGTTCGCCGGTACGCTCGCCGACCTCGGCGGCCTCGGACCTCTGCACGAAGCCGTGCGCGCGGCGGGGCGGTTGCCGTGGGAGGTGACGATCGACGTCGTACCGCCGTACACGCACGTACCGCAGCGGGCGCTGCTGGAGGCGGTCGGCGTCCTGCACGCTCAGGGGTTCCGGATCGCCGCGGACGGTGTCGGCGACGGGGACCTGCCGCTGCGGATGCTCACCGACCTCGCACCGGACCTGGTGAAGCTCGACGCCTCACTGCTGGCGCGGCCCGCGGCGATACGGGCGATGCGGGCACTGTGCGAGCAGGTGGGGGCGCTGCTGGCCGTCGAGGGCGTGGAGACCGAACGGCAGTGCGCGCTCGCGCTGTCGGCCGGCGCGCAACTGGCGCAGGGCGAGTTGTTCGCGCCGCCGGCCCGGCTGCCCGCCGCGGACGTGTACGTTCCGCCGCGCTCCCCCGGGATGGTGCCGGCGCCGCGCTCGGGACCCTCGGTGCGGGAGTTCCTGCGGCCCGCCGCGCTGTTGCCCGCCGACGCCTCCGCCGGCCGTGTGCAGACGCTGCTGACCGGGTCGCCCGAGGTGTCGGGGGTGCTCCTCGTGGACGCGCACGGAGCGCCGCTGCGGTCGGTGCACCGGTCCCGCTTCCTGCTGATGATGTCGGGGCGCTACGGCCATGCCCTGTACGCCGACCGTCCGGCAGCCAAGCTGGGCGATCCGCCGCGCACGGTCGGCATCGACGCCACGGCGTGGGAGGTGCTGGACGTCGTCGCGGTCGGCGGCCGGGACCGCACGTCGGACGATGTGGCGGTCGTCGACCGGCGCGGGCGGTGCGTGGGCGTCGTACGGCTCGCGGACCTGGTCCGGGCGCTGGCCGAGTCCCGCGTCGAGGAGGCGGCGGCGCTCAATCCCCTCACCCGGCTGCCCGGCTCGGACGCGATCACGGGCGAGGTGGACCGGCGGATCCTCGCTGGGCGGACGTTCGCGCTGAGCTGGCTGGACATCGACCACTTCAAGCAGGTCAACGACGGTGCCGGGTTCGCGGCGGGCGACGAGCTGATCCGCTCGGTGGGGCGGGCACTGCAGCACACGGCGGCCGACCCCGCGCGCGTGGGACACATCGGTGGTGACGACTTCCTGGTGCTGGCGGATCCGGAGGCACTCGACCCATTGGCCGCCTCCATGCTGGACGCCCCCTGGTCGGTGGGCGGTTTTCCGGTCACGTTGTCGCTGGCCACGGTCGTCTGTGCGGCAGGCAGCGTGACCGACCACCGGCAGGCGGCCGCCTGCCTGGCGCCGTTGAAGAGGGCCGCGAAGGCGCTCCAGGGACCCAGTTGGGTCCTGGGCCGGGCGGGCCGGCCCGGCCACGAGATCCGCCGCGGGTCGGCGGTGGCGGCCACACGGGCGGGGTGAGGCGCGAAAAGCCCAGGGGCCCGGGACCGGCCGAGCGTGCGCCCGAGGAGGACGTGTCGCCGCCCGGAGGCGGCTGCCCACCGGTACCGTCGGCCGCCTTGACGCTCCCTGTGCACGGGTGAACACTTTGCGTGTCAGTCGCCGTCGCGACGCGTCCGCGGTGCATCCGGGCCCGTGTCCCTGCGCGGTCCGCCACACCCCTGCCTCCTCGCCCGCGGGCGATCCGGCTGCGACGGCACGCTCGTACGGACGCCGAGCCGGACCGGCAGGACACCTTTCCCCGCCCTCGACGGAAGCCGCCGGGGCCAGGAGCCGCCATGACCCACGCAGACACGGTCGTCGGCGAGAGCACCGGCTCCTCCGCCTCCGGCTCGCCGGAGGTGCGTGTACTCGTCGGCCATCCCGCGCAGCCTCCCGCCATTGTGGGACAAACTGATACGAGTGAGGGCGAAGAGGTTGAAGCCTCTCCCACCCTCGGCCTCTTCCCCCTCCCGGAGATCGGGTTTACGCGACCCTTCGGACCCGCCACCCGGGCCCGCGCAACGTGTCCGCCGATCGGAGGTACGCCCGCGGGCGTCGACCACAACGCAGCCTTCCGACCCTCGCCACCAAGGGGTAGCCATGACGGACAACGCCGAGAAGTACGTGGCCGCAATCGACCAGGGCACCACCTCCAGCCGCTGCATCGTCTTCGACCACAGCGGTGCCATCGTCGCCGTCGACCAGCGCGAACACCGCCAGATCTTCCCCAAGCCGGGCTGGGTGGAGCACGACGCCACCGAGATCTGGTCGAAGGTGCAGGCGGTGGTCGCGGGCGCGATCGCCAAGGCCGGGCTGCGCACCGAGCAGCTCAGCGCGCTCGGCATCACCAATCAGCGCGAGACGACCGTGCTGTGGGACCGCGCCACCGGCAAGCCCGTGCACAACGCGATCGTCTGGCAGGACACCCGTACCGCGGCCCTGTGCAACGAACTCGGCGGCTCCGTCGGGCAGGATCGTTTCCGTGAGCAGACCGGCCTGCCGCTCGCCAGCTACTTCTCGGGGCCGAAGGCGGCCTGGCTGCTCGACAACGTGCCCGGTCTGCGGGACCGGGCCGAGCACGGCGAACTCGCCTTCGGCACCATGGACTCCTGGCTCATCTGGAACCTCACCGGCGGCAGGGACGGCGGCCGGCACGTCACCGACGTCACCAACGCGGGCCGCACCATGCTCATGAACCTCGACACCCTCCAGTGGGACGAGTCCATCCTGTCCGCCATGAACGTGCCCGCGGCGATCCTGCCCGAGATCAAGTCCTCCTCCGAGGTGTACGGGACCGCCGTCGGCCAGCTGGCGGGCGTGCCGGTGGCCTCGGCCCTGGGCGACCAGCAGGCGGCCGTGTTCGGGCAGGCCTGCTACGAGGTGGGCGACGCCAAGAACACGTACGGCACCGGCAGCTTCCTGCTGCTGAACACGGGCAACCGGCCCGTGCCGTCGAAGAGCGGTCTGCTCACCACCATGGGTTACAAGATCGGCGACGAGCCGCCGGTCTACTGCCTGGAGGGGGCCATCGCGATCACCGGCGCGCTGGTGCAGTGGTTCCGCGACCAGCTCGGCATCATCCGCACCGCGGACGAGATCGAGTCCCTCGCGGCCGGCGTGGAGAACAACGGCGGGGCGTACATCGTGCCCGCGTTCTCCGGCCTGTTCGCGCCGTACTGGCGTTCGGACGCGCGCGGGGTGATCACCGGCCTGACCCGGTACGTCACCAAGGCGCACCTCGCGCGGGCGGTACTGGAGGCGACGAGCTGGCAGACCCGCGAGGTCGTGGACGCCATGTACCAGGACTCGGGAGTGAAGCTCACCAGCCTGAAGGTCGACGGGGGCATGACGAAGAACAACCTGCTGATGCAGCACCAGGCGGACGTCCTCGACGTCCCGGTGATCCGCCCCAGGATCTCCGAGACCACCTGTCTGGGCGCTGCCTACGCGGCCGGGCTCGCGACGGGCGTCTGGAACGACCTGGACGAACTCAAGTCGCACTGGCAGATGGACGCCGAGTGGACTCCGTCCATGGAGGCCTCTGTCCGTGACCGCGAGTACCGCAACTGGCACAAGGCGGTGGAGAAGAGCTTCGGGTGGCTCGAGGACGGCGAGGACTGACCGCACCGGGTGTGCGCCGACCGTGACGCACGCGCGCGTGCAGACGTTCGTACAGCCGTCCGCACTCCACGCGCGCGTGGCCATGGGTCACGGACCGTACCCCGGTCGGCGGGGGTACGGACCATGCGTGTCGACAGGTGGCGGCCCGTCAGGTGGTGACGGCCTGACGGCGCTCCGCCGCATGCGTCATGGCATGCCGGACGACCCCGATGAGGACCTCCTTGACCGACTCCCGGTCGCGGGCGTCGCACAGCAGCACCGGGACGTCGTCGTCGAGGTCGAGGGCCCCGCGGACGGCCTCGACCGGGTGGCGGGGGGCTCCCTCGAAGCAGTTGACGCCGACCAGGAAGGGGATGGAGCGCCGTTCGAAGTAGTCGATCGCGGCGAAGCAGTCCTCCAGGCGGCGGGTGTCGGCCAGCACCACCGCGCCGAGCGCGCCCTCGGACATCTCGTCCCACATGAACCAGAAGCGCTCCTGTCCGGGCGTCCCGAAGAGGTAGAGCACCAGGTCCTCGCGGAGCGTGATCCGGCCGAAGTCCATCGCGACGGTGGTGGTGTGCTTGGCCTCCACGCCGCTGAGGTCGTCGACCGGGCGGCCTGCCTCGGTGAGCAGTTCCTCGGTGCGCAGTGGCCGGATCTCGCTGACCGCGCCGACGAGGGTCGTCTTGCCCACGCCGAAGCCGCCGGCCACCAGGATCTTGAACGTGACGGGCTCGACCGGGGGCTTGCCGCGCTCAGAACGCCCGAAGATCATCGATTTCTTCTCCTGCTTGACGGGGGTCGGGCGGCGGGCCGTAGCCCCCGCCGCCGGGGGTTTCGATGACGAGTACGTCGCCGGGGGCGACGTCGGCCGAGTCGCTGCCGCCGAGTTCGACGACCGTGCCGTCCGTACGTTCCACTCGGCCCGTGCCCCGTGCGCCGGGCTCGCCGCCCGCCATGCCGTACGGCGGGATCCTGCGGTGCTGGGACAGCGTGGAGACGGTCATGGCCTCAAGGAACCGGATGCGGCGTACCGCCCCGTCCCCGCCGCGCCACCGGCCGGCGCCGCCGCTGCCGCGCCGGACCGAGAAATCCTCCAGGCGCACCGGCAGCCTCCATTCGAGGACCTCGGGGTCGGTGAGCCGGGAGTTGGTCATGTGGGTCTGGACGACGCTCGCGCCGGCGAAGCCGTCGCCCGCGCCGGAGCCCGAGGCCACGGTCTCGTAGTACTGGTGCCGCTCGTTGCCGAAGGTGACGTTGTTCATCGTTCCGGAGCCCTCCGCCTGGACGCCGAGCGCGGCGTAGAGCGCCCCGGTGATGGCCTGGGAGGTCTCCACGTTGCCCGCCACGACGGCGGCGGGCGGCTCGGGGCTGAGCATCGAGCCGGGCGGTACGACGACCCTCAGCGGCCGCAGACAGCCGTCGTTGAGCGGGATGTCGTCGGCGACGAGGGTGCGGAAGACATACAGGACGGCCGCGTTGACCACGGAGAACGGGGCGTTGAAGTTGGTATCCAGTTGCGGGGAGGTGCCGGTGAAGTCGATCGTCGCCGACCGGTTCGCGCGGTCCACGCGGACGCGGACCCGGATGACCGCGCCCGAGTCGGTCTCGTAGGCGTACTCGCCGTCGTCCAGGGCGTCGATGACCCGGCGGACGGCCTCCTCGGCGTTGTCCTGGACGTGCCGCATGTAGGCCTGGACGACGTCGAGACCGAACTCCTCGATCATGCGGCCGACCTCGTCGACGCCCTTCTGGTTGGCGGCGATCTGGGCACGCAGGTCGGCCAGGTTGGTGTCCGGATTGCGGGAGGGGTACGGCCCCGAGGTCAGGAGGTGGTGTGTCTCCTCCTCGCGCAGGCGGCCGTCCTCGGCGAGCAGCCAGTTGTCGAAGAGCACGCCCTCCTCGTCGATGGTGCGGCTGTTGGCGGGCATGGAGCCCGGTGCGATGCCGCCGATCTCGGCGTGGTGGCCGCGGGAGGCGACGTAGAAGAGGATCTCGTCACCGTGCGTGTCCGAGGTGTCGAAGACCGGGGTGATGACGGTGACGTCCGGCAGATGGGTGCCGCCGTGGTACGGGTCGTTGATCGCGTAGGTGTCTCCCGGCCGCATGCGGGAGCCGCGACGGCGGATGACCTCCTTGACGCTCGTGCCCATCGAGCCCAGGTGGACGGGGATGTGCGGCGCGTTGGCCACGAGGTTTCCGTCCGGGTCGAACAGCGCGCAGGAGAAGTCGAGGCGCTCCTTGATGTTGACGGACTGGGCCGTGGACTGCAGCCGGGCGCCCATCTGCTCGGCGACGGACATGAAGAGGTTGTTGAAGACCTCGAGCATGACAGGGTCGGCTTCCGTGCCGAGATCGGAACTCTGCGTAACCGCCGCGCGTTCCATGACCAGATGCCCGTCGTCGGTCGCCTCGGCCCGCCAGCCGTCGTCGACGACGGTCGTCGCACTGGCCTCGGTGATGATCGCGGGGCCGGTGACGGCGCTGCCCGGGGCCAGGTCCTCCCGGCGGTGCAGGGGTACGTCGCGCCAGGCGCCGCCGGTGTGGAGGCGGACGGTCTCGGCGGCGGCGGCGCCGCCGGCGCGGGCCGGGCGGTACGGGGCGAGGGCGGACAGATCGGGGGGTTCGGTGATGCCGGTGGCTTCCACGGAGAGGGCCTCGACGACGATCGGGCGGTCGAGCGTGAAGGAGTACGTGGCGCGATGACGTGCTTCGAAGGCGTGCCTCATCGTGTCGGGCTCGGTGAGTTCGACGGTGAGGGTGGTGTCGGTGCCGTCGTAGCGCAGCTGGGCGCGCCGGGTGACGCGGATGTTCTCCTCGGGGACGTCCTCGGCGCGCAGTTCCGCGCGGGCCGCGCCCTCCAGGTCGTCGGCGGTCTTCAGGACGCCCGACATGGCCTGGGCCGCCAGATGTGTCTCGACCGACTGTTCGCGCATGGCCGTGGTGTCGGCGAGGCCCATGCCGAGCGCGGACAGGACACCGGCCATGGGTGGGACGAGGACGGTGCGGATGCCGAGCGAGTCGGCGACCATGCAGGCGTGCTGCCCGCCCGCGCCACCGAAGGTGGTGAGGGCGTAGCGGGTGACGTCGTGCCCCTTCTGCACGGAGATCCGCTTGACCGCGTTGGCGATGTTGGCGACGGCGATCTGCAGGTAACCCTCGGCGACCTGCTCCGGGGTGCGGTCGTCGCCGGTCCGCTCGCGGATCTCGCGGGCGAGTGCGGTGAAGCGTTCGCGGACGAGCTCCCGGTCGAGGGGCTGGTCGCCGTCGGGTCCGAAGACCTTGGGGAAGTGTGCCGGCTGGATGCGGCCGAGCATGACGTTGGCGTCGGTGAGGGCGAGCGGGCCGCCGCCGCGGTAGCAGGCGGGCCCCGGGTCGGCTCCCGCGGAGTCCGGGCCCACGCGGTAGCGGGAGCCGTCGAAGTGGAGGACGGAGCCGCCACCGGCGGCCACGGTGTGGATGTCCAGCATGGGCGCCCGCAGCCGGACGCCGGCGATCTGCGTGGTGAAGACGCGTTCGTACACGCCGGTGTAGTGGGAGACGTCGGTGGAGGTGCCGCCCATGTCGAAGCCGATGACCCGGTCGAAGCCGGCGAGCCGGGACATGCGGGCCATGCCGACGATGCCGCCCGCGGGCCCGGACAGCACGGCGTCCTTGCCCCGGAACTGCCCGGCCTCGGCGAGGCCGCCGTTGGACTGCATGAACATCAGCCGTACATGCCGCAGTTCCTCGGCGACGTGCTCGACGTAGCGGCGCAGCACCGGCGACAGGTAGGCGTCGACGACGGCGGTGTCCGCGCGTGGGACGAGCCTCATCAACGGACTGACCTCGCTGGACAGCGAGATCTGCGGGAAGCCGATACGCGCGGCGAGCTCGCCGACGGCCCGCTCGTGCGCGGGGTGCAGGTGGCTGTGCAGGCAGACCACGGCGACGGCGCGGATCCCGTCGTCGTACGCCTCCCGGAGGGGGCCGGCGATCGCGTCCAGGTCGGGCGCGCGCAGCACGGTGCCGTCCGCCGCGATGCGCTCGTCGACCTCGACGACCCGTTCGTGGAGCAGTTCGGGCAGTTCGATACGGCGGGCGAAGATGTGCGGGCGGTTCTGGTAGGCGATGCGCGGCGCGTCGCGAAAGCCGCGGGTGACGACGAGGACGGTCCGCTCTCCCTTGCGTTCCAGCAGGGCGTTGGTGGCCACGGTGGTGCCCATGCGGACGGACTCGACGGGGTCCGGGGAGTCGGCGAGCAGTGCGCGGACTCCGGCGACGGCCGCGTCGGCGTACCGCGCCGGGTTGTCGGACAGCAGCTTGCGGGTGACCAGGCGGCCGTCGGGGCGCCGCGCGACGATGTCGGTGAAGGTGCCGCCCCGGTCGACCCAGAACTGCCAGCCTGCCATGTCGTCACCCCGCTTCCGCGCCGCTCACAGCGCCCGCAGGCCGTTGATCACGTCGCGCAGAATACTCTCGTCCGGCAGCTCGGCGGGCGGCACCGGGCGGCTCACGTGGACGTAGTCGTCGTCCACGAGATCACCGATCAGGACGCGCACCACGCCGATGGGCAGGTCGAGTTCCGCGGCGAGTTCGGCGACCGACTGCGGGGTGTCGCGGCACAGCTCGACGATGTCCACGTGTTCCGGGGACAGCGAGTGGTCCGCCTCCGGGTCGTCGACGTGGGGTTCCGTGACGACCACCGCGATCAGGTCGAGGCGGTGCTGGGCCGCATGGCTGGTGCGGCCCCGCGTCATGGCGTACGGGCGGACCACGGGTCCGGCCTCGTCGTCGAACCAGTGGCTTCTTGCCTGACCGTCTCCGCTCATGTCATCCCACTACCCGCCGGAGGGCACATCGGTGCGCGGAGCGGCCCCCAGATGTACGCCGACCCGTTTGACGAGGAGCGTCATCTCGTAGGCGACCTGGCCGACGTCCGAGTCGGCGTCCGACAGCACGGCGAGGCAGCTGCCGTCACCGGCGGCGGTCACGAACAGGAAGGCGTCGTCCAGCTCGACCACCGTCTGGCGGACGCCACCGGCGTCGAAGTGCCGCCCCACGCCCTTGGCAAGGCTGTGGAAGCCGGAGGCGACGGCGGCCAGGTGCTCGCTGTCCTCCCGGGTCAGGTCCTTGGACACCCCTGTCGGCAGGCCGTCCCCGGACAGGACGATGGCCTTGCGGATGCTGGCGACCCGTTCCACGAGGTCGTCGAGGAGCCAGTTCAGCTCCTTTTTGCCGGTCGCGGTGTGGCCGGTCGCCTTCGGTGCGGTCATCGACCGTCCCCCTTAGTCGTTCCTTGTGCTGTGCTGGCGCCGCGGGCGTCCTCGCCCACGGCGTTCTCCTCACGGCCGCGTTGCCAGCCGCGCTGGAGCGAGGCCATACGGCTGCGTACCTCGTCGGCGTCCCGGTCGGCGGGGCCGGCCCGTTCCCCGGTGCGTCGCTCGGATGTCTGCCTGAGTTGCGGGGCGAGGTTCGCCTGCCGCACCCGGCGGGGCAGCAGTCCCGCGTCCGGTGCGGGATCGCCGGCTGCGGTGGCGGGGCCGCCCGTGTCCGCCGGG
>NZ_MUBM01000258.1 GCF_002154505.1 Streptomyces carpinensis | reverse complement strand
CCCCCACCGGACGCGCCCCCTCCGCCGAGGCCGCCGAAACCACCGAGGACACCGAGGACGCCACCGGGGAAGTGACCCCGCCCGCGCCACGCGTCTCCCCTGTCCGCCTGGCGGACCGGAGGCGCGGAAGGCACTGCGTGCCGGATACGGTGGAAACACCATGAGCGCTTCGCAGAGTTCCGATGACCTCACCCTTCTCGTCAAGATCTTCGGGAAGGACAGGCCGGGCATCACGGCCGGCCTCTTCGACACCCTCGCCGCCTACTCCGTCGACGTGGTCGACATCGAGCAGGTCGTCACCCGTGGCCGGATGGTGCTGTGCGCGCTCGTCACCCAGCCGCCCGCCGGGCTGGAGGGCGACCTGCGGGCCACCGTGCACAGCTGGGCCGAGTCGATGAAGATGCAGGCGGAGATCATCTCCGGCCGTGGCGACAACCGGCCGCGCGGCCTCGGGCGCTCCCTGGTCACCGTTCTCGGCCACCCCCTCACCGCGGAGGCGACCGCGCAGATCGCCGCGCGTATCACCAAGGCCGGCGGCAACATCGACCGTATCTTCCGGCTGGCCAAGTACCCGGTGACGGCGGTGGAGTTCGCGGTGTCCGGGGTGGAGACGGAGCCGCTGCGCACCGCTCTGGTGACGGACGCGGCGGCACTGGGTGTCGATGTCGCGGTCGTCGCGGCGGGCCTGCACCGGCGGGCGCAGCGCCTGGTCGTCATGGACGTGGACTCGACGCTCATCCAGGACGAGGTGATCGAGCTGTTCGCGGCGCATGCCGGCTGCGAGGACAAGGTCGCCGAGGTGACGGCGGCCGCGATGCGCGGGGAACTGGACTTCGAGCAGTCGCTGCACGCGCGGGTGGCGCTGCTGGCGGGGCTGGACGCCTCGGTGGTGGACAAGGTGCGCAGCGAGGTGCGGCTGACGCCGGGCGCGCGCACCCTGATCCGTACGCTGAAGCGGCTCGGTTACCAGGTCGGTGTCGTCTCGGGCGGCTTCACCCAGGTCACCGACGATCTCAAGGACCGGCTCGGGCTGGACTTCGCGCAGGCCAACACGCTGGAGATAGTGGACGGGAAGCTGACGGGCCGGGTCACCGGCGAAATCGTCGACCGGGCGGGCAAGGCGCGGCTGCTGCGCCGGTTCGCGGCCGAGGCGGGCGTGCCGCTGTCGCAGACGGTGGCGATCGGTGACGGCGCGAACGACCTGGACATGCTGAACGCGGCCGGTCTCGGGGTGGCCTTCAACGCCAAGCCGGTGGTGCGGGAGGCGGCGCACACCGCGGTGAACGTGCCGTTCCTCGACACGGTGCTGTACCTGCTGGGTGTCACCCGCGAAGAGGTCGAGGCGGCGGACGCACACGTGGAGGACTGAGCCCGACGCGCTGAGGCCGCTCCTCCGGTCCGGAGGCCCTGAGGAGCGGCGCCGGGGGCCCGGCGACTGTGCCGCTGCCGGGCCCGGTGTCCGCCGGGGTCGCGGTTACTCGGACGGGGCCCAGTAGTCGAGCAGTGTGGCCACGCCCGGCTCCAGGCTCTTCCAGGAACCGTCGAAGGTGACGACGGCGAAGGCGGCGGCCGGGAAGCCGCGGCCGTTCATCCGCTCGCGTGCGTCGCCCTCGGCCGCGCCGGACAACACCTCGGCGAGTCCCTGCACACCCGGGTTGTGGCCGATCAGGATGACGTTCTGGACGTCGTCCGGCGTTTCGTTGAGCACGGTGATCAGCTCGCCGGGTGAGGCCTCGTAGATCCGCTCCTCGTAGACGGTTTTCGGCCGCTGCGGCAGCTCGTGGACGGCGAGCTTCCAGGTCTCGCGAGTACGGGTCGCGGTCGAGCACAGGGCCAGGTCGAAGTGGACACCGGAGTCGGCCAGCTTGCGGCCCGCGACCGCGGCGTCCTTGCGGCCCCGCTCGGCGAGCGGTCGCTCGTGGTCGGACACCTGGGGCCAGTCGGCTTTCGCATGCCGGAAGAGGACAATCCTGCGGGGTTCTGCGACGCTCATGGCTCCCAGCTTCGCACGAAACAGGCCATGGGGCGCAGGGAGTTGACATGCCCGTTCACGGGTGACGCGGCTCGCGCCGCGGTGCCGTGACCTGGCGGGCCTCTTCAGCGGGCGAACAGCTGCTGGGCGCGCTGCAGCAGCTGCGTGATCGCGGGGTCGCCGGTCGCCGCGTGGGCGTTCGACGGGTTGAGGATCAGGGTCAGCAGCGTGATGAAGGCGAGGGCCGGCAGGGCCAGGGCCCACCACGGCAGCCTGATGTCGACGCCGCCCGGGGGCGCCGGGTGGGGCCGGGAGTGCGTGCGGGCCGACATGATCGCCTCCGTGGGACTTCGAGTGCTCGTGTGACCGCCGCTCGCGGTCACACCTCGAAATTACGGAACCGGCGGGCCCCGGCCCATCCGGTGATCCACCCACTTGACCCTGACCCTCGCCCCCTAGGGG
>NZ_MUBM01000257.1:12640-12841 GCF_002154505.1 Streptomyces carpinensis | reverse complement strand
AATGTGTATAAGCGACAGGGGCAGGGTTGGTCGAGGCCGGCAGGTCCGGTCCCCAGGGGCCGGGTTCCGTCAGGACCGGGAGATCCGATCAACCAGGACCGGGTGCCTGGACACCGGCAGATCCGGGCGCTCTCGGCCGGGCTGAAGGAGCCCTCAGGACGAGCCCGCCAGCAGGCCCGCCACCCGTCGGGCCGTCGCCGC
>NZ_MUBM01000257.1:0-12573 GCF_002154505.1 Streptomyces carpinensis | reverse complement strand
GCCCGCCTCCTCGACCAGCAGCAGGCCGGCCGCATGATCCCATGCCGCTTCCCAGGAGAACGCAGTCGCGTCCAGCTCCCCGCGGGCGATGGCGAGGTACTCGAGGCCGGCCGAGCCGCAGGCCCGGGGTTCCACACCGTCCGTCCACAGGCCGCGCAGGGTGCGCTTCTGCTCGTCCGTCGTGAAGTCCGGGTGCGAGGTGGCCACGCGCAGGGCGCGGCCCGGGTCGGGCGTGCCGGAACGCAGCGGCTCGCCGTCGAGTAGGGCGCCTCGGCCCCGTACGGCGGTGGCGAGCCGGTCGGGCACCGGAGCGTACGTCCAGGAGGCCAGCACCACTCCCCCGCGGGCCAGGGCCACCAGGGTGCAGAAGCCGGGATCGCCATGCACGAACTGCCGTGTGCCGTCCACCGGGTCCACGATCCAGACCAGGTCCTCGCCGCGAATCGCCTCGTACACGGCGGGGTCGGCGTGCACCGCTTCCTCGCCGACCACGAGGGAGCCGGGCAGCAGGGCGGCGAGGGTGTCGGTGAGGTACCGCTCGGCCAGGCGGTCGGCGTCCGTCACGAGGTCGTGCGGGCCGGACTTCTGGTCGACCTCGTCCTCCGCGAGCCGGCGGAAGCGAGGCATGATCTCGGCCGCGGCCGCCTTGCGGACCGCATCCTCCACGTCGGCCGAGTGACGCGCGAGAAACCCTTCGATGGTCTCCGTCTCTTCGATCATGCCCCCAATGAGACCACGCGCCGCTGACAATCCCCGCCCGCCCGGTGTACGTGGGGTGGAATGAGGATGAACACACGTCGTCGCAGGCGACCGGCGTCAGCGTCCCACCGCGTACCCCTGCATCCCGCGCGGGTTCGCGGCGGCCGACAGGATGTGGGTCTCCGGGTCGCGGGCGACCGCGCAGAGGCGGCCCTCGGACCATGGACCGCCGACCGTCACGTCGTGGCCGCGGCGGCGCAGCTCCGCGACGACCTCGGGGGCCGTGCGGGACTCCACGGTGACGCTGCCGGGGCGCATCCCGCGCGGGTAGAACGATCCGGGGAAGGCGTCGTTGTGCCAGTTCGGGGCGTCGACGGCGCCCTGGAGGTCGAGTCCGCCGCGGACGGCGGCGCGCAGGGCGACGGCCAGGAAGAAGTGCAGCTGCCACTGGTCCTGCTGGTCGCCGCCGGGTGTGCCGAAGGCCATGACGGGCACGCCGTCGCGCAGCGCGATCGACGGTGTGAGGGTGGTGCGCGGGCGGCGGCCGGGCGTCAGCGAGTTGGGCAGGTCCTCCTCCAGCCAGGTCATCTGCAGCCGGGTGCCGAGCGGGAAGCCCAGTTCGGGCACGACGGGGTTGGACTGCAGCCAGCCGCCGCTGGGCGTGGCGGAGACCATGTTGCCCCAGCGGTCGACGACGTCGAGGTGGCAGGTGTCGCCGCGGGTGCCGCCGTCCGGGGCGACCTCCGGTTCGCCCGGCACGGGGGAGGTCGGCGGCTTGGCGACCGTCGGCTCCCCGATGCCCAGGGCGTCGAACTCCCCCCTCTGCGCGGCGATCCGGTGCGCGTGCGTGCTCAGGCGCGGTAGGCGGCCGCCGGGGCTGCCGGGCCGCAGTTCGTAGGAGGCCGCCTCGCCGACCAGCTTCCGCCGCTCGGCGTTGTACTCCTCCGACAGCAGCTCGGTCAGCGGCACATCGGCGGCGTCCCCGTACCAGGCCTCCCGGTCGGCCATGGCCAGCTTGCAGCCCTCGATCAGCAGGTGGACGTAGTCGGCGGATGCGTACGGGGGCAGCTCGGGCGGGAGCAGTGCGAGTTGCTGGAGGAGGACCGGGCCCTGGCTCCAGGGGCCTGCCTTGCAGAGGGTCCAGCCGTTCCAGTCGTAGGTGGCCGGGGTTTCGTAGGTGGCGGACCACGCGGCGAGGTCGGCCGCCGTGAGGGTACCCGTGTGGCGCTCGCCGCTGGTGTCCATGGTGGGCCTGCCGGCCTGCCGGACCAGCGCCTCGGCGACGAAGCCGGATCGCCACACCTGCCGCGCGGCCTCGATGCGGGCCTCCCGGTCCCCGGCGCCCGCGGTCTCGTCGAGCAGCCGTTTCCAGGTGGCGGCGAGCGCCGGGTTGCGGAACAGCTCCCCGGGCCGGGGCGGGCGGCCGCCGGGCAGGTAGACCTCGGCGGAGGAGGTCCACTCGGTCTCGAACAGCCGCCGTACGGTCTCGACGGTCTCACCGACGCGTTCCACGGGCGCGTGCCCGTGTTCGGCGTACCCGATGGCGTACTTCAGGACGTCGGCGAGGTGCATGGTGCCGTGGTCGCGCAGGAGCAGCATCCACGCGTCGAAGGCGCCCGGGACGGCGGCGGCGAGCGGTCCGGTGCCCGGGACGAGATCCAGGCCGAGCCCCCGGTAGTGCGCGACCGTCGCCCCGGCCGGTGCCACGCCCTGCCCGCACAGCACCCGTACCTCGCCGCCCGCCGGGGCGAGCAGGATCGGCACCTCCCCGGCGGGCCCGTTGAGGTGCGGCTCCACGACGTGCAGCACGAACGCGCCGGCCACGGCCGCGTCGTAGGCGTTGCCGCCCTCCTCCAGCACGGCCATCGCCGACTGCGACGCCAGCCAGTGCGTGGAGGACACCATGCCGAAGGTGCCCTGGAGGGTTGGCCGGGTGGTGAACTGCATCTCTCACCTCGTTGTTCGCCGCAGTCGGTCGGTCCGCTCGGTGGTGAGACCTACCCGCGACAACCTCACCCACCCCTGCCGTCTCCTCGGGAGCGGCGCGGGCTCAGTGGTAGTGGGCCTCCAGCTCGGCGATCGAGGTGAAGGTCTGCGTACCGCCGGTGCCTCCTTTGACGCGCACGCCGTCACCGCGCGTGAACCTGCCACGCATGCCCGGCAGCCGTGGGGTCCTGGTTCCCTCGGTCAGCGGTTCACGCGCTGGGGCCCGGTGCTCCGCTCGCATGCGGGGCGGGCGGAGCACCAGGGGTTTCGCGACCGCGCGGGGCGAGCGGGTGCCCGCCCGCTCGCCCCGGTGCCGCGGGTCGGTACCGCTACAGCGTCACGTCCCCGCACAGGTGCACCTCGACGCCCAGCTCGGCGAAGAGTGCCGCCTTGGCGCGCAGCGCCTTGTCGGCGGTCTCCGCGTCGGGGGCGTAGGCGACGTTGAGGTGGTTGGCGCGGTGGCGGGCCATGAACTGGTCGCGGGTGACGCCGTGCAGGACCGCGTGCATGATCGGCCACTGGTGGTTGGTGGCATCCAGCCGGCGCCGGGTCTCCTCCTCGGGCAGCTCGATCGAGGTGGCGCGGCCGAGGTCGACGTGCAGCCGGCCGTCCATCAGGAACACGCGCGACCAGACGATCTCACCCGGCTTGGAGACACCGCTGAGGGTGCCGCCGCCGAGCGGGAAGAACATCGGGGGCTGGCGCATGCTGTACGACTTGTCGTAGCCGCCGTTGTGGGAGGCGGGCACCGAGCCGGAGATCTCGAAGACCCAGACGAACCGGCCGTCGTACTCCTCGCCCCAGCGGATGTCGTGCAGCGTGGTGGCCGGGTCGAGGCCCATCGCCGTCCAGATACGGTTGGTGACGAGGGAGTCGACGGCGACACCCTCGTCCACCTCGTTGAAGTGGGGCAGCGGCGCGCCCGCGTAGAGCTCACGGGCACCGTCGCGGCTGAGCACCGGCGGGCGCTGGACGTTGTTGAGCAGTCCCTCGGCGAGGTCGCTGGCCGGGACGGTGTCCTTCAGGCCCTGCTGGTACTGGATGCCGACCGCGTCGAGTCCGAAGTCGTCGGCGATGCGCAGCGCGGCGATGTACATCTTGAACTGGCTGAGCAGCTGCGCGTCGGTGAGCTCGGTGGCCTCGTCCGTACCGGTGTGGAAGGTCATGCCCGCGTGGTCGAGCCAGACGCGGACCGCCTGGGCCTCCTCGTCGGAGACCTTCTTCATCTCGGCGACCAGGGCGCTCTGCGACAGGCGCTCCTTGTAGATGCCGAGCGGGTTGAGGAACTCGTCGTCGATGATGGCGTTGTACATGCCCATGCAGCCCTCGTCGAAGACGCCGATGATCGCCTTCTCCTCGCGCAGCTGGCGGGCGAGGGCCACGCCGAGTTCGGTCTCCGGGTCCTGCGGCAGCGGTGGCAGGGGCCGGACGTGGCCGGTGTCGTGGGTGAGGGTGCCCGTCTCCAGCCAGGTGCGCAGGCCCTCGCGAGCCCACTCGTCGGTGAAGTCGGCGCTCCACAGGACGGAGTAGTCGCGTCCCGCCTTGGTGAGGCTGCCGGCGAGGTTGAGCAGGCCGACCAGGCCCGGGAACTCACCGCTCCAGTTGGCCACGACCAGGATCGGGCCCTCGTGGCTGCGCAGACCGGCGAGGACGTGATGGCTGTACTGCCAGACGGCCTCGACGACGATCAGCGGGGCGTCCTTGGGCAGGGTCTTGAAGACCTCGATGCCGGCGCGCTGGCTGTCGATGAAGCCGTGGCCCCTGCCCTCGTCGACCGCGTGACCGCGGCGCAGCTTCCAGCCGAGGTCCGTCACGGCCGCGGCGAGGTCGCCCTCCAGCTTCTCCTGGGTGGGCCAGCAGGTGACGTTGGCGGCAGGGCGCAGGTCGCCGCTGGCCACGGTGTAGACGGTGTGCGGCTCGGCGGCCGGCGGCCGGTTGAGCTCGGGCAGGGAGTACGTGGTCATGCGGTCTCCGTAGATTGTGCGTTCGGCCCCGGAGCGGGGCCACTGTGTCGAGCAGTGGGTGAATCCGGTGTGACGGGTCCGGTGGCAGGCCGGTGCCGGCCGCCGGCAAGGTGGCGGCGGCCAGCCGTCAGGGGCGGGCGGCGGCCGACCGTCGCCGAGCAGGCGGAGGGTGCCGTCTGCGGGCAGGCGGAGGCGGTCGCCTGCGGGCGCGCAGGAGGTGCCCGTCAGCGCTCCTGCAGGGCCGCGAGGGCATGGACGACGTCCGCGCTGTCCGGGTACAGCCGCCGGTAGAGGGCGTACGACGCGTCGTAGCGCGCGGTGTGCTCGGCGTGCGGCATCACCGTCTCGCGCACCGGGTTCCAGTCGTCGATGGACGCGTCCCCGACGAGCTGGGCGGCCAGCAGCGCACCGCCGTAGCTGGCGCCGATGGTGGTGGTGCGCAGTTCCTGCGGGCGGCCGGTGATGTCGGAGACGATCTGCGTCCACAGGGAGCCCTGGGTGCCGCCGCCGACGGCGACCACGCGACGGATGTCGCCGCCGGCCTCCTCGATGACCTCGATGTTGTGGCGGACGCCGAAACCGGTGGCCTCCAGGGCGGCCCGGTAGAGGTCGCCACGGGTGTGCGAGAGGGTCAGCCCGGCGATCACTCCTCGGGCGTCCGGGTCCATGACCGGGGTGCGCTCGCCGGAGAAGTACGGCAGCATCAGCAGGCCGTTGGCGCCCGGACCGGACTCGGCGGCCAGGCGGGTGAGCTCGGTGTGGTCGGTGCCGTCGAACAGGTCGCGCAGCCAGTTGGTGACCGCACCGGAGGTGGCCATGCCGCCGGCCAGGTTCCGGGTCCCGGGCAGCGCGCCGACCGTGCCCCATAGGGACGGGCTGGTGAGCGGCTTGGGCACGGTGTGGACGAGGAACATGGTGGTGCCGTACATCAGCATCAGATCGCCGGTGTTCTGCGCGCCCACGCTCAGTGCCTCGGCCCAGGCGTCGATGGTGCCGGTGGTGACGGGGATGCCGGCGGGCAGGCCGGTCTCCCGGGCGGCCTCGGCGGTGACGGTGCCGGCCGCCTCGCCGGACCAGCGCAGCGGCGGCAGCTCGATGCCGGGGGCTACCTCGGCCGCCCAGGCGGCGTACCACTCCGAGACGTGCGTGTCGTACAGCGGGGTGCACTGACTGGCCGAGTGGTGGTCGAGGACGTAGGCGCCGGTGAGCTGCCGGACCAGCCAGGAGCTGGGCATGTAGAGGCGACGTGCCCGGGCGTAGAGCTCGGGCTCCTCCTCGGCGATCCAGGCGATCTTCGGCCCCGCGGCCTGGGTGGTCAGGGCCGAGCCGCCGCGCCGGATGATCTCCTCGGCGCCGAGCCGCGCCTCGATGCGTTCGATCTGGCGGACCGAGCGGGTGTCCACGCCGTAGAGGACGGCGGGGCGCAGCGGGGTGTCGTGCTCGTCGGTCAGCAGGACGCAGGGCCCCATGCCGCTGACGCCGACGGACAGGACGGTGGTGTCACCCGGGCCGGTCAGCTCGCGGGCGAGTTCGGTGAACTCGCGCCACCACACGGAAGCGTCCATTTCGAAACGGCCGGGTCCCGGCCTGGCGGGTCTGTGCTCCCGTACGGCCGAGCGGATCAGAGAACCGTCGAGGCCGACGAGGACGCCCTTGCTGCTCGACGTGCCGATGTCCACGCCGATGACTGCGTTGCGAGGCATGCCCAGGACGATCGCAGAAATCGATTTCAGGGTCAAGAGTCCACACGCGAGCCGCGATTTCTCCTGGTGAGAGCCGTGGGGTGAGTCGCAGCCGCCATCCGGGTACACCTGGGCGTCTCACCTCTTGACACCCCTGAGGACCCCCTCTACGTTTCGGTGAAATGGATTTCAGAGGTGTTTCACCGCGCTGTCGGTGCCGCCTCGCTCTTCCCGCGCCCCACGGTGCCTGTGCCGGCCCGCGGCGCGCGCCCCCGTACTCCATCATGAGGGCAAGACACGATGACGACCTTTGGACTCGACGGCCTCTCCCGCAGGACGCGTGCCGTCAGCCGTTCCATCAGCGCCGAGAACTTCACCGGCGCCGAATCCGGCGGCGGCCGCGCCACGGAGGGCACCGGAGCGGTGGCGGCGAGCCGGCTGGGGCCGGGCTGGAAGATCTCGCCCAGCATCGACATCGCCGCCGGTGAGACGGCGGTGCTCGCCGATATCGAGGGCCCCGGCACCATCCGCCACCTGTGGTGCACCACCGACCCGCACACGGCGTGGCGGGGCACCCTGCTGCGGATGTACTGGGAGGGCGAGGAGGACCCGGCCGTCGAGGTGCCGCTCGGCGACTTCTTCTGCAACGGCTGGAACACCTTCAGCCAGGTCTCGTCCGTGCCGGTCGCGGCCAACCCCAACGGCGGCTTCAACGCCTACTGGCCGATGCCGTTCCGGCGCAGCGCGCGCATCACCCTGGAGAACCTGACCGCCGAGAAGGTCACGCTCTACTATCAGGTCGACTACGAACTGGACGAGGTCGGCGACGACGCCTCCTACTTCCACGCCCAGTGGCGCCGCAGCCACCCGGTCCCCTTCGGCGAGGTGCACACCCTGCTCGACGGCGTCACCGGCGCCGGCAGCTACGTCGGGACCTACCTGGCCTGGGGCGTTAACAGCCCGGGCTGGTGGGGCGAGGGCGAGCTGAAGTTCTATCTCGACGGCGACGACGAGTTCCCGACGATCTGCGGCACCGGCACCGAGGACTACTTCGGCGGCGCCTGGAACTTCGACGTCCCCGGCCAGGGCTACACCGCCTACACCACTCCCTACCTGGGCCTGAACCAGATCCTGCGCCCGGACGGGCTGTACCGCAGCCAGCAGCGGTTCGGCATGTACCGTTGGCACGTCCTGGACCCGATCCGGTTCTCCGAGGACCTCCGCGTCACCGTGCAGAGCCTCGGCATCGGCCCGGGCCAGGGCAATGGCCTGCCGCACCGCTACCGGCACACCAGCGACGACATCGCGAGCACCTCGATCTTCTACCTGGACGCACCCAGCTCCGCGTCCCGTCCGGCCACGCCGGACCTGCTGACGCTGGAAGTCGACTGACCGCCGTACGGCAAGTCGCTTCCGGGTGACCGGTCCCCGCGCGCGGGGCCGGTTCCCAGGATCCGCCCCGGGGCCGCCCCCCAGGATCCGCCCTCCCCAAGGCCCATCACACCTCGACAGGAGCGCACGCATGCTCCAGCACGGCACAGAAGCCGCGCCCGCGGTCCCCACCGCCCAGGCCGCGGCGGGGACCGACCGCCAGGCCCCGCACGCCTCCCGCCGCCGATTCCTCACCGGCCTCGCCGGCGCCGGGGCGGCCTTCGCCGCCCCCACCCTGCTCACGGGCTGCGGCACGGCACAGGCCAAGGGCGCCACCATGAAGTTCTGGAACTTCTACGCGCCGCAGAACTCGCCGGACCCGGCGATCCGGGCCCAGGCCAAGTGGTTCACCGACTTGATCGACCTGTGGAACTCCACCCACTCGCCCAAGATCGAACTGGTGTACATACCCGTCGGCGACTACACCAACGGTGCCAAGCTCCCCACCGCGTTCGCCACCGGGACGGGCCCGGACATCTTCCTGCTCAGCCCCGGCGACTTCCTGCGGTACTACAACGGCGGCGTGCTGGCCGACCTCACGCCGCACCTGGACCACGGGGTGGTGGAGGACTACGGCACGGCGCTCACCAGCCGGATGGTCGACGGCAAGGTCTACGCCCTGCCGATGGAGGTCGAGCCGCTGGCGATGTTCTACTCGATCGACACCTGGGAGAAGGCGGGCCTGTCGGAGGGCGACATCCCCACCACCTGGGACCAGATGCTCGGTCTGGGTGACAAGCTGCGCACGAGGACCAGGGCGGGCGTGGCCTTCGAGTGCCTTCCCGGCTACTTCCAGAACTTCACCTGGTACCCCTGGATGTGGCAGGGCGGCGGCGACGTGGTGGACAAGCACGGCAACATCGTCTTCGACTCCAGGGCGACCCGGCAGGCGCTGCAGATGTGGCAGGACGCCATCAAACACGGCATCGCGCCCCGTACCGATCCCGCCGCGGGCGACGTCATCGGCGGCTTCAAGGGCGGCAACGTCGCGATGTGGCAGTCGGGCATCTGGAACGTCGCCAGCTTCAAGGCATTCGCCCCCGAGTACCGCTACGGCGTCTTCAAACTGCCGGTCCCGCCGGGCGGCAAGTACGTCACCACGCTGGGCGGCTGGTCGTTCTGCGCCAACGCGCAGGGCAGCAACAGCGAGGCCGCGGCCGAGTTCTGCGCCTGGGCGATCGGCTCGATGAAGGACGACTCCATCGACCGGATGGTGGACTGGTGCATCCGCGCCAAGTCCGACGTGGCGCCCCGCACCACAGCGCTGGAGCGTGGCGCGGCCAAGGGCGGCTACGACTCGACGATCATGAAGAAGTTCAAGGACGAGATCTTCCCCGGGGGCCGTGCCGAGCCGCGCTATCCCCCGGTCGTCTACAAGGCGATCTCCGACGCCATCCAGGCGACCATGCTCACCGGCGCGGACGTGGCCGCCGAGACCCAGCGGGCCGCCGAGTCGATGAGGGCTTACACCAAGAGCTACCAGGGGGCGAGTCTGGTATGAGCAGCGTGACCGCACACGACACGGCGGGGACGAAGTCCCGCGCCAAGGGCCGTCCCACGGCCCAGACGCCCGCTTCCGCACATCCGCGGCTCAGCCGCCGGCGTCGCGAGTGGCTGGCGGCCGGCCTCTTCCTCGCCCCGGACGCCATCGGCCTGCTGGTGTTCGTCGCCGTCCCGATGGTGCTCTCCGTCGTGCTGAGCCTGTTCCAGGTCAGCGGCTTCGGCAGCTACCAGTGGGTGGGCCTCGGCAACTACGACCGGATGTTCCACGACCCGCTGTTCTGGGCCTCCATGAGGATCACCGGAATCTATGTGGTGGTCCTGGTGCCCGTGCTGTTCTGCCTGAGCCTCGCCCTCGGGCTGCTGGTCAAGCAGAAGCTGCCCGGTGTGGGCGCCTACCGCACCGCGCTGTTCATGCCGTACGTGATCAGCCTCGTGGTGGTGGGAGTGCTCTGGAAGTTCATGCTCGACGACCAGGTCGGGATAGTGAACAAGGCCATGCGGGCGGCCGGCTTCGGCGGCGCCTCCTGGCTCGGCTCCCCTGGGCTGGCGCTCGGCTCGGTCATCGCCGTGATGACGTGGGTGATGATGGGCTACTACATGATCATCTTTCTGGCCGGGCTCCAGGAGATCCCGCAGGAGTACTACGAGGCCGCCCGGATCGACGGCGCGAGTGCCTGGAGGTCGTTCCGCTCGATCACCTGGCCGCTGCTCCGTCCCACCAGCTTCTTCGTGCTGCTGATGTCGACGGTCGCGGCCATCACCGGCGGCCTCGACCTGCTCTTCGTACTGACCAAGGGCGGTCCGGCCAACGGCACCTCGCTGGCGATCTACTACATCTACCAGCAGGCCTTCACCTTCGGGGAGTACGGATACGCGTCGGCCATGGGCACCTTCCTGGTGCTGATCATGGTCGTCTTCGCCGGGGTGATCTTCAAGGTGACGAAGGGCGGGAGGTTCGACGATGGCGAGTGACGTGGCGACGGGCGGAGTGAGGGCGCGGGGCGCCGGCGGCTCCGGGACCATCGGCAGGACCAGCCGCATCTGGCTGACGGTGCTGGCCGTCGTGGTGTCCCTGCTGAGCGTGTTCCCGGTGCTGTGGATGGTCGACTCCGCGTTCAAGACACGCAGCACGGTCACCGACGGCCGGCTGATACCCACGGAGTTCACGTTCCAGAACTTCGTCGACGTCTTCACCCAGGTGCCGTTCGGGCGCTTCCTGTGGAACAGCTTCTTCGTCTCCGCGGTGATCACCATCGTGTCGCTGTTCTTCCACTCGATGGCCGCCTACGCGCTGGCCCGGCTGCGTTTCCCGGGCCGTGAGAAGGTCTTCGGGTTGATCTTCTCGACGCTTCTGGTCACCCCGCCGGTGGTGCTGATCCCGCTGTTCGTCGTGGCTCGTGAGCTGCACCTGCTCAACAGCTACGCGGGACTGATCATTCCGGCCATCTTCAACGCGTTCGGCATCTTCCTCCTGCGCCAGTTCTACCTGGGCCTGCCCAAGGAGCTGGAGGAGGCGGCGATCGTCGACGGCTGCGGCCACTGGCGGGTCTACTGGAACATCGTGCTGCCGATGTCCCGCCCGATCCTGTCGGCCCTCGCGGTGTTCTTCTTCCTCGCCAACTGGAACGCCTTCGTCTGGCCGCTGGTCTCCACCAACGACCAGAGCCTCACGGTGATCCAGCTCGGCATCGCCTCGTTCGCGACCCAGGCCGCCTCCAACTGGAACTACATCCTGGCGGCGGCGACGGTGGCAGCACTGCCCATGCTGGTGCTGTTCTTCGTCTTCCAGCGGCAGATCGTGGAGTCGATCAAGACGTCCGGTCTCAAGTAGGCGGCTCCGCGGCAGCGGCACAGCAAGCGAAAGGGGCGTCGCACCGGTCATCCGACCGGTGCGACGCCCCTTTCGGCGTCCTCCGCGTGCGCCGGGCGCCGTCCGCCGCGCGTGCGCGGCGGACGGCGCCGCGTGCGTCAGTCCGAGGCGACCGGCCCGGCGGTGCTCTCCCGGATCTGGAGCGTGGTGCGCAGCACCACGGTCTGCAGCGGTGCCGTACCGCCCTCCATCCGCTGCAGCAGCAGGTCGGCGGCGGCGCGCCCGAGCTCGTACGAGGGCAGCTCGACCGCCGTCAGCGACGGGCGCACCAAGGACGCCCAGGGGACGTCGCCGAAGGAGAGCACGCCGACGCCGGGCGGGGTGCGCCCGGCCTCGTCCAGGGCGTCGAGGGCGCCGATGGTCATGAGGTTGTTGGTGACGAACACCGCGTCGGGCGGCTCGGGCAGGGCCAGCAGCTCGCGCATCGCGGCCCGGCCGCCCTCTACCCGGAAGTCGGCGTGCCGGACGTAGGCGTCGTCGGCCACGGCCCCGTTGCTCCGTGCGGCGTGCAGGGCCGCGCGGTAGCCGGCCAGCCGCTCCTCGGAGGTGGAGGCGCCCTCGGGTCCGGTGATGCAGGCGATCCTGCGGTAGCCGGCCTGCAGCAGATGGCGCGTGGCCACCTCACCGCCGTGCCGGTCGTCGGCCCGTACCGCGTCCACCTCGGCGTCGTGCGGCCGCCGGTCGACGGCGACCACGGGCACGCCCCGGGCGATGAGCGGCCCGAGGTCCGTGTCGTCCTGGGAGGCCGCCGCCACGATCACGCCCGCCATCTGCTCACCGAGCGCGACCTCGAGGTAGCGGCGCTCCTTGTCGGTGTCCTCGTCGGAGTTGCACAGCACGACCGAGAGGCTGGTGCGCTGCGCGGCGTCCTCGACACCGCGGGCGAGCGAGGTGAAGAAGGGGTTCTCGATGTCCGGGATGATCAGGGCGATCACGCTGGAGCGCTGTTTGCGCAGTGAGCGCGCCAGGCGGTTGGGCGCGAAGCCCAGTGCCGCGGCGGCCTGTTGCACGGACTGGGCACGTTCCGGTGTGACCCTGCCGCCGTTGAACACACGAGACACGGTCGCCGGGGATACTCCGGCGGCTCGCGCCACGTCATGGATCGTCACCACCTGTGTCCGCATCCTTTCGCCGGGTCTTGGCTCCCACCCTACCCTGCTTGTGAAAAGGATTTCACCCCTGAATTCAGCGGGCCTGGCCGGAAACAGGCGGGTCCGCCGCGTCCACGGGACGCTGGTGGGGGGCAGCAGGGCGCGTGGAACCGGAAGGCGACGGGTGGGAGGGAGGGGGCGGTACCGGGCACGAGGGAGGGGAAGGCGACGGCCGCGAGGGGCCCCGAGGCCGTGAGGGAAAAGGACCGGGAGGCGATGGGGTGGACGGCCGGGTGGCGATCGAGGTGATCGCCGTCGATCCGATGAACAGCACCTCGGTGCTGGCC
>NZ_MUBM01000256.1 GCF_002154505.1 Streptomyces carpinensis | reverse complement strand
CGCCATCACCATCTTGATGACGCCCGCGACACCCGCGGCGGCCTGCGTATGCCCGAAGTTGGACTTGATGGAGCCCAGCCACACCGGCCGCTCGTCCGCCCGGCCCCGCCCGTAGGTCGCCAGCAGCGCCTGCGCCTCGATCGGGTCGCCCAGCCGCGTCCCCGTGCCGTGCGCCTCCACCGCGTCCACATCGGCCGCCGACAGTCCCGCGTCCGCGAGCGCCGCCCGGATCACCCGCTGCTGGGATGGCCCGTTGGGCGCGGTCATGCCGCTGGACGCGCCGTCCTGGTTGACGGCGGAACCGCGCAGAACGCCCAGGATCGGGTGGCCGTTGCGCTGGGCGTCGGACAGCCGCTCCAGCAGCAGGACGCCGGCGCCCTCGCCCCAGCCGGTGCCGTCGGCGGCGTCGGCGAACGCCTTGCAGCGGCCGTCGGGGGCGAGGCCGCGCTGCTCGCTGAAGTAGACGAGCATGTCCGCCGTGGACATCACGGTGACGCCGCCGGCGAGGGCGAGCGTGCAGTCGCCGCGCCGCAGGGCGTCGGCCCCGAGGTGCATGGCGACCAGCGACGACGAGCACGCGGTGTCCACCGTCACCGCGGGGCCCTCCAGACCCAGGGTGTAGGAGACCCGGCCGGAGACGAAGCTGCCCGCGCTGCCGTCGGCGTAGTCGTGGTACATCACCCCGGCGAACACGCCGGTGGAGCTGCCCTTGAGGGAGGTCGGGTCGATGCCGGCCCGCTCGATCGCCTCCCAGGACACCTCCAGCAGCAGCCGCTGCTGCGGGTCCATGATCAGCGCCTCGCGGGGGCTGATCCCGAAGAACGCCGCATCGAAGTCCGCCGCGTCGTGCAGGAAGCTGCCCTCGCGGGTGTACGTCTTGCCGGGGACGCCCGGCGTGGGGTCGTAGACGCCGGGGTCCCAGCCGCGGTCGGCGGGGAACCCCGAGGTCGCGTCGCGGCCGTCGGCGACCAGCCGCCACAGCGCCTCGGGGGTGTCGGCGCCGCCGGGGAAGCGGCAGGCCATGCCGACGATGGCGATCGGTTCGCCGCTCACCGCCGCGAGCCGGGAGTTCTCCTGGCGCAGCCGCTCGTTGTCCATGAGCGACTTGCGCAGCGCTTCGACGACCTGTTCCACCGATGTGCTCACGTCATCCTCGAATTCGGTCAGTTCGGGTCGCCGGACGACAGGGCAGCTCGTACCAGGTCGTCGACGTCCATGGTCTGGATCGATGCGGTCGGGGCCGATGCCATCGGAGTCGGTGCGGGGTCGGCCGGTGCGGTCCGGGCTGTTTCCTCTTGGGTGCCGTCCTGGGCCGCGAGCTTCAGCAGTGCTTCGAGCAGGCCGGCCTCCCGCAGCCGCGAGGGCGGGATGGACCGCAGCGTCCTGCGGATCGTGTCGTCGTCCGCGCCCGTCGCTGAGGCGGCTTCCTGGGCCTCCGTCAGTTCGTCCGCCAGCTCTTCCAGCAGGTGCGCGGCCAGCGCGGCGGAGTTCGGGTAGTCGAACATCAAGGTGGCGGGCAGCCGGAGGCCGGTCGCCTTCTGCAGCCGGTTGCGCAGTTCGATCGCGCCGAGCGAGTCGAGGCCGAGCTCGGTGAACCCCCGGTCGGCGGTGACGCCCACCGTGTCCCTGTGCCCGAGCACCGCCGCGGCGTGGCCTCGGACCAGCTCCAGCAGGTAGCGGTCACGCTCCGCGTCGGCCAGCCCGGCGAACTTGCGCCGTACCAGGTCCCCACCGGTCTCCGCACCTCCGCCGGAGCCGGCGGACGCACCGGACGCGGACGGCAGGGGGTCGCCCCCGACACCCCGGCCGGTGTCCCGGGGGCCGCCGCCGGTCAGGTCCCTCAGCAGGGCGGGCACCTCGTCCGTCCTGCCCCGCAGCGCGGCCCGGTCGAGCCGGATCGGCACGAGCAGCGGTTCGGGCAGCCGCAGCGCCTCGTCGAAGAGGGCCAGGCCGTCCGCGAAGGCCAGCTCGGTGACGCCGGAGCGCCTCATCCGCTGGAGGTCGTTCTCGTTCAGCTCCATGCCCTCACCGGCGGTGCCCGCCCACAGCCCCCAGGCCAGCGCGGTGGCCGGCAGCCCGGTGGAGCTCCGCAGGGCGGCCAGGGCGTCGAGGAACACGTTCGCCGCCGCGTAGGTCGCCTGTCCGGCGGGCAGTACCTGGCCGCCCGCCGAGGAGTACAGGACGAACGCACGCAGGTTCATGTCCCTCGTCAGCTCGTGCAGATGCCAGGCCGCGTCCGCCTTGGGCCTGAGGACCCGGTCCACCTGCTCGTCGGAGACCGCACCGACCAGGGCGTTGTCCATGACGCCCGCGGCGTGCACCACTCCGGTCAGCGGATGCCCCTCGGGGATCTCCGCCAGCAGCCTCTCGAGGGCGGCCCGGTCGGCCACGTCCACCGCGGCGACCCGGACCTCGGCGCCCAGCCCTGCCAGTTCGTCGCACAGCTCCCGGGCGCCCGGGGCGTCCGGGCCGCGCCGGCTGGTCAGCACCAGGTGCCGCACGCCGTGCTCGGCGACCAGATGACGGGCGAGCAGGCCGCCCAGCAGACCTGTGCCCCCGGTGACCAGGACGGTCCCCGTGGCGTCCCACGGGGACGGTTGTCCGCCGTTCACGGGCCGAGTCTCGGCGTAGCGGGGCACCAGCACCGAGCCGCGTCGCACCGCGAGCTCGGTCTCGCCGGTGGCGAGCGCCGCAGGCAGGGACCGTACGGACTCCTCCGCGCCGTCGAGGTCGACGACGGTGAAGCGGCCCGGGTTCTCCGCCTGCGCCGCCCGCAGGACACCCCAGAGCGGGGCCTGCACGCAGTCGACGGCGGCGTCGGACTCCTCGCCGGTCATGACGGCGCCCGTGGTCACCAGCACCAGCCGGGAATCGGAGTACCGCCGGTCGTTCAGCCAGTCGGCGAGGGTGGTGAGCAGCCGCCCGGTGGCCGCTCGCGCCCGCGCGGGCACGCCGTCGTACTCGGCGGCCGGACCGACCAGGCCCGACGCACTCAGCAGGACCGTCGGCGGCACCGGCCCAAAGGCGGCGAGTTCGGCGAGGTCCGCAACCGCACGGTGACCCGGCAGACCGGCCCCGACGACCACGTACCCTTCCGGCGTTTCCGAGGCGGGCACGGCAGAAGCGGGCAGGGCCCGCCAGTCGACCCGGAAGAGCGAGGCGGCACGGCCACCGGCCGCCCCTGCGGACAGCTGCTGCTCTGACACCTCTCGTACGACCAGGCTTTCCACCGTGGCCACCGGCGCGCCGGTGACGTCGGTGATGCGCAGGGCCACCGCGTCGGGGCCCGGCTTGGTCAGCCGCACCCTCAGCATGGCGGCGCCGGTGCTGTGCAGCGTGACCCCGTTCCAGGCGAAGGGCAGCGCGGTCCGGTCGGCGTCCTCCTGCCCCTCGTCGAAGAACCGCTCCCCGTGCAGGGCGGCGTCCAGCAGCGCGGGGTGCAGCCCGAACGCGGCGGCGTCGGCCTGCGCCCGCTCGGGCAGCGAGATCTCCGCGAAGAGTTCCTCGCCGCGCCGCCAGGCCGCCTTCAGCCCCTGGAACACCGGACCGTATCCGTAGCCGAGTCCGGCCAGGTCCTCGTACATGCCGCTCACGTCCACCCGCTGGGCGCCGGGCGGCGGCCATGCCTCCAGGTCCAGCTCGGCGGGCGCCGGCTCGGGAGCGAGCACACCGCTGGCGTTGCGCGTCCACACCTCCCCGTCGCCCGGCTTGTCGGCCCGCGAGTACACGGCGACCGTGCGCCGCCCGGACTCGTCCGCCTCACCGACCACCACCTGTACGGCGATCCCGCCGCGCTCCGGCAGCAGCAGCGGCGCCTCCTGAGTCAGCTCCTCCAGCAGCGTGCATCCCGTCTCCTGCCCGGCCCGCAGTGCCATCTCGACGTACGCCGTGCCCGGCAGCAGGACCGACCCGAGCACCGCGTGGTCGGCCAGCCAAGGGTGCGTGTCCACGGCGAGACGCCCGGTGAGCACCGGGGCCCCGGTCTCCGCGGAGACTACGACCGCGCTGAGCAGCGGATGACTGGCGGCCACCTGCCCCAGACCGGCGGCGTCCCCGACCACGGTGGGCACGTCGAGCCAGTACCGCCGGCGTTGGAAGGGGTAGGTGGGCAGGTCGACGCGGCGGGCGCCGGTGTCCGCGAAGTAGGCGCTCCAGTCGACGTCCAGGCCGGAGACGTGGAGCTGAGCGAGGGCGGTGAGCAGGGTCTCGGCCTCGGGGCGATCCTTGCGCAGGGCCGGTGCCAGCACCGTGTCGTCCGCTTCCAGCGTCTGCTGCGCCAACGCGGTCAGGACGGAATCGGGGCCCAGCTCCAGGAACGTACGGACACCGGACTCCTCGACCGTCCGTACGGCATCGGAGAAACGGACGGCGGCACGGACCTGGTTCACC
>NZ_MUBM01000255.1 GCF_002154505.1 Streptomyces carpinensis | reverse complement strand
GCCCGCGGTGCCGACGGCCCGCCCGGCCGCCTCCTCGCGCTCGCGTCCCTCGGCCAGTTCGGCGCGGTAGCGGGAGACGATGAACAGCGCGTAGTCGATGCCGACCGCGAGGCCGATCATCGTGGCCAGGGTGGAGGTGGTGGTGCCCAGGTCGAGGGCGTGGGCGAGGGCGGTGACCGTGGAGACGCCGATACCCACGCCGATGACGGCGGTCAGCAGCGGCAGCCCGGCGGCGAGCAGCGAGCCGAAGGTGATGACGAGCACGACGGCGGCGATGGCGATGCCGATGACCTCGGTGGCGCCGGTCTCGGGGGCGGCGCTCAGGGCGTCACCGCCGATCTCCACGGTCAGCCCGGCGTCCCGCGCGTCCTGCGCGGCGTCCTTCAGGGCGGTGCGCGAGGAGTCCTCCAGCTCCATGCCGGAGACCTTGTACTTCACCGAGGCGTAGGCGATGGAGCCGTCCTTGCTGACGGCGTGGCCGGTGTAGGGGTCGGCGACGGAGGCGACCTCGGAGCCGGCGGAGAGCCCCTTGACGGTCTTGTTCACGGTCGCCTTGTTGGCGGCGTCCGTCATCTTCTCGCCGCTCGGCGCCTTGAACACCACCCGGGCGGTCGCCCCGTCGGCGCTCGCGCCGGGGAACCGCTGCTCCAGCAGGTCGAAGGCCTTCTGCGCCTCGGTGCCGGGGATGGAGAAGGAGGTGTTGCCCGCGGGGGGCGCGGAGGCGGCGCCGACGCCGGCCAGCGTCAGCAGCGCCACCCAGATCAGGGCGACGAAGTGCCGTCGCCGGAAGGCGAGACGGCCTAGTTTGTACAGGAACGTGGCCACTTGGGCGTACTCCCGGTCAGGTCGTGGGGGTGGAACTGGGCAGGGGTCATCAGCCCGACGACGTGAGCGGAGACGTCAGAGGGTGGGCTTGCTGGGGAGAGGAGTCAGGCGGTCGGCGCGCCGAGGGCGGGGAGGACCACGGCGTCGATGTAGGAACGAAGGAAGGCCTGGGTCGGCGGCTGGTCCTCGATCAGCGCGCGGACGACGAACCCGCCGGCCAGCATGTGCACCACGAAGTCCAGCGCGGGGCAGTCCGCACGGATCTCGCCCCGGTCGACGGCGCGCTGCAGCAGCCGGCGGAACTCGGCCATCTCCGGCTCGATGAGTTGTTCCCGGAACGCCTGCCTGAGGTCGGTGTTGTTGTGCATCGCCATGGCCAGGCCCCGCATCAGCGCGGAGTTCTGTGCCATGCCGCAGTCGTCCTCGCGGGAGACCAGGGCGTGCAGGTCGCTGCGGAGCGACCCGGTGTCGATCCCCTCCAGCTTTCCGGGCTTTCCGTGCCGGACGGCCCTGACGACCAGTTCGGCCTTGCCGCCCCACTGGCGGTAGAGGGTGGCCTTGCTGGACCGCGTGCGGGCGGCGACGGCGTCCATGGTGAGGGTGTCGTAGCCGACCTCGCGGAGCAGGTCGAGCACGGCCTCGTACAACTCGGCCTCGCGCTCGGGCGTGATCCGGCTCCGGCGTCCCGGTGCGGGCACCGGCTCCACCGGAGCGGCTGCCGCCGCGCCCCTGGACGCCTCGGTCATCCCGCCCGCCTTTCCGCTTGTCGAACGGCACGGTTTCGTACGACACGAATGTAGCGCAGCCGTTCATCGAAACGAAACCGTTTCGTACGTGCGGTGGGTCACGTCTGTCGGTTTCGCATAAGTTGCACAAGTTGCTGCGCTCCCTGGGCGGGCGAAGCATGGGGGAGGTGAGCTATCTGCGCCTGCCGCATCTCAGCGGCGATCTGCTGTGTTTCGTGGCCGAGGACGACCTCTGGCTGGCGCCGCTCGACGGAGCGGAGCGTGCCTGGCGGCTCACCGTGGACCGCACCAAGACCGGCCACCCGCGCTTCTCCCCCGACGGCCGCCACATCGCCTACACGAGCTGGCGCAGCCTCGCGCCCGAGATCCACCTCGTGCCGGTGGACGGCGGGCCGGGCCGGCAGCTGTCGTACTGGGGCAGTACCGACACCCGGGTGTGCGGCTGGGCCCCGCCCGACGAGCACGGCCACACCGCGATCCTGGCCGTCACCTCCCACGGCGAGCCGTTCTCGTACTTCACCTGGGCCTACAAGGTCGACACCGACGGCTCCCCCGGCCGCAAACTGCCCTGGGGCCCGGTCGCCGACATCCAGGCCGCCGACCTCGACGGCGAACGCAAGAGCCTGCTGCTGACCGGCACCCCGCCGCACGAACCGGCCTCCTGGAAGCGCTACCGGGGCGGCGCCATGGGCCGGCTGTGGCTGCACGGGCAGCGGCTGCTGGCCGGCATCGACGGCCATCTGGCCTGCCCCATGTTCGTCGGCGGCCGGATCGCCTTCCTCTCCGACCACGAGGGCGTGGGCAACCTCTACTCGTGCGCCTACGACGGCTCCGACCTGCGCCGGCACACCGACCACGACGCCTTCTACGCCCGGCACGCCTCCAGCGACGGCGACCGGGTGGTGTACCAGTGCGCGGGCGACCTGTGGATGGTCGACGACCTTTCCCCGGACTCGGTCCCGCACCGGCTGGAGGTGAGGCTCAGCGGGCCGCGGGCCGGCCGCCGCCCCTACCCGGTGCCGGCCGCCCAGAACCTGGACGGCATCTCCGTCGACGAGACCGGCCGGGCCAGCGCCGTCGTCGTCCGCGGCTCCCTGTACTGGCTGACCCACCGCGACGGCCCCGCCCGCACCCTCACCGACACACCCGGTGTCCGCGTCCGGCTCCCGGCGATGCTCGGCGCGAGCGGCCGGGTCGCCTTCGTCACCGACGCCGACGGCCCGGACGCCGTCGAGATCACCTACCTGCCGCGCGCCACGGGCCCCCACCCACCGCGCCGGCTCGCCTCCGGGCAACTGGGCCGGGTGCTGGAGATGATCTCCGACTGCGACGGCGAACGGCTGGCCCTCGCCGCGCACGACGGCCGGCTGCTGCTGCTCGACGTGCCCGAGGACGCCGAGAGCGCCGAGGACCCCGAACACTCCGGCGGGGCGGTCACCGAGCTGGTCCGGTCGGACAACGGGCCGGTGCGGGATCTCGCCTTCTCCCCGGACGGGGCGTGGCTGACCTGGTCGCATCCCGGCGTCGGCCGCACGCTCAGGCAGATCAAGATGGCCCGAATCAAGGACCGCCTGATCGTGGACGTCACCAACGGCCGCTTCGAGGACGAGAACCCCGTCTTCACCCGGGACGGCCGCTACCTGTCCTTCCTGTCCTGGCGCGGCTTCGACCCGGTGTACGACGTGCACACCGGTGACCTGTCCTTCCCGCTGGGCTGCAAGCCCTACCTGGTTCCGCTGTCCTCCGCCACCCCGTCCCCCTTCGCGCTGAACCCCGAGGGCCGGCCGGCGGCCGGCGGGCTGGACCCCCTGGAGGAAGAGGAGACCGGCGAGCCGGGCGCGGTGACCGTGGAGGTGGAGGGGCTGGAGAGCCGGGTCACCCCGTTCCCGGTCACCGCCTCCAAGTACTCGGCGCTCGCCCCGGTCGCGGGCGGCGGCCTGGTGTGGCTGCGCTGGCCGATCTCGGGCGCGCTGGGCGAGACGTTCGCGAACCCGGACGACATGACCGGCCGGCCGACCCTGGAGTTCTTCAACATCACCAAGGCGAAGAAGGCCGAACTCGTCGGCCACCTCGACTGGTTCGCGGTCAGCGGCGACGGCACCCGGCTGGTCGTGGTCGACGAGGGCGACCTGCGCGCGGTGCCGTCCACCGAGATCGGCGACAGCGACACCACGACCTGGATCGACGTGCGCCGGATCATGCACGTGGTCGATCCCGGCGCCGAGTGGCGCCAGGCGTACGAGGAGGCCGGCCGGCTGATCCGCGCCTACTACTGGGACCCGGACATGTGCGGCATCGACTGGGACGGTGTCCTCGCCCAGTACCGCCCGCTGGTCGAACGGGTCGCCTCCCCCGACGAGTTCGCCGACCTGCTCCGCGAGGTGCTCGGTGAGCTCGGCACCTCCCACGCCTACGTCGGCGCCGCCCGCCGCAACGAGGGGCCCGCGCACTACCAGCGCTGGCAGGGCCTGCTCGGCGCCAACCTCGTGCACCGCGACGCCGGTTGGGTGGTCAAGCGGATCCTGCCCGGCGACTCCTCCGACTCCCGGGCGCGTTCGCCGCTGGCCGGCGCGGGCATCCGCGAGGGCGCCGTGCTGACCCATGTGGACGGCCGCCCGGTGGACCCGGTGACCGGCCCGTATCCGCTGCTGGCCGGCTCCGGCGGTACGACGGTGGAGCTGACCTTCTCCCCCGGCGAGGGCGCCGGGCCGCCGCGCCGGGTCGCCGTCGTCCCGCTGATCGACGACCGGCCGCTGCGCTACCAGGACTGGGTGGCCAAACGCCGCGCGGTCACACGGGAGATGAGCGACGGCCGGTGCGGGTATCTGCACATCCCGGACCTGGGCGGCTCGGGCTGGGCGCAGTTCAACCGGGACCTGCGCATGGAGATGTCCCGGTCGGCGCTCATCGTCGACGTGCGCGGCAACGCGGGCGGCAACATCAGCGAACTGGTCATAGAGAAACTGACCCGGACCATCCTCGGCTGGGACCTGACCCGGGACGCGCAGCCGGTGTCGTACGCCTCGAACGCCCCCAGGGGCCCCCTGGTGGCCCTCGCCGACGAGGCGACCTCCTCCGACGGCGACATGATCACGGCGGCCTTCAAGCTGCTGAAGCTGGGGCCGGTGGTCGGCCAGCGCACCTGGGGCGGCGTGGTCGGCATGACCGGCCGGCACCGCCTCGGCGACGGCACCGTCATCACGGTGCCGATGAACGCGGCCTGGTTCGACGCCTACGGCTGGTCCGTCGAGAACCACGGCGTCTCGCCCGACGTGGAGAGCCTGCGCACCCCCATGGACTGGGCCGAGGGCCGGCACGTCGAGATGGACGACGCCATCGAGCTGGCCCTGGACCTCCTGGCCGCCAAGGGGGCCGCGAGCCCCCCGGGTTACGAGAACGTCCCGGACCGCTCCCGCCCGAAGCTGCCTCCGCGCCACACCTGACGCGGAGGGGCGTGCCAGGCCCCGCGGGCCCGGCACGATCCGAACGAGGGGCTCTGGGACGAGAACGCGGGGTGCCCCGACACACAGGGCACCCCACGCATCCCGGCCGAAGCCGAGCGCAGCAAGCGCGGCGACTACCGGTCGTAGTCCTCGTTGAGACGGTCCTCCATCTCGTCGTGCGTGTCGTCGGTGTGCTGACGCCCACGCTCACGCTGCTGGGACGAGCGCTGGCCGGCCTTCTCGCGGCCCTCGTGCGCGCGCTCCTTGCCCTGCTGCTGCCGCTGCTCGGCCTGGTCCTGGAACTTGTCCTTCATGCCCATGCTGTTTCACTCCCATGTGGGTGAGGGAGATCCCCAAGTGAGTGAGGGGATCGACCTCGACCAGATTCACACGGGCGGTGACGCTGCGCATGTCGATCAGTGACGGTGCGTAGCACCGATGGCCCGGTGCTGTTCGTCGGCCGCCCCACCCGCACCCACGAGCCCGGTGCGCATCCCCGTCAGCCGGTCCGCGAACCGCCGCATCTCCCGCTGTCCCACAGTCCCGATGATCCCGGGCAGATACCCGCGCACGCCCTGCATCCCGCGCAGCCACCACTGCCCGTACACATGGCTGGAGCGCCGCTCGATGCCGTCCACGATCCGGTCCACCGCCGGACCCAGCGGATAGGTCTTGTTTGACGGCCACGGCAGCCGCTGCCGCAACTCCCGCATGACGTCATCCTGGTCGGCCCCGCGCACCATGTCGGTGTCGGTCCACGACAGGTACGCCACGCCCACGCGCACGCCCTTGTGGCCGACTTCGGCGCGCAGGCTGTGCGCGTACGCCTCCACCCCGGACTTCGAGGCGCAGTACGCCGTCATCATCGGGGCCGGGGTGATCGCGGCCAGCGAGGCGATCTGCAGCAGATATCCCCGGCTCGCCGCGAGCGCGGGCAGGAACGCCCGGCCGGTGACCGCCGATCCGATCAGGTTCACCTCGATCACCCGCCGCCAGGACTCCGGATCGGAGTCGGCGAACGGACCGCCGGTGGCCACACCGGCGTTGGCGACGGCGATGTCGACCTTGCCGAACCGTTCCTTGACCTCCGCCGCGACCCGTGTCATCGCCTCGTGGTCGGTGACGTCGGCGTGCCAGTGGGCGCTCTCGCCGTGCAGCCGCTCCGAGAGCTGCTTGAGCGCGTCCGGCTCCAGGCCGACCAGCGCGACCTTCGCGCCGCGCGCGGACAGCTTGCGCGCGAGCAGCTCGCCGACGCCCCGCGCGGCGCCCGTGACGACCGCGACCTGCCCCTCCAGGCTCACCCTGCTCATGTGCCCTCTCCGATCCGTGCGGCGTCGTCGTGCTGGTTGTCGTTCGTGCGTGCGTGTATGTGGGCGGTGACCAACTCCCGGATCTTTGCGGTGATCTGGTCGGGCGCCTCCATGGGCGTCATGTGGCCGAGGCCGGGCAGCTCGGTCAGGCCGGCGCACTGGGGCAGCGCGGCGGCCAGCGCCCGCGCGTGCACCGGCGGGGTCAGCCGGTCGGCGGTGCCCACGACGACCGCGGCCGGCACCCGCAACCCGCGTACGCCGTGGTCGAGATCGAGTCGGTCGAGCACCTGCGACCAGGCATGGCGCACCCGGCGCGGGCAGGTGTGCACGATCCGCGCGCACGCCTCCACCGCGTGCGGCGCCGAACCGGCGCCCATGGTCCCGTACTTGAGGATCCACAGGGCGAGCGGCTTGACCGGGCCGAGCGGCGCCCGGGAGCCGAGAACGCGCCGGGTCAGCCACGTGCGCAGCCGCCCGGCCCGGATCGGTACGACGGTGGACTCGGCGACCAGCCGCGAACTGCCCGTGCTGCACAGCAGGACGGCCGCCGCGTGCTCGTGGAAGCCGGGCCGGCCGGCGGCGGCCATCACCGTCATCCCGCCCATCGAGTGGCCCGCGATCACCGCCTTCTCACCGGGGGCGAGGGTCGCGGCGAGCACGGCCTCCAGGTCGTCGGCGA
>NZ_MUBM01000254.1 GCF_002154505.1 Streptomyces carpinensis | reverse complement strand
TACGTGGCCGCGCGCGCGGCCGGGAGCGTCACCTCGACGTGACCGTGGCCGTCCGCGATCGCACGGACCTCCACCCCGGCCGAGGCGGCGATGCGCCGAACCACCGGCAGCCCCAGCCCGTACCCGCCACCGCCGGTCACACCCGCTTCAAAGACCCGGTCGACCTCAGCGGGATCGAACCCGGGGCCGTCGTCCAGGACATCGACCACGATCGCCTCACCCTGGACGCGAGCGTTGATCCACACACGCGACCGCGCATGCCGCAGGCCGTTCTCCAGCAGGGGCGACAGCAGCGACACGGCGACGTCGGCCGCCACGGCGACCTCCGCCTTCGCGGGAAAGACGACCTCGACCGCGCGGCCGGCGATCGCCTGCCGAGCGGCGGAGCGCAGATCGCACCGGGTCCCATCGTCTGTCCGTGCGCGCGCGGCGCGCAGAATCGTCGTGATCGCCGCATCGAGGCGGTCGACCTCGCTCAGCACTGCCTCCGGCGCCACCGGCTCGCCGGACAGCTGCGCCAACTGCGCCTCGCCCCGCAGGACCGTGAGCGGTGTCCGCAACTCGTGGGCGATCTCATCGGTGAGCCGGCGCTCGTCCGCCAGCGCGTTGTCGACGCGCTCCAGCAGGTGGTCCAGGGTCCGCCCCAGTTCCCCGAACTCGTCGCGGGGAACTCCGAGGTCGAAGCGGCGCCCGGGTTCGTGATGGCCCCAGTCGTCGGCGAGGGCGGCCATCTCGTGCACGACCCGCAGCGCGCGGCGCACCACGAGGTGCGCGACACCGCCGGCGAGGAGGATCGCGAGGCCGCCCAGTATCAGCGACAAGGTCAGGCTGCGCTGCTCGGACGTCTCGTAGGGCCTGAGGTCCACCCGGACGATCACCATGACGTGGTGGCCGTCGATCGGGACCTCCCGCGCGTACAGGAGATAGTTGTCGACGGCGGCAGTCTGCGATCGCCGTGAGCCTGCCAGCGCCTCGGCACGCTCGACCATGTTTGCCGGTACGTTCCCGTCGATCAGGCGGCCGTCGGCATACACCCAGGCGACCTCGTCCAGCGCCTCGCTGCTGTTCTCCGTCAGCATGACACGGCCGCCCACGGTGGTGACGTTCGCCGCGACCGCCTCGGCGCGGGTACGCGCCAGATCGTGCGCGTCGGCGTCCGTCACCCGGCTCAGCAGCACGTGCGAGACCACGACCAGTATCGCGACCACGGCGGTGGCGATCAGCACAGTGAGCGCGACGACCCTCCCGCGGAATCCCGTCACTGCCATCGGTAGCCCACGCCGCGGACGGTCGCCAGACGCTCGGCCACACCCAGCGGACCGAGCTTGGTCCGCAGCCGGCGCACGAAGGAGTCGAGGGTGTTGTCGCTGACCTGCGCTCCGTGTGGCCAGCCGGCAGCGATGAGGGCGTGGCGACGTACCGCGTCTCCCTGCGAGGCGATCAGACGGCCCAGTAGCCGGAACTCGGTCGGGGTCAGGCTCTTGCTCACCGAGTCGTAGGTCACCACGTGCTTCGCCGGATCGAGGACGACCTCGCCCGGTGCGGGCGCCACGGTGGCCCGGCGCAGCAGCGCTCGGACGCGGACCAGCAGTTCCGGGAGGTCGAAGGGTTTGGTCATGTAGTCGTCGGCGCCGGCCTCGAAGCCGCCCACCTTGTGATGCAGGCCGTCCAAGGCGGTGAGCATCAACACCGGCGCGTCGACGCCGCGAGCCCGGAGGGCCAGGCAGACGTCGCGGCCGTCGGCGTCCGGGAGCCCGAGATCCAGGACGACCAGATGGGGCGCCGGTGCGAGCTGCCGCAGCAGGCTGTCGGCCGTGGCGGCGACGGAGACGGTGTGGCCGTCGTGCTCCAGGGCGCGCTTGAGGAGGCCGCGGACCGCCGCGTCGTCTTCGCACACCATGATGAAAGCCACGCGCTGACCCTAGACACTCCCGTCCCAGTTCTCCATCTGCCCTGGTCAGCCGTTTGACGATCGAAAGCAGGCCGCTGGTGCCGCACGCCCTCGTCCTGCCCTGAAGCCGCGACGGTCGGGCGCGATCGGTCGAGCCGCAGCAGTGGGGGTTCGCGGGAGGACCACAATGGGTCGCATGGACTCTGTGCAGGAGTACATCGACGCCATCGCGCCAGGTCACCGCTCGCTCTTCGACCGGGTGAGCGGGCTGATCCCGGACGAATTCCCGCAGGCGAGCGTGGCGCTTTCGTACGGAATGCCCACCTACCGGGTCGGAAAGCGCAGGCTGCACATCGGTGTCTTCCCCGCCGCCGGATCGGAAGGCCTGGTTGAACGGCGCGTCGAGGTCTGAGCCGATCGAGAACCACTTCGGCCTCGACAGCAGATGCTGCAGGCCGTACGGGGCGGCATCACCGGCGTAATCGGCCAGCGTCCAGCAGTTCTTGTGGGGCAGGTCCGACAAGAGCCCGAGCATGAATTCCCGCGTCCGCCGCCGTGGTTCCACTCGGGTGGACCGTCCCGAGATGCGGCCCATCATGGCCTCGAACATGTCCTGCCAGTGGGCGGGATCTATGCTGCGGCCTGCGGCCGCCGCCTGATCTTCTGTCTTCACACACCGATGATCAACGGTGGCCGCATCCGCGCCGCTCGCCCCTGCCATTCGGGGACAGGGGGCCTACGCGCGCGCGTCGGGCGGGGGGCTCATCATGTGGTCGACCACTTCACGGCGGGTGTTCCGGCGCTTCGTCGGTGTCGTCGCGATCGGCGTCGCCTTGGCCGCGACCTCAGGATGCACGGTCCCCGTCGATGCCGTCGCCGGGATCTCCGTGACCGGCGACGGACATCTGCTCGGTGTCATGATGGTCTGCGGACATCAGATCGATGGCGCGACCCTCTACGTGGACAGTGCCGACGTCGACAAGACGGTGAGGGTCGGTTCATGGACCGCCGACCGTCCCCTCACGCCCGGTCTCGCCACCTGGCCCCTCGATTCTCCTGCTGCCGGCTGGACCGCGACCAGATCTCCCGCTCCGCTCACCGCCAAGACCACCTACACGTTCTACGGCTGGACGAAGGACAACTCGTGGTCGTCGGAAGAGGTCTCCTTCACTCTGGCCGACCGGGACCGGCTCACCCCGGGAAAGGTCCGCTACGACAACATCTCGGACAACGGCGACGAATCCGCTATCACCGTTTCCATAGCGGAGTTCAAAGCCAGGGCCTGCCGGAACATGTAACGCCACGGCGCCCTCGGCCGTCATCGGGAGGCACGCGCTCAACCTTCGCTGACGCAAGATCACGATCTGCAGCTGGAGTACTTTTAGAGCCGGTCTCCTTGACAAAGAACCCTCCCCGCCGAACGGAAAATCTGGCGAACCGAGGGGGCCGCTCGACTACAGTCGCGCGGGGAGGTGGACGCGTGTCCTGGCCATCTGTGATCATCCTTGTCTCCGTGGAGCGACGCCCGTCGCTTGAAGGGCGAATCCGTTCCCTTGAGCTCGTGCCGGATCCCGTGACGGGCGACGAAAGGTTGCACCAGCACGGGTACTCGTACTACATCGACCTCTCGGGCGGGATCCTGGCGGACTACGAACCGGAGGAGCTCCAGCAGGTGAGGACTCGGATCGGCGAACCGTACGCGGTCTATGTGTCGTGCCAGTCCTTGGACGCGGCCCGGACGTTCCTCCGCGACGTCCTGCCTGGCGTGGACGGTCTTGTCGACACCAACCACCACGAGATCCTGCAGGCGAGCGAGTTCCTCATGCTGGTGGACCGTTACCCCGGATGGGACTGGCGTCGCCAACCGAGCACAGACCTCCAGTAGACCGGCTCGCGTCAGAGTCCTGTCGCCTGCGGGACCAGATCAGGATGGCGGCCAGGTGCAGTGCGGCCTGGTAGGCGACAGCAAGCTTGCCCGTCCGCATGGCAAGGCCCCGCCACTGCTTGATCCGAGCAATGCGGCCGCTCGACGGCATAGCGCTCTTTGTATGTCTCGGCATGAAGCTGGGCGGGCGGCCTCCGGCGCGGCCTCGCCGCAGACGGTGGCCGATCTGGTCGGCGGGCTGCGGGACAACGGCACGGATGCCGCGTCGACGGAGGTGCCCACGGATCGGGCGGGAGGAGTAGGCGCGATCCACCAGTACGACCGTAGGGCGGGTTCTTCGCCTGCCGAGTCCGTTTCCTGGGATCCGGATTCCGGCCATGACTGCCTCGAAGGCCGGCGCGTCACCGGCCTGGTCCGCGGTGACGTGGATGGACAGAGGCCGTGCCCGGCTGTCACTGACCAAGTGGACCTTCGTGCTCAACCCACCGCGGGAGCGTCCGAACGCGTCATCCTCTGGCTCGGCCCGGCCGGGCGCCCCCTTTTCCTGACTCCGGCCGAATGCTGGTGAGCCCGGCAGACGGTGGAGTCCACCGAGACGTTCCAGCCCACGTCGCCGCCGGCATCCGCCACTGCAAGGACAGCCGGGAAGATCCGTTCTCATGTGCCGTCCATGGCCCACCTGATCAGGCGTTCGTGCGTGGTCTGAAAGGGCCCGAGCTCCTCTGGCAGATCGCGCCAGGGCGAGCAGGTGCGGTACTTCCACGCGATGACTTCCAGGGTTCTGCGGTGATCGGCCCCTCGTCGTCTACGGATCGGGTCGTGCGGCATCAGCGGCTCGGTCCGGCCCACCTCGCATCAGTGATCACTGACCGGACAGACACACTCGATCAACTGACCCACCTGTCAAGGAGACACGCTCTGGTCGAGCAGGTCGCTGTCCTCGTCGTGCGCCCGAAGGGCAGGCACGACGAGGACCCAGCTGCGGTGGGACGTCAGCACTTGTCCACGGGCATGCCCGCCACGAGCTCGTACTGCGCACGCGCGTCGAGCAGCAGCGGCACCAGCGCGCGCATCGACTGCCGCAGCGGCACGAACGCGCCGTCGCCCTCGGGCCGCACCGTCACGCCGTGCAGGGCGAGTTCGTCCTTGACGTCGGCGTACTGGGCTGCGGTGAGCCGGTAGCCGCAGGGCGCGTTGTTCAGTATCTCGGACGGCTGTGCCGGCTCGTTGTCAGCGCCGCCGAGGTAGACCGGGCCGCGGTCGCTGTAGCCCGCCGCCCTGGCGGAGTGGGTGGCCGACACGATCTGACTCTGCCGCTCCTTGGTGAAGTCGAACAGACCGCCGAGAGCGGAGAGGTGGGATTGCACGCGACGACGGTGGTTCAGCGCCGGGTCGGCCTTCTCGGCGTCACTGAGCGCGTCGACGCGGCTCTCGATGAGCAGGCCGACGGAGTGCTTGACCCCCGCCATATTGCGCAGGATGCGCTCCTGTCCGTCACCGGCGGTCTGCTTGATGGGCTCATCGGTGACCGGGTCGGTCCAGATGCCGTACGTGCCGGTCGAGTAGCCGGCACTGTTCGCGGCCGGCCGTACATACGAACCCGACAGGGCTTCGGCCGTCTCGTGCACCTTGGGGTCGGTGTTGAGATTGCGCGGCCACAAGTCGAAGAGGTCCTTGTCGTAGTACTTAGGTGTGGCGCCGTACTCGTGCAGGTCGTAGATGACGTCGGGCTTCCGGTCGCGGATCACGGCGGCCATGGCCCGCCCTTCGGCGGTCTGCAGGGCAAGGTGGTCGCGGTTGATGTCGATGCCGTCGGAGTTTCCCCGGGTGTTGGCGGCGCGGCCGTCCGGATTAGCGGTGGGCACGACGAGGAGCGTGCTGTGGGCAAGCCAGTCGCGGGTCCGCGCATCCTGCGCGAAGGAGAGGTCGCGGATGGTGGTCAGACAGGCCTCGCGTCCGGAGGGCTCGTTGCCGTGCTGGGAACAGATCAGCAACACCGTTTCGGCGGTGCGGTGTTCGCCGATTCGTACGAGCTGGAGCGGGCGCCCCTGCTTGGTGGTGCCGATCCGAGACACGGACATCCGGTCGCTGGCCTTGTCGACGGCGGCGAGGAAGTCCTGCTCCTCGAGCTGGGTCGTCCAGCGTGCACCGTCGGAGGTTTCGAATCCGGTACGGGGCAGGGAGTCGGCGGCCTGCGCGGGCGCCGCCACCAGGGGAGCGGCAAGCGCGGCCGTCGCGATGGCCAGGGCGAGGGCGCGGGAACGGGGTGTCATCAGAGACTACCTCCCGGGATGCGGTGGGTCGGGCGCGGCGAAGCCACGCCCTCGGAACGGGACGCGTGGGGGGTGGCAGACGCGGACGAGACGGAGGTGCCCTCTGCTCGAGCGGAGCCGAGAGCCGATGAGATCCTGGTCGGTGCCAGCAACGCTCGGGTGTCGCAGCGGCCTGACCTGTTACCGCGATGCCGGCTTCCGCGATAAGCGGCAACGCGGCGGCCGTTGCAAGACGATCGCGGCGTGTGGGCTTGGCGCTGACGGTCGTGTAGATAAACGCACTACGCGTTGTTTCCTTCCGCGTGGAGCGAAACGAATTCCGGTACGAAACCGCACCAGAGGCAGAACCTAGCTGGGAGATCAACTGCGCTGAAGGTGATTTCAAGACACCCCAAGAGCACGTCAAGAAACCGCCCGGTAACCGTAAAGAGGCACCGAAGTTCCGGATTTAAACGTTAGATTCATCACAGAAAAACCACTGAAAATAACCGTAGCGGCCGATTGCCCCGCGCCGGCAATCGCTCCAAATGTCGCCACCCAGGTGGCTGAAAATTGCCATTTCGACCGCAGCGGCAAACGCACAATCATTACTGACTTAGACCGACCGGTAAGACCGCCGCAGATGCGGTGAGAACGCCTACCGTGGCGGCGCTGGGGGAGTGCGCGGGGAATTGATCATGGTCGATCGCGGCTTGTTGAAGGCGGCTCGGCGGTCGTTCAGTTCCCGTGGTCGTTCAGTTCCCGTAGACGTGACCGCGCACCAACGGGTCGTGCTCCAGGATGAAGTCGGAGACCTGCCAGAACTCCGGCAGCCGTGGATGTTGCAGGGCGGCTTGCCGATCGAGCTTGCGGCCGAAGAGGGGGCCATCGGGATGTGCGAGACCTGCCGTGACCAAGGTGGACGCTGGCTCATCCTGGCCAACGACAGGGCCCACTCGGCAGGCGAACGAGACGTGATCGTCCCACTGGTCCGCCCCGACGCCCCACGTCCCGAAGATCACGTCTATCCACGCGTCGTGATCCCGGTCCCGGTGGTGGTAGCAATTCGCGAAGTACACCGTGTACGGCGTGCCGTCCGCATAGACGAAGTTCCAGGCACGTTCGATGGGGGCGTTGCAGCAGTCGCACTGGAACTCGCGGGTCTGCCGGTCAGGGCCGAAGGTCAGTGACATGACCTACATGATGCGGTACGGGTCCGACCTCGGGAGACCGTGGGCCGTCTCTGAGTCGTGCGAGGTTGGCTGACGCCGACCAACAGCGACAGAAGCTCACGGCCGTCACGGGTATGGAGTTGCCGGCCTGGCTCTGGGATGGCACGTTTGCATGCTCATCGAGCTCACCCCGCCCGGGCACGCTCCTCGCTCCAGATCGTTGGAACCGCGAGCGTGCGAGGCGCATGGGGATTGGTGAGTGCGTGAGTGGGGTGGCCGTGGGGCGGCTCCCACGCATGCTCGGCGTTTCAGGTCTGAACCTGGCGTCTGAGAACTGTTACTCGCGAGGGAGAATCTGTGATCGTCTGGGTGAACGGAGCATTCGGCAGCGGGAAGACCACCTTGGTGGAGGAGTTGCGGCTCCGATGGCCAGCGGCACTGGTATTCGATCCGGAGATGGTGGGCTTCGTTCTGCGCAAGGTCGTGGAGGTGCCGACCGGTGATTTTCAGGATTTGCGTCAGTGGCGGCGCCAGGTCGTCAACATGGCTGCGGGCCTGGTGGAGGAGTATCAGCGGCCTGTCCTGGTGCCGATGACACTGACGAACCCGGTCTATCTGGATGAAATCTTCAGTGCCTTGAAGGAGGCGGACATTCCGGTGCACCACTTCTTCCTGAAGGTCCCTGAGGACGTACTGGTCGAGCGGATTGACGGGCGGAGCTTCACCCCTGACGATCCTGCAAAGGACGAGCAGGTCCGTGCATGGTGCAAGTCCAAGATCGCGTCGTGTATGGCTGCCGTCGACGCCTTGCCGCAGCAAACTGCGCTGCTGGATGGCCGATTGACGCCGCAGGAGCTGGCTGACGCTGTGCTCGCGCGAGTTGGCGCGGAATCGCGCCCGTGACGGGAAGAGCAGGGCGTGTGCCGGAAGTGTTCTAGGTTGGCTTACGTGAGTGTGCGGGGGCGGAGTTACCGATACGTCGGACCGGTCGAGCTGAAGGCTGCGGTCCGGCCTGGCAGCGGCGGCTGCCGGATCGGCTCGGCGGCTGACTTCGCAAGCTGGGTCGCTGAACGATCGGCAGCGGAGCTGGCTGAGCCGTTCACCTTCGTGGTCGGCAGGGACGGCGTGCTTCGGCTGGCGCCGCGACGAAGCGAACACGTGGCTTGTGCCGGCGGAGAAACGGTGCTGAGCGCCGGCGAGATCGGCTTCACCTGCGAGGCAGGCCGATGGGCCGTGGGCAACGTCAGCAACCACTCCACCGGGTACTGCCCGGACGGCAGCTCCTGGCCGGCAGTCGCCCGTGCTCTGGACGACATGGAGATCGGACGTGCGACCGGTTTTACCCACGAAGTGGTGTTCCGGCGCTGCCCCGGCTGCCAGGAGCACAACATCGTTCGCGAGGACGACTTCGTCTGTGTCTTCTGCGGCAGGGATCTGCCCGAGGCGTGGAACGTGGATCCTGTTGCATGACGGCCGTGGGCTACAGCCACTCGTCCTGGTGCCGCCCGCCTTCGATGTGCTTCAAGCAGCCGAATCAGGCCCGTTGTGACAGCGGCGGCAAATTCGCGGTCAAGTGTCGGCGATGCGCAGTTCACGCCCTGCCGCGCCGTCCGACGCGAAGAGCAGGAGACGTTCCCCTTCCTCCGTGAGTTCGGCGCGCCGGCGCTTGCTCACCGGGTGGAAGAGCTGGACGCTGAGAGTCGTCGCCCCGCGCGCACGGTCGGTCCGCCATGCCCCGGCGACGAACCCGTCGACCAGAATCGTCCCGGGAATCACGGCATTCTTCGTCGCGATGGCCTTGCGGTGCTCGTCACTGATGATCCGGGTGCGGTCCGCGTGGGAGAGGATCGCGTTGTCGTACGGGGCCAGGTAGCGCACCGGCGCGGGCGTGTCGGGGTCCGGACGCGGCGCGCTCGGCAGATCCCACAGCTCTCGGCCGTCCTCGTCACGGAAGGAGACCAGCTGCGGGCGCAGGCGCTCGGTCACTTCGCGCAGCCGGGTGAGTCCCGACCACGCCTGGATGTCCTTGACGGTGGCAGGGCCGAACGCCGCCAGATAGCGCAGGACCAGGGCGTCGATGTCGGGCTCCGGGTCCAGCGGGGCGCCGAGCCAGTCCTCCGCCGTGGCGTACGTCGTCTGTCCGCTCTGACCCCACACTCCGCGGGGCGGGATCTGGACGACCGGCAGCAGACTGCGTACGACGTTGCCGAACGCGGAGGCGGGGTGGTCGGGCCAGGTCGTCCGCAAGGAGGCGCTCAGGTCGCCGACGGTCAGAGGGGACTGTTCCAGGAGCTCGCGGCCGGCCGCCGCGACCTTGGCCGGATCCAGCCCGTTCAGGTCCTTGCCGAAGGTGGTGGTCAGGCTTCGTTCCATGAACGGCTGCAGACACGGCCGAAGTCTGCGGCAGTCGGTGGAGGTGACCAGATGGACGGTGCCCCGCATCAGTGCGATGCGCACGGCCCGCCGTTCGGTGAGCAGGCCGGCCAGTTCCGCGGGGCGGAAGTCCTTCAGCCGGGTCCACAGGCCGTAGTAGGGCGGAATGGGTGCCTGTGCCTGTAGACCCACGAGGTGTTCGAGCGCCTCCTCCGTCGGCATCGTTCGACGCGTCAGCAGCAACTGGCGTGCCAGGAAGGCGCGGTTGAGAGCCCGCCGCCCGAGTACGTCGGCGGGCTGGGGCGAAGTGGTGGCCATCTGAGCTCTCAGTCCAGGAGGGCGAAGAACGTGCCCAGTTCGTCGGCGAGGATGGACGGCTTCTTGGCTGTGTACGTGAGTAACGACGTTACTTCTGGCTGGGCGGGGCCGGTGGACATGAAGGGCGCAGCTTGACTGATCAACCGACGCACGCCCCGCAAGGATTCCGGCACGAAGATCGAATAAAGCGGCTGGAGCACATATTGAGCCGTGATCAAGCCAGCTCGTTCAGCTCGGTGGTGATGCCGGTGACCGCGAGCTTGGAGCCTGTTCAGCAGCACGTGCGCACGTCGGCTCACCGACGCTCCCGTCCGTGGCGCCGTGAGAGGCGCTACGCGGAAGATCCCCGCAGCCATGGCTCCAGCCTGCCCTAGGAGAGCAACTGACACATCCGGCACCGGTGTCGCCCAGGCCGGCGATTCACCAGCGCGTGTCGAGGACGTAGAGATCGATGCGTCGTTGCGGGCTTGGCGTTGCGGCGCGCCGCCGGTCAGGCTGCGCCCTTGGCGCCGCTGTGCTCGCCTTCCGGGCGCGGCGTCAGCGCCGTCGCGGGGTGCCAGGTTCTTGCCGGGGTGGGGTCTGCTTGCCGAGGCCGGGAATGGCAGGTTGTCGGCCTGCCGCTTGGCCTGGTTGAGCTGTTCGGCGGTTCCCGGTAGT
>NZ_MUBM01000253.1 GCF_002154505.1 Streptomyces carpinensis | reverse complement strand
GCCGCGAGAGACCAGGGCCGCCCTGCCGATGGCGCGGGCGACGGTCCTGCGGCTGCCGATGGCCTGCGCTGCCTCCTCGTCCGCCCATCGCTCCACCGTGTAGGTCACGGCCGTCCGCAGGGGCAGCAGGAACGGATTGGCGCAGGCGGCCAGCTCGACGAGCAGCAGATGGCGGTGGTGCCGGGCGGCGAGGTGGCTGCGTTCGTGGGCGAAGAGAGCGCGGCGCTCCCGCGATGGGAGGCACTCGAGCATCGCTGTGGACACCACGACCCGATCCCGCGCACCGCCCGGCAGTGCGTATGCATAGGGCCGGGTATCGGGCAGTACCGCGACCTGGGTGCGCGGCAGGCCCTTCAGAGCGCCGTGGGCTCGCCACCGCACCCTGTAGTGATGCAGCAGGGCGCGGCCGCAGGCACCGATGACCGCGAGCAGTGCAGGAATCGCGGCCTTTCCGGCGATCTCGTGTCGCGGCACACTCTCGCGCACCTCGGGATCCGACCAGCCGTCCGGCAGCGGGTTGCCGGGCAGTTGCGCGGTGCCCACCACCATCAGCAGTGCCAGGCATACCGTGCTGCACAGTGCCATGATCGTGGAGGTGCGGGTCAGCAGCACGGTGGCGGTGCGGGGATGGAGACGTCGTTCGGCCAGACGCGCGATCGGCCAGGCGGTTAACGGCAGCACCAGGGGGAGGAAGACGAAGATGCCCATCTCTCAGCCCTCGCCGTCGGCTTGATCCAGCAGTTCACGCAGCACCTGCTCGTCGCCCTCCGGCAACGCGGTGATGAAGCTGGCCAGCACCGCTCTGCGGTCCTCCTCGCCGTCCAGGACCCGGCGCATCTTCAGCGCCGCGAGGCCGGCCTCGTCCGCGGCCGGCATCCACACGAACGACCGCCCCTCCCGCTTGCGCGTGACGGCGTTCTTCGCCAGCAGGCGGGCCAGGACCGTCATCACGGTCGTGTACGCGAGGCCGGCGGCCAGGTGCTCCTGCACCCATCCCGCTGTCACCGGTCCCTCAGCCTCGTGCAGCGCCGCGAGCACCTGAGTCTCCAACGCGCCCTGCGCCCTTCGCCGCCGGCGCGGTTCCGGCTCCGTCACGAGCTGTCTCCCTTCCGCTTCCCTCAAACGCCTCGCCCGCCCCGTCGGGGGCGTCACATCGTACAAAGCCCGCGGTCGCGGCCCGTTCATGCTGGTCACCGCGGCCCAGAAGCGTGCGCAGCGGTCGCTCACCGCTCTTTGGCAGGGAGGCGAGAACCACGTCAGCACGGACTGCCGGTCCGGTCGGCCGTCGAGCGCATGGCGTGTCACGGCATCGCGAGGGAGGGTGCTCCTGGTCCCGCGCCGCTTGGCGACATGGCTCCGGCAGCAGTGCGGATGTGCAACCGGGGCCCGGTGCAGGTTGGCGGGAGGGTGCACAACGCGGCCAGTATCTCGGCCTCCGGTTCGCCCGGTGCACGCCGGTGCTGTTGATCGCGTCCCGCCGCACAACCCTCCTTGTAGAGCCTGCCGACCGCACGGGCGCGGGCGCGGCGAAAATACCGCAAACTCTCCGCGCCGCCCTCTGATCATTTCTACAGTGTTGTAGATTCTACCTTCGAGGTCGTGACGCGAACCTCGGACCGACTGTGTGTGGAGGGATCAAGCATGGGTGTTTCCCTGTCCAAGGGTGGCAACGTGTCTCTGAGCAAGGAAGCGCCGGGCTTGAGCGCGGTGCTGGTGGGGCTGGGCTGGGACGTGCGGACCACCACCGGAGCCGACTTCGACCTCGACGCCTCCGCGCTGCTGCTGAACTCCTCGGGAAAGGTTGCCTCCGACCAGCACTTCGTCTTCTACAACAACCTCACCAGCCCGGAAGGTGCGGTCGAGCACACGGGCGACAACCTCACCGGTGAGGGAGAGGGGGACGACGAGACCATCAAGGTGAACCTCGCCGCCGTACCTGCCGAGGTCGACAGGATCGTGTTTCCGGTGTCGATCCACGATGCCGAGGCACGCGGCCAGAGCTTCGGCCAGGTGCGCAACGCCTTCATCCGCGTGGTGAACCAGGCCGGGGGCGCCGAACTCGCCCGCTACGACCTGTCCGAAGACGCCTCTACAGAGACCGCCATGGTCTTCGGCGAGCTGTACCGCAACGGCGCCGAGTGGAAGTTGCGCGCGGTAGGCCAGGGCTACGCCTCCGGTCTGGCGGGTATCGCCGCCGACTTCGGAGTCAACGTCTGAGACGCGACAGGGACCGGGAGACTGCGTGAGCACCGCGCGGTCTCCTCCCGAAAAATCGAGCGAGTGCTCCACCGCGCGCTGGACACCGTGCACATCCGCTTTGCGCTGCGAGCCGAACCGACCGGCAGAGCGGCGACGCCCCCGCGAGCAGCTGTGCATGTTTGGCCGACGAGATCACGGCTGTAGTCATCGGCGTGTACGGCGACTATCTGGCTGCCCGGCCGAGGCCGGTAGTGAGGCACATGGGCAGCAGCCGACTGCCGGAGGCACGGCGTGCCCGCTGCCCGCTACGCCCACGCCCGCACAACCGCCATCGCCGGGGCACTCTACTCATCGGCAAGCGGCTGCCTCTCGCCGTGCGAACGGTCGGAGCCGTCCGGTGATCACCTGCTCGCGGAGCCGGCGCGTGGCAGGCAGGAGAGGCGCTCCCGAACCACCCGCGAAAGAAAGCGAGACGACGACTCATGTCGGTCAACCTGACCAAAGGCCAGCAGATCAGCCTGAGCAAGTCCGACGGCACCGAACTGAGTGCCGTCCGGATGGGCCTGGGCTGGCGGGCCGCGCAGCGCAAGGGGTTCCTGGCGAAGCTGACCGGTGCCCAGGATATCGACCTGGACGCATCGGCACTGCTGGTCGCGAAGGGGCAGGTGGCCGATGTGGTCTTCTTCCGGCACCTGGTCAGCGACGACGGGTCCGTACGGCACCTCGGGGACAACCTCACCGGCGGCAGCGGCGCCGGAGACGACGACGAGGTCATCCTCGTCGACCTTGCCCGAGTGCCCGCTCATGTCGATCAGATCGTCTTCACGGTCAACTCGTTCACCGGGCAGACCTTCGCCGAGGTGCAAGATGCCTTCTGCCGCCTGGTCGACGAGCGGACCGGACAGGAACTCGCCCGCTACACGCTCAGCGGAGGCGGCACGCACACCGCCCAGATCATGGCCAAGCTTCACCGAGAAGGAAACCGCTGGCAGTTGAAGGCCATCGGCGAGCCTGCCGCCGGTCAGACGTTCCAGGATCTGCTGCCTGCCATTACCGCTCATCTGTGACCGGGATGCTGAGCGCTCCGATCAGTCGCGGGAGTTGCCGAAGAGGATGCGGTAGCCGATGAGCAGCACCAGAGAGCCGGCGATCGCCGCTCCCCAGGTGTAGAGGTCGAAGAAGTGCTTCTCCACCGGACGGTCGAGGAAGCGGGCGGAGAGCCAGCCGCCGATGAAGGCGCCCCCGATGCCGATGAGGGTGGTGCCTATCAGGCCGCCGGGGTCGCGGCCGGGCAGCAGGATCTTCGCGATCGCTCCGGCGAGCAGGCCGAGGATGATCCAGCCGATGATGCCCACGTCGTTTCCTCCAGACGGGTCGGGCCAGGCGAGGTGCGCCGGGCACCGACGCTTCGATTGCTTGATCACGCAAGCCTATGGACGGCCACGGAATATGGCCAGTGCCCGTGGCCAGAGGTGATGAGTCGTTGAGGAGCCGTCACTCATTCATCACATTGCGCAATCCGGGAACTGGAAGAGGTTAAGGTCACGTTGATTGCGTTGAAGACGGAAAGCGGAAAGAAGCTGCGGAGGCGGTCCATGGGTGTGTCCCTGACCAAGGGCGGCAACGTGTCGCTGAGCAAACAGGCCCCGGGCCTGACTGCGGTGACGGTCGGGCTGGGCTGGCAGACGAACACCGGCTATGAACTGGACGCAAGCGCCTTGCTGTGCGGTCAGTCGGGGAAGGTACTGTCCGACGAGCACTTCGTCTTCTTCAACAACCTGACCAGCCCCGACGGCTCGGTCCGCCACGCCGGCGGCGGCAGCCCGGTCGGAGGGGACGACCAGCAGATCCACGTCGACCTCACACGGGTCCCCGACCGCGTCGAGAAGATCGTCTTCCCGGTGTCCCTCTACGAGGGCGCCTCCCGTGGCCAGGGCTTCGGCCAGGTGCTCCGAGCGCACATCCGAGTCCTCGACCAAGAGGGCGGCACGGAGCTGGCCCGCTACGACCTCGCGACGGGCGGTCTGGCGAACGAGACCGCGCTGGTCTTCGGCGAGCTGTACCGGCACGGCGCGGAGTGGAAGTTCCGCGCGGTCGGCCAGGGCTACGCCGCCGGGCTCGCAGGCATCGCCACCGACTACGGCGTGGACGTACCGCGCGAGACGGCACCGAGCTCACCCCCGGCCGACCCGTCCCCGATCAGCCCGCCGCCGGTGAGCACCAGTGGCTACGTGCCGCCCGCGCCCATGGCACCGGCACCGGCACCCACCGTCGTCTCCCCGCCGGCCCCGGCGTTCGCAGGATCACCGCAACCCACAGGGAGTTCTTCAGTGACGTGCTTCTTCGACCCCAGCCACGGCCCCGGCATGACGACGGTGACGTGGACCCCGCAGTGGGGTGTCCCACGGCCGGTCCAGGCATGCGGCAGCTGCGCGCAGCGAGTGCAGACCACCGTACCGCCGTTCTACACGCCACCCCAGCAGGGGTACCCGCAACCCGTCCCACAGGGGTACTCGCAGCCCGTCTCACAGGGCTATCCGCAGCCCGCCCCGCAAGGCTATACGCAGCAGGGCGGCTACGGGCAGCCGTACGGAGACCACCACCACGACCACCACGAGCAGGGCGGCGGTCGTCGCTTCGGTGCCGGCGCGCTCATCGGCGCCGGTGCGGCCGGTCTCGTCGGTGGCGCACTGCTGAACGAGGCGTTCGACGACGACGAACCGGACGTGGTGGTCAACAACTACTACGAGGACTGAGCGGCGATCGCCATTGCCCGGTCCGGCCTCCAGCGAGGATCGGCCGGGCATTTCGTCGGCGCGCGGACGCCGAGCTTCCGGGCACATACACTGTGTGGGCGTATCGGCGGTGAAGTGGGCGGGACGGGAGAGGGCTGTGACGGGGCCAGTCGGTGGCTTTGAGGATCTGTCCGCCGACGTTCTCGCCGATGCGGCCGCCGCCTTCGGGCTGCTCGCCTCCTCGGCCCGGCTGCACATCATGTGGGCGCTGTCGCAGGGTGAGTGCGACGTCACGCGCCTCGCCGAACGGGTGGGCGGTGCGCTGCCCGCGGTCAGTCAGCATCTGGCCAAGCTGAAGCTCGCCGGGCTCGTGCGCTCCCGCCGCGAGGGCCGGCGGCAGGTCTACTACGTCGACGATCCCGACATCGTCACCGTGGTGCGCGTGATGGTCGGACAGCTGACCGCACGCTCGCACCATGCCCTTGCGCCGGTGCGTGAGCTGCGCGGGACCGATGGCTGAGACCACCGCGGCGGCGGGGCAGGACGCCCAGACACCTGGCCCGCCGGCCGAGTACGTACCCCGGAGGGGGTCCTATCGAGGCTTTCAGCACCGACGGTGCTGAACCATGGCACCTGCCGCGATGCATTACCGGCTTCGGAGTGCTCGAGGATGCTGATCGAGGCGGTGCGCAGAGGAGGGGGGAACATGTCGGAGCCCGGGCGCCGAAGCACCGGCGGTGGCCGCCCGTCGTGGTCTTCGCCCTAGTGCTACCCCTCCCGCGCGATCCGTGGGCACCTCCGTCGACGCGGCATCCGTGCCGTTGTCCCACAGCCCGCCGACCAGATCGGCCACCGTCTGCGGCGAGGCCGCGCCGGAGGCCGCCCGCCCAGCTTCGATGCTGAGACATACAAAGAGCGCAATACCCTCGAGCGGTACATCGCTCGGATCAAGCAGTGGCAGGGCCTTGCCATGCGGACGGACAAGCTTGCTGTCGCCTACCAGGCCGCACTGCACCTGGCCGCCATCCTGATCTGGTCCCGCAGGCGACAGGACTCTGACGCGAGCCGGTCTACTGAAGGTCTGCGCTCGGGCGGCGACGCCAGTCCCATCCGGGGTAACGGTCCACCACCGTGAGGAACTCGCTCGCCTGCAGGATCTCGCGGTGGTCGGTGCCTCATCCGTCAGCGCCTGCCGCACCCGCTCCAGCTCGGCTCCGAGATCCTCCATCAGCACCGCAGCGGCTCTCTGCCGTGCTTCCAGGACCGCCCGCATCGACGGCATCCGCCACCCCGACGGCACGTCAGGCAGCAACGGTCCGAGACTCCCGCAACAACCCCGACCCCACGCCCGTCCAGGCGAAACCCACACACGAGGTTCGGAACGGCCTCTTAAGGCTTTGCTCATTCTTGGGCCCTACATTGCGCGGGACGGATCTTCGCGAGGGCCGCCGTGGTACGGGACGCAGGAAGGGCACACATGACGGAGAGCAAACGGTTTCCGCAGGGCCGCATCCCGAGGGGAACGAGGGCACGGCTGACCAGGGGCGCAGCACTACTAGTGCCTCCGTTGAGGCGTCTTGTCCAGCAGCGCGACCGGCTGCGAACGACGTGTCACCGGCTCCGGGAGGAACGGGATCGGGCCTGCCGGGAGCGGGACACCTTCCAGGTCGAGCGCGACGCACTGGTGCTGTCCGTCGCGGGCCCAGGTCGGGAGGACCGGGCGTTGGGTGCCGAGATCGTCGGGGAGAAGGAGCCGGCCCTGGAGTATCTGTTTGTGCTGACCTACGGCCGTTCCGGCTCTACCCTGCTGCAGAACCTGCTCAACTCGATCCCCGGGGTGCTGGTCCGAGGCGAGAACCACGGTGTGCTGTACGAGTTGTACCGGTTCCACAGCAAGGTGCTGCACCACCGGGACCGCCTCGCCAGGCCGCTGCCGCTGCCGCCCTTCCATCCCTGGTGGGGCATCGACGGTTATCCGGAAGAGGAGGCGCTGGCTGGGATGCGGCGGCTGGTGCTGGACACCCTGATCCGCCCCCGGCCCGACTCGCGGATCGTGGGATTCAAGGAGATCACCTGGCCCGAGGAGGACCTTGCCGAGTACGTGGCGTTCCTGCGGCGGCTTTTTCCCGGCGCACGTTTCGTGTTCAACACCCGCAACCTCGCCGACGTGGCGCGCAGCAAGTGGTGGGCGACCATGCCGGACGCTGCGGAGCGGCTGGCGCGGATCGAACAGCGGATGACCGAGGTCGTCGCGGGATTGGGGGATGCCGCCGTTCGGGTGCACTACGACGACTACTGCGCGGATCCCGACGCCCTGCGCCCGATGCACTGCTGGCTCGGCGGCGAGTTCGACCCGGAGCGCGTTCGCACCGTGATGGCGGTGCGGCACTCTTACTGAACGCATTCCTCAACGGTCCGCCCGGACTCCTCGTACAAGCCCTGTCCTGGCTGATTCGACCTGGTGACTGGTCACCGGTCAGCCAGTCTGCACACGGCCGTCGGCGGCTCATGCCTCGCCTCGGTTCATGGACGTGGCGTCGGCGGCCGCAGGCCGAATGCGGTGGTGTTCAGCGAGCGCCGCATGGTCAGCGCGATCGGGCGTTCGACGAACCGGTGGACCAGGTACGACAGGACGATGAAGGCGATCACTGTGATTCCGACCAGCGGCCCGCTGCTCACCCTCGTGGCGAACCCAACGTCCGCCCCGTACTTCATTAAGGGGATGTCGGCGGCTGGTGCGAGCACCGTGGCCACCATCCACGCCCCGCAGAAGGTCACCGTCCCTTGCCGCACCAACCGGAGCAAGCATTGAATATCCCCGAGATCGTTCACGCCAGCCCGCTGCCCGGGCAGGGCCGCACCCCGTACTGTGGGCGCCCGCCCGAGGAGCAGCGCGCCCGCCGGGTCGGGGAGTGCGTGTAGATGCGGGCCCGGTATCCGGTCGCCCGTAGCGGTCCGGCGGGTGCCGGGTCGAGGCGGGCGGAGCCGATGCCGAGGAATGCGAGGGCCTGCAGGTCGAACCGCAAGCTGCCTCCGGTGAGTCGCCCCCTCTTGCGTGCTGGTGGGCAGCCAACGCCCTCAAATAGAACATGTGAACGATCTGCTGCTGGACCTGCCACGCCTCCGCACCCTGGGAGATCTGGCTCGCCCTTTCCCTGGACCGGGTGCGGCAGCTGATCGCCGCGGCCGAGTGGCGCGAAGGCGAGCGGCAGCGGGGCGACCATGCCCGGCCGCCGGTGCCGGACTGGCTCCTCGAACGCACGCACCTCCCAGTGGTCCATGCCGGGGATTGCTGGATCGTGAGGAAGAGCAACCGGTGCGTTCCCGTCAGCCGGGATCAGCCGCTCGACGCCCTACGGCAGCAGGTCCCGGCTTGTTCCCACTGCCGACCGGACACCGAGCTCGGGTACCTCGACTGAACCCCGCCGGCGGGGCGGTACCCTCGATCACCGACGTTCCGCCGTTGAACGGTGGCCCGGACCGCACGCTCTGTGAAGGCTTCGGGCAGTCCTGCCCGGTCACGCAACCGAGGCCAGGACGGGGGCGAGGGGAACCGATGGGGCTGCCTGCTCAACTACTGCCGCAAGGAGCGTGGACAGTCCCCTGACCAGATCACGAGGCATGCCACACCTCCCACCACTCTCGTGTAGCAGGACTCCCACGGCACTGCCAGTCGATACAGATCTGCCCGGAACCTCCACCGGGCCGAGGCCCTCGATGGCGTCCACGACCACGCGGACCAGACTCCAGCCGTGCAGCTCAGGCGCCGGCTGGGGCCAGCGAGCCCCGCCCCTGGATCGCCCATAGAATGAAATTTGAGGTAGCCGCGCTCGCGGACCCTGGAGAGCGCGTATGTCCCTAGACATCGATTTCACAGCCTTCTGTGACGCCGCGCCGAGCCCGTATCTGGTGCTGGATAAGGACCTGGTGATCCGCTACGTCAACCCGGCATGTCTGCAGATCACCGGGCGAACCAGGGAAGAGCTCATCGGGAAGTACTTCTTCGACGCCCTACCAGGAAACCCCGACGCCCCTGAACACGGCGCCGAATACCTAAAGGCATCGTTGCTGAAGGTCCTGGACACCGGGGAGCCAGACACCCTGACGCTGCAGCGGTACGACATACCCGCCCCTGACCAGCCGGGCAAGCTCGAGGAGCGGTGGTGGTCCGCGGTTTACACCCCGATTCCCGGGCCGGACGGCAGTGTGAAGTGGATCGTCCAAAAGGCCGACGACGTCACCCCCTTCGTCCACTCACCCAAGGCGCGTCAGCTCACCGGGCACGACGAAGCTATAGCCGCCGAGCTCTACGTGAAGGCGCGCGAGCTACAGCGGCTGAACCAGGAGCTGCGCCAAGCCCACGCCCGCGAACGCCAGGTCGCCGTCACGTTGCAGGAGGCCATGCTCGACGACCCCGACCTGCTCCGATACGGAAACATCGCCGTGCGGTACCTGCCGGCGACCAGATCACTCAACGTGTGCGGCGACTGGTACGACATCGTCGACCTACCGCCCTGCCTCTACTCGGTAGCGGTCGGAGACGTCGTCGGCCATGGTCTACACGCCGCAGCCGTCATGGGCATGCTCCGCAGCGCCCTGAGCGCGGCCATCCGGGCCCTCCCCAGCCCGGCCCAGGCCCTGGAAATTCTCGGTCTGTACGCCCGCTCCATCCAAGGCGCGACGGCCGCAACTGCGGTAAAGGTGCTCATCGACCCCCGCAGCAGACTGATCATCTACAGCAACGCCGGGCACCCACCGCCCGTCCTGCTCCACCGCGATGGGACTTGCGAGCTGCTGGACCAGGCCACCGATCCGCCGCTCGGCGCCCGCCCGTATCACGTCCCCCGCCCCCAGGCCAGCACGACCTACACCCGAGGTGACACTCTCGTGCTCTACACCGACGGGCTCATCGAGCGCCGCGACGAGGACATCTACACCGGCCTGGCCCACCTGACCAACGCCCTGGCGCAGGACACCACCCTTGCCCCTGACCAGATGGCCGACACGCTGCTGGCCCGCCTCGGCGTCGCCAACGGCTCCAGCGACGACATAGCCTTGGTCGTCATCCGCCTATAACCTTGAGCGACGCAGCTCACGCGGTACGTCAGCAGACCGTGGAGTCGCGGGAGGCAACGGGGAATGTCGGCGAGCCTTCCAGGAAGGCTCAGGTCAGCGTCTCGCCACCTCAGCCCCATACACATACGCGATCTTCCAAACCAGTGCTCCAGGAGCCGAGCGCGGCGGCGCTTTGCGCGCAGTGTGGCCGTACCCGGACCGTGAACGCGCGCCTGCCCGACGGGCAGGCCTGCATCAGCCACCTCAAGCGCAGCTTCGGCTTCCCGCACGCGCCTGCGCCGCCTGGCCGGCGCCCAGACCTGGGCCGGACTGGAGACCTTCGCCTGCAACCTCCAGCGGATGACCGTCCTCAGCCGATGAGGGACATGTCGCCGACAGGCCAGCGGCACAACGCCATCTCACGCACCGGCCCCCTCACCAGCACAAACACCTTTTCAGGGGCAAGTAGCCAGGCTTCTGCCACCACAGCAGAAAGGCACTTTCCAGTCACCTGCCGCTCCGAGAAGGAGCAGGCGGCAGCCACCTACAGGGGAGGCCGTGCAGGCTGATCGGGCGAACGGACTGGCTGCTGCCCTGGCCACTGCACTGGAGCAGGCCCCCAGCGGCGGCGGACGCGGCAACCCCCCGGGGCGCTACGCGCCGCACAGGCTCGCAGGGGAGTTCGGGCCGCAGTAGTTGGCGCCGGCGATGGAGAGGCTGTCGGTGGCGGGATTGAGCGTCATGGTTATCGGGCCAGTGGGGAACCAGTTGTCCTGACTGCCGTTGCTGTCGGTCACCACGCCGGTGGCCGAGGTACCGTTGACAGCTGTCAGCCGCCCCGAGGCGTGATAGCCATCGATGATGGTGTTGCCGGACCACTTGTCGCACGGTGGCGAGGCCTGATCGCAGTAGACGTAGACGCGCCCGCTGGCTTCGAACGAACCGTCCTTATTGATCGTGAGCGAACTGCCGTGGCGATACCAGTCCTTGACGAACGGCGAGAAGCCGGCCGGGCTCGGCTGGGAGTCCGCGGGCCCGGTGGCGGTGTGCGTGGGCGCCTTGGCTGCTGTGACCGATGCGCTGGCTGACGGCCCAGTGTATGTAGTTGCCGCTGCTAGCAGGATTCCCATCATCCCGGCGGCCACCACTCGCGCTGTGCGGCGGCGCTCTCTGCGTATTTGCGTCATGCCTACCTCCTGTCGGTCACGGCTCAGCTGCCTCCAACGTGAGGTTGAACGGTGAATATTCACTCCCTTTACCCTTGTCAGGAGCTCAGGCTCCGCGACGACTTCTGAGAAACCCGCCATTTGCGCGGGATGAAATCCAACGTACTGAGTACGCCAGAATGGGCCACACGTTCGCATCCAAGTGGGTGAAATTCGCCCGTGCGCCAGCAGCTCAGGAATCGTCGTAGATTCGCCATCCTGGCTTGGTGCGCCACCGACGTACCCGCACCCACGTCTGCAGCCACCAACCGGCCCCCGAGCCGGGCGACAGGGTGCAGCCTCGCTGGCCTCGATCTTTCGTGATGGGCCGCTGGCTCCGTCGGTGGCCCATTTCGTTGTCGATGAGCAGTGCCGAGCCGGCCTGCGAGAGCACGGCCCTACCTCGCCGGCCTGGGCCGCGGCCAGGATCGACTCCAGCTGCAGGTGCGCCACCGGGGCAAGGTAATGCCGCTTCGTCGTCTCCACGTCCACATGCCCCAGGAGCGTCTTCACCAGCCACCACGGATCACCGAACGTCGAGACCGCCCTCGCCGCAGCCGACACCGCTGCGCACCTGCGCGACCGCATCGCCGCCGGCGAGAAGGTCTCCGGCCCCGCCGCCCGCACGGCCCTCACCGCGGCCGCCACCACTCCGCGTTTCGAAGGGCGCATCGTCCCCCAGACATTCGGCGAAGAAGGCCGCCGCGTTCCTATACCGGGACGGCGTCGTGCTCTACGACAACTCTGACGCGTTCCTGATCTGCGCATTCAAGCGCGACATCGCCTTGTGCAGAACCCGAGGCGGGCACCACAGCCCCCAGGCAGTACGACTGCCGGCCTGGCTGCGGCAACACCGTCCGCACCGACACCCACGCCCGCCGACTACGCGAACGTGCCGACGAACTCGCCGAGTTGGCCGCCTACGCACCCGGCCCCTCGGCACCCGTCTGCGAGACAACGCCAACCGACTGCGAGCCACGGCCGATACTCACGACGCCACCGCCCACAACGCCGAGGCACCGACATGAACCAGCGACACCAGAACGAGCGCACTCGCATCCGCGGAGCGATGGACCGACTCCTGGCCGGCAACGCCACCACCTCCAACGGCAGCCTCACCGTCGTCTCCCTCGCCGCCGAGGCCGGCGTGCACCGCATGGCCCTCATCAAGCGGCACACGGACCTCAAGAACCAGTTTTACGAACACGTCCGCAACGAGACCCGGCAGATCCCGGAACTCGAGAAGCGGCTCCGTGAGGCCAACGCCAGACTCAGGGAAACCATCGCCAACCAAAAGGCACAGCTCGAAGATCTCCGTCGACCGGTCACCGAACTCACCCTCGCCAGCGCTGTCCTTGTCGACCAGAACACGCCGAACGACGAGCACACACTCGCTGCGGACAACATGGTGTCGTTCCCTCGAGCCCCGTAGTGACGCCGTCATGGCCTCCGGGACCCGGTTGCCTGGCCACCTCTACGCATCCAGGAGTTTGCGCCGGCGGCGATTCCTGCCCGCCTCGGGGGAGCGGCATTTTCCGGTCAACATGGCGAATAGATGGAGGTTCGCCGCCCCTCGAGGCGGTAAGCAGCAGGCCAAGATAGGTGCGCGTGCAGCTTCCCGCTCGGTGTTCCCGTGGGAACACGGAGGCGAGGTAGAGCGGTCCGGGACGGCCCGAGGCGGGCTGAGGCGGACCACGTTTGTGCAGGTCGGGCGGAACCCGCAGGTCAGCGCATGCGTGAAGCACAGACGTCCTGAGGTCACTCCTCCAGCCGGACCGGCATCAGGATCGAGAACGTGTCCTCGTCCTCGGGCCGGCGGATCGCGACCGGGGCCGTCGGCGCGCCGAACTCCAGGATCAGCCGGTCGCGGGCGCCGGAGGCGAGCGCCTCCAGCAGGAACTCGCGGTTGACGGCGACACGGTTCGGGGCGTCGTCGCCGTCCGCGCAGACGGTCACCGTGCCGTCGTCCGCGACGCGGAGCACGCTGAGGTCGCAGCGGGCGCCGTCCTGATCGCGCAGCTCACCGGCGCGGACGGGGCCTGTCTCCACCGCCCCGCGGAAGTCGGGCACATCGACGAGAGCCCGGCGCCCCGTCGGCAGAAGAAGGAGGCGACGGTAGTCGGGGAAGTCGTGGCCGAGGCACTGGCCGGCCGTCTGACAGTCGCCCGTCTCCAGGGTCACGCGGTCGCCGTCCACGGAGAGCCGGACGGTCGCCTCGCCGCTCAGCAGGGCCCGCATCGCGTCGACGAGCGGGGTGGGCACGACGGCCTGGACGCGGCCGCCGCCGTGACCGGTGGTGCCGGTTCGGCCGACAGCCATGCGATAGCGGTCGGTGGCCACGACCTGGAGCCCGTCACCCTCGATGTCGAACAGGACCCCTCCCAGCATCGGCAGCTCGGGATCGGTGCCGACCGCGAAGCGGACGGCGTCCAACGCGGCGGCCAGCTCGGGCGCGGGGACGGACAGGTGGGCCGGGGCGGTGCGGAGCGAAGTCATGGGGGTTCTCCCGATGGTCGAGTAGCGCTCGGAGCGTGGAGAACTCGCTGCGGGCGTCGGACAGTCCCAGCTCGAGACGGCGCAGGTGCGCCTGGAGGAGCCCTCGCACCAACTCCGTGTCCGCGCCGGACCAGCCGGCCAGCACCAGCCGGATGTCCGACAGCGGCATCCCGGCCCGGCGCAGCCGGGCAAGCACGCGCGCCTCGTCGAACTGCTCCGGCTCGTACCAGCGGTAGCCACTCACCGGATCGACCCAGGCCGGCACCAGCACCCCGGCGCGGTCGTAGAACCGAAGCGCGCTCACGCTCAGTCCGCTGTCCTGGGCCATCTCCCCGATACTGCGCATCTCGCTCTCCACACCCGCAACCCTGGGCCCTCGACCAGGTCGAGGGTCAAGCTCACCCAGGACCGAAAGGCGCGGCCGCTCCTGCCCGGTGCGGCTACGGAGCAGAGTTGAACATGTTCAATTTTTCCGTCACGATACCTCTTGCCGTGCGCTGTGCCGGACGAGAGGACTGTGGTCATGACGAGTTCGCTTCTCACACCGCGACGCCGTCCCCGCGCCGGCAGGGCCGGCGGAGGCGCGGCGCCGGGAAGCACAGCCCCGACGCGGATCCTCGACTGGCACCATCCGCAGGTCGCGTCGTTGCTTCGACGGATCGACACGGCAGCGGGTCCGCAGGACGCCTCCGGTCCCGTCCGGCGCATAGCGGCACTGCGCCGGGCCCACAGGTGGATCGCCGCGGCCGTACAGCCGGTGTACTCGGTGCAGGACGAGCGGCCCGTGTCCGAGGTGCTTCGCCGCGGCCGGGGCTCGTGCAGTCAGCGGCTGGCCGTGCTGGAGTCCGTCGCGCGGGCGTCGGGGGTGGCCACCCGGGTGCGCGGCCTGCTGGTGGACGGGGCCTTCTGGTACCCGCGTTTCCCGCATCTGCACCGGATCGTCCCGGACCAGGTGGTGCTGGCATGGCCGGAATTCCGCGTCGACGGCCTCTCGCCGACCGTTCACGCCACCGCACCCTGGTTGGCGGTCTCGGAACTCTTCGGCAGTCTGGACGAGTTGAGCGGCGCTCACGAGGGCGGCTTCACCAACGCCGGTGCGGAGACGCTCTTCGAGGCGTTGTCCAGGACGGCGATCGACTGGGACGGCGTCACGCCCTGCCCGGCCGCCGGCGCCTCCTGCGACCTCTCGGCCTACGTCCTGGCGGACCTGGGCCGCTTCGGCTCGCGCGACGAACTCTTCGCATGGCACGGCCAGACCCTGTGCAGGACGGCGAGGCTGCTGGCCGAACCCGTCCTCGGGCGTCGCCGCTCGGCGGAATCCGGACGGTGATCCCGAGCCGGCGGCGTCGGATCGGCCGGTCCGCTCCCGACGTGATCGGCCGGGACCTGCTAACAGGCGGTGAAGACCCGTGCCAGCCGCCGGTAGGAGTCCAGCAGGGCGTCGCGGTCGTACGTGCTGGTGGTGAGCAGGACCTCCTGGGCGCCCGTCTCCTTTAGCACCGTCTCCAGCTCGTGTGCGACCTGCTCCTCGGTGCCGGCGAGATGGCCCCTCAGTGGGCGTTTAGCCATGGCC
>NZ_MUBM01000252.1:791-976 GCF_002154505.1 Streptomyces carpinensis | reverse complement strand
GAGCACCTGGCCGACACCGACCTGCCCGGAGCCACCACCGCCGACCACTGGTACTTCCTCAGCGGCCTTGAGGTGTGGTCGAAGAACACCACCTCCGCCACCGTCGTGCTGGGCGACTCCCTCACAGACGGCCGCGGGTCCACGACCAACGGCAACGACCGCTGGCCGGACCGGCTCCAGGGACG
>NZ_MUBM01000252.1:285-759 GCF_002154505.1 Streptomyces carpinensis | reverse complement strand
CGTCTTCGAGGGCGTCAACGACATCGGCACGGCCGATGCGACCGAGCCGGCGATGAAGCAGGTCACGGCCGACCTCATAGGCGCCTACCAGCAGATCGTCACCCGCGCCCACGCCCAGGGCATCCGCGTGTACGGGGCCACCCTCACGCCGTTCGGCGGCAACGGCTACGACGACCCGGCCGGCGTCCGTGAGTCGGCCCGGCAGGCGGTCAACCGGTGGATCCGCACCAGCGGCCGGTTCGACGCCGTCATCGACTTCGACCGGGCGGCCCGCGACCCGCACAACCCCCGCGCGCTGCTGCCCGCCTACGACACCGGCGACCACCTCCACCTCGACCCGGCCGGGTACAAGGTCCTGGCCGACACGGTCCCCGACCGCCTCTTCCGGCAGAGCCCGCAGCTCCGGGCGGGCACCGCGAGTTACGCGTGACCCCGCCCCGCGATCCGCGCAGATGACCCCACAGGGCACCGCGG
>NZ_MUBM01000252.1:0-260 GCF_002154505.1 Streptomyces carpinensis | reverse complement strand
CGCGACGCCGTCCTCCCGGCGGATCAGGGCACCCAGGGCCTCGGCCCGGCGCCGATGGGAGGAGTCCCCGGTGACCCGGGCGAGGGCCGCGGCGAGCGCGTCCGCGGTGAGCGAGCGCAGCGGGACGGCGCACGGGGCCACACCGAGGGAGACCAGGCGCTGCGCCCAGAAACCCTCGTCGAACTGGACCGGCAGCGGCACCGCGGGAACCCCGGCGCGCAGCCCCGCCCCGGTGGTGCCCGCGGTGCCGCTGCCGGTCC
>NZ_MUBM01000251.1 GCF_002154505.1 Streptomyces carpinensis | reverse complement strand
GCGGCGCAGGCCGCCGAGGTGTCCGCGGGGTCGGCGGCGGGCGGGCCCGGCAAGCAGCCCAAGCGGTACTCGCTGACCGTGATGGGGACGACGGATCTGCACGGCCACGTCTTCAACTGGGACTACTTCAAGGACGCGGAGTACTCGGACAAGGCGGGCAACGCGCAGGGTCTGGCGCGGATCTCGACGCTGGTGAACCAGGTCCGTGAGGAGAAGGGCCGTGACAACACCCTGCTGCTGGACGCGGGTGACACGATCCAGGGCACGCCGTTGACGTACTACTACGCCAAGGTGGACCCGATCACGGCCCAGGGTGGCCCGGTGCATCCGATGGCGCGGGCGATGAACGCGATCGGGTACGACGCGGTGGCGCTGGGCAACCACGAGTTCAACTACGGCATCGAGACGCTGCGGAAGTTCGAGCAGCAGTGCGACTTTCCGCTGCTGGGTGCGAACGCGCTGGACGCGAAGACGCAGCGGCCAGCCTTTCCGCCGTACTTCATCAAGGAGTTCCGTCCGCACGGTGCGCGGCCGGTGAAGGTGGCGGTGCTGGGCCTGACCAATCCGGGTATCGCGATCTGGGACAAGGCGTATGTGCAGGGGAAGTTGACGTTCCCGGGGCTGGAGGAGCAGGCGGCGAAGTGGGTGCCGAAGCTGCGTTCGATGGGTGCGGACGTGGTGATCGTGTCGGCGCACTCGGGTACGTCCGGCACGTCCTCGTACGGTGATCAGCTGCCGTATGTGGAGGATGCCGCCGCGAACGTGGCCCGGCAGGTGCCGGGGATCGACGCCATCCTGGTGGGGCACGCGCACCTGGAGATTCCGGAGCTGAAGGTCGTCAACGACAAGACCGGGAAGACGGTCGTGCTGTCGGAGCCGCTGTGCTTCGCGGAGCGGCTCACCCTCTTCGACATCGAGCTGGTGTTCGTCAAGGGCCGGTGGGAGGTGGAGTCGGTTGCGGCGTCGCTGCGCAACTCCAACTCGGTGGCCGACGACCCGGAGATCACCAAGCTGCTCGACGGCGAGCACGAGAAGGTCGTGGCCTACGTCAACCAGGTCGTGGGCCGGGCGACGCAGACGCTGACGACGGTGGAGGCCCGCTACAAGGACGCGCCGATCATCGACCTGATCACCAAGGTGCAGGAGGACGTGGTGAAGGCGGCGCTGGCCGGCACCGGGTACGCCGCCCTGCCGGTGATCGCGCAGGCCTCGCCCTTCTCGCGGACGTCGGAGATCCCGGCGGGCGATGTGACGATCCGGGATCTGTCGGGCCTGTACGTGTACGACAACACGCTGGTCGCGAAGCTGATGACGGGCGCCCAGGTGCGCGCCTACCTGGAGTACTCGGCGGAGTACTACGTGCAGACGGCGCCGGATGCGGCGGTCGACGTGGACAAGCTGACGAACGCCGGCGGCCGTCCGGACTACAACTACGACTATGTGTCGGGTCTGCAGTACGACATCGATGTGGCCCAGCCGGCCGGTTCGCGGATCAAGAACCTGACGTTCGACGGTGCGGCGTTGGACGACGCGCAGCAGTTCGTGCTGGCGGTGAACAACTACCGTGCCAATGGCGGTGGCGCGTTCCCGCACGTGGCGTCGGCGAAGGAGCTGTGGTCGGAGTCGACGGAGATCCGTACCCGGATCGCCGAGTGGGTGACGGCGAAGGGTGAGCTGGATCCGAAGGACTTCGCGTCGGTGGACTGGAAGCTGACGCGGAACGGCACGCCGATGTTCTAGCGGATCGGCGGTCGCCAGCTCGTCGGGTCGGCGGTCAGCCGGCCGGCGGCCGAGCGGTTCAGCGGTTGTGTGGCGGCCTCAGATTCCGTCTGCCAGGGGTGTCAGTGTCCTGATCTGGCGCACGGGCGGGATCTGGGGCCGCTGCTGTGCGAGGCCGAACGCGGTGAACGCGGTGCGTGCGGGCAGCGGGTAGGGGTCGGTGCCGGTGATCGCGTTGAGGATGGTGGCGCTGCGCCAGGCGGCTAGGCCGAGGTCGGGGGCGCCGACACCGTGGGTGTGGAGTTCGGCGTTCTGGACGTAGACGTGGCAGCCGGTGGCGGTGATGACGGGGTCGAGGACGAGGCGGTACTGGTCGTCGATGCGGGGGCGTTCGCTGCTGTCGCGGCGCAGGTAGGGGTCGAGGCCGGCGAGGAGGGGGGTGAGGG
>NZ_MUBM01000250.1 GCF_002154505.1 Streptomyces carpinensis | reverse complement strand
GGTGGACGCACCCGCCGTTCAGCCGATGGCGGCCGTGTCGATGACGAAGCGGTAGCGCCCCTGATTCTCAGGAGGCAGAGGGATGCTGTTTCATCAGGGCTCGCGACAGGATGCCAGCGACTTCCTCGGCACCTGCGTCCAGCGCGGCCAGGCTGGTTGACTCATCCGGCTCGGTTTGCAGCTTGAACAAACTCATGTAGGCGCTGAGTTCGGCACGCGTACGTGACTGATGCGGGTTGAATCTGTCGACTTGGGTTAGCTTGGGGTCTGACACACCGATCGCCACGATGATCCGTTCAGGCTGGATCAAATTCAGTGCGCCGCTGAACCTCAGCAGGGAGGTGACTTGTTGGGGCAGCGCGTCGTGATCGAGGATGGAGCCCATGCTGTCTCGGGGGAGTGTGGCCCGCAGGGTGACTTGGCCCGACTTGTGCAAGCGAACTCCCACCAGTTCCCCCGGCTGAGGCATATCCCACGTACGGGGCCGGTTGACGGAGATGCTGACGATTGCAAGCTCGTGGGAACTGGACGACATCAGGGCAACGTCGTTCTTGACTGCCCCGGTCCGACGGATCCGATGCGCCAGCGAGGTGCCGACCTCCTCCAGTTCCCTTGCCGAGTAGCCAGCGAATCCCACCGGAGCAACATGTAGTTCCAGCAGAGGGAGATTGACGCCGCCTTCGACGCCAGTCTCGTCGAGGCTCCAATGCAATGGAACGGGCTGCGCCAAGGGCGCGAAGGACAGCGGGGACGGGCCTGACTCCAGTTCCTTGGCCCTTGCGCACCACTTTGGTCATCAACTCGGCGGTGTCGTGGAACGAGTCACGGGAACACCCCGGTGGCGTAGGCCTCCACGCTTCGGGCGAAATCCTGCTGGGTGTCCTCGAACGTGACGCCCAAACAGCCGTGGGCCTCTGGGGGCGTGCGAGCAGTTCCTTCGCGCCCTCGTACCCGCCCTGCTGGGTGTAGCTGGTGGAGACGACGTCGATCTCCTCGGCCAGGCCGAGGTTCCGCATGGCCTGTCGGTAGCCCTCGGCGCGCTGGGCGTTGGGCAGGTGACCTTGAGGGTGAGGTGGCCGTCTCGGTCCTTGAGAAGACCACCGGAACCATTACCGTCCCTGCTACAGGCTCCTCCACCGTCACCCTCAACGGCAAGTTGTCTGGAAGAAGGGGAGGGGCTCTGACGCCAGCGCCATGCTGGGCGGTGACGGTGCCTCACCGTGAATGTCGGTGCCGGCAACAGCGAGGCCACCATCAAGAACTGATCCGCTCCAAAGTCGAGCAGGCCCCGTGTGCTCGAACTTCCTGGCTGCCGAGCCCTCTGGTAGCCAGGTCCGGCCGGTAGGTCGGAAAGGGCAACAATCTCTTCCGCGGCGGCACGCTGCGCCCCCGCACGCAGCGCTTGGGTCGGGCGTCGCCCCGCAGTCCGGCCCTCGGGCGGCCAGAACTATACGCGGTATCTCCATATCCGCGATTCATGTCAGCTTCGTGAACACGGACGAGGTCTCGAGGAACAGGTCGAGCCCGTCAGGGCCCAGCTCACGGCCCCAACCAGACTCCTTGAAGCCCCCGGTGGGCATCGTGACGTCGGGCAGGCCGTGGATGTTGAGCCCGATCCGGCCGACCCGCAGCCGGGATGCCACTTGGTGGGCGGTTTTCACATTCTTCGTCCACACTGAAGCGGCGAGGCCGTATGTCGTGTCGTGGGCCATCGAGATGGCCTCGTCGACCGTCTGGAACCGCATCGCGGTGACGACCGGGCCGAAGATCTCCTCGCGCACGGCACGCATGTCGGGTCGGGCGTCGCCCAGCACGGTGGGCTGGACGAAAAAGCCCGGGCCGAAGCCCTCTCCGCCGGCCAGCAGCGTTGCGCCCTCGGAGACGCCCGACTCGACATAGCCGAGGATCGTCTGCCGCTGCTCGTCGGAAATGACCGGCCCCATCTCTGAACGCGGGTCGAAGCTGTAGCCCACGTTGAGCTCCCTGGCTCGCTCGGCCGCGCCGGCGACGATGCGGTCGTAGAGCCGCTCGTGCACGATCAGCCGTGACCCGGCCGTGCACACCTGTCCGGCATTGCTGAAAATGGCGGCCGATGCTCCGGCGATCGCCTCGTCGACGTCGGCGTCGTCGAACACGATCACCGGTGATTTGCCGCCGAGTTCGAGCGAGACCTTCTTTAGGTTGCCCATCGCTGCGGAGACGATGGCTCGCCCGACCGATGTCGAGCCGGTGAACGCGACCTTGTCGACGTCGGCGTGCTCGGCAAGCCGGGCGCCGACCACAGCCCCGTCCCCGGTGACGACGTTCAACACCCCGTCGGGGACTCCGGCCTCCTGAGCGATCTCACCGAGAAGCAGACTGGTGAGCGGCGTCAGCTCGGCCGGCTTGAGTACGCAGCTGCAGCCGGCGGCGAGAGCAGGGGCGACCTTCCAGGCCGCCATCATCAGCGGCGAGTTCCACGGCGTTATCAGCCCAACGACACCGACTGGGCGACGCAGCGTGTAGGCGTGGAACTCATCGGAGCCACGACGCAGCTCGATTGCACGACCTGCGACTTTGTCGGCCCAGCCGGCGTAGTAGCGGAACACTCGCGCGGTCTCGGGGATCATGTGGTTGCGCAGCCCGCGGTGCGGGCCGCCCTGGTTGCGTGCCTCGATGAGGGCGAGCTCGTCGCTGCGCTTGTCGATCAGCTCAGCCATACGCCACAGCACCCGTGCGCGCTGGTCGGCCGGCAGTCGGTGCCAGGACCCCTCGTCGAAGCTGCGTCGTGCGGCCGCTACCGCGGCATCGGTGTCGGCGGCACCGGCCTCCGGCACAACCGCGATGTGCCCGCCGGTGCCCGGGTCGAGCACCGGTCGGGTGTCGGTGGCCGTGACCCATTGACCGCCGATCAGCATCCGCCACTGCCGCTCGGGCAGGTCCGGAACGAACGAGTAGGTGTCGGGCAGCGCGCTCATGGGCGTCTCCGTCGTCTCGAGAAGCTGCGGACGGCGGCGAGTCTAGGACGGCTGTCTGCTGTCTGTCAGCTGTCAGGTTCGGTTAGGGTCTTGGCGGCTTGGCGGATGTGTTCACGGCACAGTCGCTCTGCCTCGTTGGCGTCGCCGGCGACCGCCGCCGAGCAGATGGCCCGAACCTCGGCCAGCGATTCCTTCCAACGTCCCTCCCGCGAGAGCGACATCGCTCGCACGAGAGTTACCCGCCGGGTCAACGCTTGTAAGGAGCGCGTCAATTCACCGTTGCGGGCTCCTTGCGTGAGCACGTCGTAGAAGGCCGTCTTGGCCTTCAGCATCGCCCGAGTGTCACCCGCCACCCGCTCGAGCTCGGCCATGGCGCCCAAGAGCGATGCGCGGTCCTCGGCGGACGCACGCTCGGCGAACAGGCGGCCGGCAAGGCCCTCGAGAGCCGAGCGAACCTCGTAGATGTGCCGGGCGTCCTCCGTGGACAACACGGTTACGACAGTGCCCCGCCCGTTGGTTGACGAGACCAGCCCCTCGGACTCCAGTTGGCGTAGGGCCTCGCGCACGGTGGCGCGGCTGGCAGTGGTGGTTTCGCACAACTCCCGCTCGACGAGCAGCTGTCCTGGGGCCAGGCGCTGTTCGGCGATCGCATCGCGGATCTGTGCCGCGACTTGGTCGCGGATGAGGGCCGGCGCTCGCTCGACCGCCCCCGCAGGAAACGTGTCCATGAAAGTCTCCTCGCAGCCATTGACCTGTCAGATAGGTGACCTTAGGGTACCCGGCTATCAGACAGCTGACAGCCGACAGCAGTCAGGTTGGGGCGACAGGCCTGCGACAGCGTCGCACGAGAGCCAGCGATCCGTCCTGGAAAACCGAAGCGAACGACAGGGGAGACGTCCGATGAAGATGCTCTCGCCGCTGACCGAACCGGTGGACGTTCATGCCGAGATCCACGGCGATCTCGACGGGGCTGTGCCGCTGGTGTTCGTGCACGGCGTCGGAAGTAGCGCCAAGGCGTGGTCTGATGTCTACGAGCGGCTGCCCGACGACCGTCCACGGATCCGTTACGACCTACGCGGCCACGGATCGTCACCCGCACCGGCCGGTCCGTGGACCGTCGATGACTTCGTCGCCGACCACCTGCGCCTGCTCGATCGTCTGGGGGTACGCGCAGCGGACACGGTCGGTTTCTCTCTCGGCGGGTTGATCGCCCAGCGCACCGCAATCGTCCGGCCGGACGTCGTACGACGGCTCGTTGTCATCGGGTCTGTCGCCGGCCGCACCGAGGAGGAGACGTCCCGCGTGCTCGCCCGGTTGGCCATGGTCGAAGCCGAGGGCCCTGGAGGGGCCGCCGGCCAGAGTGTCGAGCGCTGGTACACACGCGAGTATCTCGACGCCCACCCCGAGGTCACCGCGGACACCGTCGCCCGGATGTCCCGCCTCGACCCCACGGCCTACACCAACGCCTACCGAGTGCTGGCCACCACTGATCTGGCTGACGAGCTCGACCGCATCAGTGCCCCTGTCCTCGCGATGACAGGACAGTTCGACGTCGGGTCGCCGCCGCGGATGTCCCGGCTCATAGCCGAACGCACCGACGGACGGTTCGTCGAAGTTCCCGGTGTGAAACACGAGGTCCTTCAGGAACGCCCCGATCTGATTACGAAGGAGATCATCAACCATGTCGCTTGACACCACCGCCGCCGGAGATCTGCACGACCAGGGCATGCAGGTCCGCCGCGCCGTTCTCGGCGGCGAGTACGTCGACAAGGCGCTGTCGTTCGATGACGACCTGAGCGTCGAGTTCCAGCGATTCATGACCACCTACTGCTGGGGTGAGATCTGGACCGACGAACGGCTCGAGCCCCTGCAGCACAGCCTGCTCGTGCTCGGCATCACTGCGGCTTTGGGCAAGACGCGCGAGTTCGAGATCCATGCCCGGGGGGCATTGCGCAACGGCTTGGACCCCAAGCAGCTCGTCGCCGTGATCCGGCAGGTCGCCGTCTACGCCGGCGTACCGGCGGCCGTCTCCCTTCTCGACAGCGCGCGGTCGGTCCTCGAAGCGCATCGCGCGGACGTCTCGGCATGACCATCGCAGTCCACCACCGGCTGGATGGCGAGCCCGGCGATGCCGTCCCCACCGTGCTCGTCCACGGGGTCGGGTCGGACCTGGACCGCTGGTCATTCGTCGCCTCGGCGCTCGCCCGACACGGGCAGGTCGTGCGATACGACCTACGCGGCCACGGCAATTCACCCAAGCCGGCCGGTCCCTACGAGATCGACGACTTCGTCGCCGACCACATCGCCTTGATGGACAAGCTCGGCATCGAGCGCGCGAACGTCATCGGCATGTCGCTCGGCGGACTGATCGCGCAGGCGGTCACGCTGCGACACCCCGAGCGAGTGAGGCGGGCCGGGTTCATCTGCGCGGTGGCCGGTCGGACTCCCGAGCAGCGGCAGGCCGTGCTGGCGAGGCTGCGCACCGTCGAAGAGGGCGGCCCGATGCTTGTGGCCGACAGCGGCACCCGCTGGTACACGGACCGTTTCCGGGCCGACCATCCAGAGGTGGTCGAGGCGCACATGAAACGGTTCCTCTCCAACGACCCGGCTGCTTACGCCGCGGCCTTTCGCGTGCTGGCCACCACCGACCTGCTCGACGAGCTGCACGCGATCGCAGTGCCCACACTGATCATGACAGGGGCACTCGACGTCGGCTCGCCACCGGAGATGTCGCGCGCGATGCACGAGCGTATCCCGCACTCCCGGTTGATCATCGTCGACGACGTCAAGCACGCCATCCTCGAAGAAGCACCCCACACGGTGGCCGACGCGCTCGCCGCCTTCCTCTACCACCCGTAACACCCCGGCCCCTTCGTCGAGAACGAAGCGGGCTAACTGCCAACTGACGGATCGACTGAATTGTCTTAATAAGCCCGACTCCTCCGGCATAGAAGGTGAAGCACATGGCTCGTCAGATGGAAATTCCGGCCATAGACGGCGTCAGAAGGCGACAGGTCCTGCAGGCCGGCGGTCTGTCGGCACTCGGTCTGCTCATCGCCGCGTGCGGTGGAGGCAATACCCCGAACCCCACCATCAACTCGTCCGGCTCGTCGGTCGCCGGCAAGCCGGTGCACGGCGGCACGCTCACCTTCGCGACCGCCATGGACATCACGACGCTGGACCCGGCGTTCTCGCAGAACTTCTCCGAACGCTTCGCCTTCTATGCGATGTACAACACGCTGGTCGCCTACGACCAGAACTTCAACCTCGTGCCGGAACTGGCCGAGCGGTGGCAGACCAGCAAGGACGGCAAGACCCTGACGCTGTTCCTGCGGAAGGGCGTGAAGTTCCACGACGGCACACCGTTCAACGCCGCGGCGGTGAAGTGGAATCTCGACCGGCTGCTCGACGAGAGCACCAACTCACCGCTGCGTGGTCAGCTGACCCCGCCGGTGCGGTCCGTCAAGGTGGTCGACGACTCGACGGTCGCCCTCGACCTGCAATCCGCATGGCGGCCGCTGCTCGCCGCTCTCGGCGAGCGTCCCGGGTTCATGATCTCGCCCACGGCGTACAAGAAATACGGCAAGGACTACGGCCTGCACCCGGTCGGTACCGGGCCCTTCGAGTTCGTCAGCTTCACCCAGAACAGCTCACTGAAGCTGAAGCGCTTCGACGGTTACTGGGACCCCTCACACGTCTATCTGGACGGCATCACGTTCCAGAACGTCCAGGATGCCCAGGTCCAGCTCACCATGCTGCGCACCGGCGAGGCGCAGATCGCCGACCAGATGACCCCGCAGCTTGCGACGACGCTGCAGGGTGTCTCGTCGGTGGCGGTCTCTCAGCGGCCCACCGGTGACTGGTACGCGATGCAGATGGATTGCGACAAGCCGCCGTTCAATGACGCACGCCTCCGGCAGGCCATCGCGTATGCGACCAACCGCGACGGTGTGCGCGACGCACTGTTCCTGGGCAAGGCGCGCGACGCTGCTGGACCGATCGGCATCGGCTGGGCCTACGACGCCCACGACTCGGCCCCCGTCTATGCCTACGACCTCGACAAGGCCAAGGCTCTCGTCGCGCAGGCCAACGCCACGGGCAAGCGGGTGCGGTACGTCAACTCCAGCCAGTCCGACTACCAGTCGATCGCCCAGCTGCTGCACGAGGACTACGTCAAGACCGGACTGAACCTGCAGGTCGGAACCGTGCCTGCGAGCGACTACTACAACTCGGTCGTCGCCGACAAGAACTACTGGTCACTGACCAAATGGACCCCGCGCGCCGACCCTGACGGCCTGCTGCGCAACATCCTGCACTCAGGCAGCAACGGCAACACCACCGGCTATCACAACCCGGAGGTCGATCGGCTGCTCGACGAGGCCGCCGGGATCAACGACCTGACCAAGGCGGCACCGCTCTACCACCAGATCTGTCGGCTGGTCGAGAAGGACGCCCCGTACGCCTGGGTGATCTGGCCGGACGCCCTCGTGCCGCACACCACCAACCTCGGCGGCCTGAAGCTCTACCCCGACGGGATCTACCGGCTCCGCAGCCTGTGGATCGCGAAGTAGGCGCAGCGGAAGAAGACCACAACCACCATCCGGACCGAAGCTTGCTAGGTGATGAGAAAGTGACCCGCTTGTGACCTGGTACGTGCTCAAACGAGGCGGCGCTGCGCTGATCGTCATGTTCGTCGTCAGCCTCCTGACCTTCATCGTCACGCGGGTGCTCTTCCCTGACCCCGCCCAGTCGATCCTCGGCGGCCAAGGCGAGACCGTCACACCCGAGCAGGTTGCACACCTGCGCGGGCAGCTCGGGCTCGACAGGCCGCTGTCCGTGCAGTACTTCCACTGGCTCGGTGACCTGCTCCAGGGCAACCTCGGAAGATCGTTCCGCACACCCATCGACGTCTCGACCGCGATCTACCAGCGGCTGCCCGTCACGATCGAGCTCATGGTGCTCGCGCTCACCGTCGCGATCATCCTCGGGATGCTGCTCGGCATCGCCGGAGCCCTGTTCCGCGGCCGGATCATCGATGGCGTCTCGTCCACCGTGTCCGTGCTCGCCCTGTCGCTGCCGAACTTCTTCGTCGCCATCCTGCTGATCTACGTGTTCGCACTGAAGCTGCAGGTGCTGCCCAGCGCCGGATGGGTGCCGTTGACCCAGGACATCGGACAGAACCTGAAGTTCATGCTGCTGCCGGCAGTCACCCTCTCGCTGGCCTACATCGGGACGTTCGCTCGCTACGCCCGCGCCCTGATGATCGGCGTCCTGTCCGAGGACTATGTGCTGCGGGCGCATGCCAGCGGCTTGTCACCACGCAGCGTCATCGTGCGGCACGCCATGAAGAACACCAGTATTCCTATGGTCACCGTCGTCGGGCTCAACGCGGCCGGCCTGGTCGGGGGCGCCGTCGTCACCGAGAGCATCTTCTCGCTGCCGGGCCTTGGCACCCTGTTCACCGACTCGATTCTCGGCAAGGACTTTCCCATGCTCCAGGGACTGATCCTGGTGATCACCATCGGCGTCGTCGTGCTGAACCTGCTTGTCGACCTCGCATACGGCCTGCTCGACCCCCGGATCAAGGTGAGCTGACATGGCTACACTCGCCCAGACCAGACTGACCCGTTCCCGCACGCCGGTCCGCCCCCGGGTGTGGTCGACGGTGTGGGCCTACCCGCGACTTACGGTCGGCATCGCCCTGCTCGCCCTGCTGCTCGTGGTCACCCTCGGCGCACCCCTGTTCGTCTCGCACGGCCCCCTGGAGCAGAACCTCAGCGCGGTTCTCCACCTCCCGTTCGGCAACTACCTGCTCGGTACCGACCAGCTCGGGCGCGACGTGTTCAGTCGCACGCTGTACGGCGGCCGCCTGGCGCTGGCCGTGGCGGTGGTCAGCACGGTCATCGCACTGATCATCGGCGTCGCGCTGGGCCTGCTCTCCGGATACAAGGCCGGCATGGTCGACTCGGTGGTCATGCGGGTGCTGGACGGCGTGATCGTCTTCCCCGACCTGATCCTCGCACTGTCGATCACCTACGCGGTCGGGCCGAGCTTCTGGACCGTCGCCGCCGCCATCGCCACCGTCAATGTGCCCAAGTTCGCGCGGGTCGTCCGCGGGCAGGTCCTGAGCCTGCGTGAACGCGAGTTCATCGCCTCGGCACGGGTCGCGGGTGTGTCGACGATCCGCATCCTGCTGCGCCACCTGTTGCCGAACGTCGTCGAGGTCATCGTCGTGCAGGCGGCGCTCACCGCCGGTACCGCCATCTTCACCGCAGCAAGTCTCAGCTTTCTCGGACTCGGCCTCCCGGCGCCGCAACCCGACTGGGGCGGCATGCTCAAGGATGGCTATGCCTACCTCGGGTCTCGCCCGTTGATGAGCATCATCCCCGGCCTGATGATCTTTGCCGCGATGCTGGCCTTCAACCTGCTCGGCGACGGGCTGCGCGACCGCTTCGACCCCAAGGTGATCGCCCGGACCGCCCGCGTTCGCGCGGGCCGGCGCGAGAAGGGAGCGACCGATGAGCAGTGACTCGCAAGAGCCCTTGCTGCAGGTGCGGAATCTGCGGGCCGTCTACGACTCGGCGCGTGGGCCGGTGCACGCCCTGAACGGGGTGTCCTTCACGGTCTCGCCGGGCGAGGTCCTCGCCCTGGTCGGCGAATCCGGCAGCGGAAAGAGCGCCACCGCCCTGTCGATCATGGCCCTGATCCAGCGCACCTCCGGACGGGTGACCGGCGGCGAGGTCCGCCTCGGCGGCCGCGATCTGCTCACGCTCGACGAGCGGGGCCGCCGCGCCGTGCGGGGCTCGGAGATCGCGCTGGTGTTCCAGAACCCGATGACTACGTTGAACCCGACGCGCACGATCGGCGCCCAGTTGCGTGAGGTCCTGCGCCGACATCTGCCGCTCGACCGCAAGGCCGCCGACGCCCGCGCCCTCGAACTGCTCGAAATGGTCGAGATCCCCGATGCCCGCGACCGGCTCAAGAGCTACCCCCACCAACTCTCGGGCGGCCTGCGTCAGCGCGTGATGATTGCTCTCGCGCTCAGCTGTGACCCGAAGCTGGTCATCGCCGACGAGGCGACCACCGCTCTGGACGTCACCACCCAGGCGCAGATTCTGCGACTGATGCGGCGCCTGACCACCGAGTCGGGCACCGCCATGGTGGTCATCACCCACAACATGGGCGTCGTGGCCGGTCTCGCCGACCGGGTGGCAGTCATGTATGCCGGGCGCATCGTCGAGATCGGCGAGGTGCGCGACATCTTTCGCGCGCCCCGGCACCCGTACACGGCGGGGCTTCTCGCGGCGATCCCGCGCATGGATACCGAGCGTTCGAAGGACCTAGTGACGATCGAGGGACGCCCGCCGTCTCTGCTCGACCCGAAACCCGGCTGTCCGTTCGTCGAGAGGTGCTGGCTGGCCATGGACAAGTGCGCCGTCCAGGCGCCGGAGCCGATCAACCCGCAGACCCACTCGGCGGCGTGCTGGGCCGACCCGGAGCTGGTTCGGCAGGGCCCGCGTCCCCTCTCGCCGGAGCTCACCACTACGGGCGCCAAGGAGCTGTCATGACCTCACTGGACAAGGGGTTGACCATGGGGGTGGACGATCGCGAGCAAACGGCTCCGGCGCCGCTGCTCGAGGTCGACGACCTGGCCATCCACTACCGGTCGCAGTCGCGGGCGACCCGCCGGATGGGTTACGCGGTGCGGGCTGTCGACGGGGTGACCTTCTCGGTGGCCCCCGGTGAGACCCTCGGCCTGGTCGGCGAATCCGGCTGCGGCAAGAGCACCATCGGCCGGGCGGTGCTGAAACTGGTCAAGCCGACCGCAGGCGCGGTGCGGTTCGACGGCCAGGACGTCACGCAAGCGCGCGGCCGGGCGCTGATGGAACTGCGCCGGGGCTGCCAGGCGGTGTTCCAGGACCCCTACGACAGCCTCAACCCGCGTATGAGCGTCGGAGCCCTGATCGGCGAACCGATGGTCGTCCACGGGCTGGCCAAGGGCGATGCCGTGCGCGCCCGGGTCGGGGAACTGCTCGAGCTCGTCGGGCTCAATGCCGACATGGCCTCCCGCCGCCCGGCCGAACTGAGCGGCGGGCAGCGCCAACGCGTCTGCATCGCCCGCGCCCTGGCCGTCAACCCGCGCTTCATCGTGTGCGACGAGGCGGTGTCGGCCCTCGACGTCAGCGTCCAGGCCCAGATCCTGAACCTACTTCACAAACTGCAGCGCGAGCTGGGCTTGTCCTATCTGTTCATCGGGCACGACCTCAGCGTCGTGCGGCACATGTCCGACCGTGTCGCCGTGATGTACATCGGTCAGCTGGTCGAGAGCGCCGATGTGGACGAGATCTACGCCAACCCCTACCACCCGTACACGATGAGCCTGCTGGCGTCCTCGCCCGTACCCGATCCCGAGGTGGAGCGCGACCGGCCGGAGGCCGCGGTGCGCGGCGAGCCGCCGAGCCCTACGAACATCCCGCCCGGCTGCCGGTTCGCGCCGCGATGCCCGTTCGCGCAGGACCGCTGCCGCCAGGAGGCGCCGGCCTACGCCGAGGTCGAGCCGCGGCGCTGGGTCGCGTGCCACTTCTGGCGCGAGGCCAAGGCTGCCTCGGCGCGGGCCGTACCGGCGTCGGCGGCGCCGGAGCCGACGGCGTGACCGCGCTCGGCGACGTCGAGGACCGCGAGGCCTGTGCCACCGTCTGGGCCGTGCTCACCGACGACGAACGCACCGTCTACGAGAAGGCCGGCTACCACCGCACATTCGGCCTCGGGTCGACACCCGCGCTGCTCGTCGTCGACGTCGAGTACAACTTCACCGGCCTGCCCGGCGACACGGCCGTCGGCTCGGTCGAGAACTTCCCCGACAGCTGCGGTCCGGCCGCCTGGAGGGCCATCCCGAGGATCGTGTCCCTGCTAGAGATCGCCCGAGCGCTCGCCCTGCCGGTCGTGTTTACCACCGGGCGGCCCAACCCGGCGTCCGACCGCCGTCCACGCGTTGGCACCGACGTCGTCGACGAGCTTCGGCCGCACTCTGACGAGCTGGTGCTCGCCAAAGCGGCCGCGAGCCCCTTTCACGCCACGGGACTCGTCGACCACCTGCGCGGGCTGGGCGTCGACACCGTCGTGCACACCGGCTGCGTCACCAGTGGTTGCGTACGGGCCGGGGTGGTCGACGCGGCCGCCCACGGCTTCAGCAACGCGGTGATCGAGGAGTGTGTCTTCGACCGCGCCGTTCTTCCACACCAGCTCAGCCTGTTCGACATGGACGCCAAGTACGCCGATGTCATGTGCCTTGATGCGATCACCCGCTACCTGACCGCACTTCCTACCTGACCGCACTGCGACCGACCGGCTGGGACCAGCACAGATACGACACGAATCGAAGGTGACGACCAACCGCCATGGCACCGACCATCCCCGACTGGGTGTACACCGAGATATCGGACGAGCTCGCGGCAGAGCTGCCCCGAGCGGAGACATTGCTGCGCGACCCGGACGAGGTCATGTCCCAGGCCGCGCTCAACGCGATGACGGCCAGCCGGCTCAGCTTCACCCGCACCCTGGCGCGACGCATGACCCGGAACCGGTGGCGGATCGAGCTCACGGTGTGTGAAATCGATGCTGACAGCACTGGTTTTCTCGGCTACGAGATCCATGCCGAGGACATGCGCCTGTCGTTCGGGGTCTTCGTCTACCCACCCTTTCCGCCCGGTACGCAACGCCTCTTCCGTGACACGACCACCGAGTTCCTCGGCATCCTCCTCGAGGGTCCGATCGACCGGGGCCGCCTCCGCCGCGAGAAGCAGCAGTTCGACGAGCACGTGTGGCGGGGGCGCACCGATCCGACTGTGCTGGGCTGGACGGTGGCCAGCCGTGGCACCCGCACCTTCGACGAGGTTGTCGACGCCCTTACCACCGGTCGTCAGCCCGATGTGACGAGCCTGGATGCCAACGGCGGCTATCTGATCCGCAACGGCGGCTTCTATGGCAACGGCCGCATGGGCACGCGGGCCTGGCCGACCTACGCCGCGTCGGACGGCCCGTTCTCCACGCCCTACCACGTCGATCTGTTCAGCCTGTACCTGTGGCGGCTGGTCAGCCTCGACCTTGCCGACGCTACCGCCCGCGCCCGCAGCTCCGACGCCGTCCCCCTCGAGCCGGCCATCCGCCGCCATCTGGGCATCGGCAATTCCTCGGGCCTGGGCACCGTCGCGGCGCTGATCCGCTGGCCGGCACGGCTGTCGGCCTTCGTCCTCGCCCGCGAGCTCGCGTTCGCCTACGTCAAGGCCCGGCCCGCGCCGATCGAACCGGAGCGCATCGAGCGGATGCACCGACTGCTCCACAACGCGGCCGCCGCATACTCGACCGCACCGATCGCACCGGCCGAGCTGCTCGAGCCCCGCGACACGGTCGCAGCCGCTCTGCGTGCCGCCGGCGACAAGCTCACGGCGCTTGAGACAGGCGAGCGGCCGTGGCAGACGTTCATCGACTCCCTGTCCGAACTCGGCAGCCGCGAAGCGGTCGAGGTCGCACACGCGCTGCTGCTGGAGCTCTACCCAGAGGTCGACGAACTCGAGCACGTGCTCTCGGTGGCCGCTGTCCACCGGCCCACGGTCGACCCGGGCGCCACCGTCGGGTCCGTGCGGGCGCTGATCGAGCAGCAATACGACTGGCTGCTCGCCGAGGACATGGCTGCGCCCGGCCACCGGGAGTTCTTCTGGTACCGGTCGGAGGAGAACGGCGAGAACCGCCGCGGCGAACGTTCGGTGGACATCGGCGTCGAGCGCGAGACGTTTGTCGATGTGGCCGGCACCGTGCGCCGTCTGTACGACTTCGTGCGCGGGCTGCCGCCCGACACCCCGGTCGCCCAGTTCCTTGTCGAGGAGCCGGAGCACGCGCTCGCGGTCACCCGCGTCCAGCTCGCCGGCCGCGCACCCTACAGCGAGATTCGGGCCCGCGTCTGCGGCACCGACTTCCTCGCCAGCGCAGGCATCCGCTGCTTCCTGTCCCTGCTGGGCATCGAACTGTCGACACCGCACAACGGCCGCTGGGTGCGCGGCCTGTTCTTCCGTGGGGCACCGCTGCCCGAGGACCTGCTGGCAGGCGGAGTTGACGAGGGCGGCATCGGCGCCGAGCCAGCTGCCGGACCGGTCGACGAGCTGGTCGACGCAGCCCTGACGTCGGGGCCGGTGACGCGATGACCACGATCGCCGTTCCCGAACTGCGCCGGTACGCCCCCGACGCACTGCGGATGCTGGGAATCCCGCTCGGCCAGGCCGACGAGACGGGCGATCTGCTCACCTGGACCGAGGCCACCGGCGGCCGGGCGCTCGCATTCGTGCGCCGCAACCGGGCCCGGCTGCTGTGGACGCCGCGACCTCGCGCCCGCATCGTCGGCGACGGTCCGGACGAGCTGGTCGTCGACGCCCGTGGCGCGAGCCTGCTCGAGTTGGGCGTGCGGCTGGCCGATCTCGTCTGCGGCGAGACCCAGCGCCCTGAGCCACGCCCGGTGCACGTCGTCGCGGTATGGGGCACGCCGTTCGTGCCCTACCTGCGCGCCTTCGCGGCCGAACGCGGGGTCGAGGTCGAGGCCGACATGGCACCCGACCCGGACGGGCGCGACCACCCGCGCGAACTATGGCTGCGCGGAAGGCCCACTGCCCCGCGGCCGGTCGACGACGACCCCGCCTACCGAAACGCCCTGGCTCGGGGCATTCCGCTGGCGGACGAGGACTTCGCCGAGATCACCTCGCTGTTCGAGATGCTGCGCGTGCCAACGTCCGAGCGCTCACGTTCGCACGCCGGATGAGGAGGAACACCTGTGGACTTCGTGCGTCTCGGTGCCACCAACCTGACCGTCTCACGGATCGGCTTCGGCGCGATGGGCGTCGGCACGCCTGCATGGCGCCCGTGGGTCCTGGACGAGCAGCAGGCTCTGCCGATCCTCGAGCGGGCGGTCGCACTCGGCATCACCTTCTTCGACACCTCCGACTTCTACTCGGGTGGGGAGAGCGAGGTGGTGCTTGGGCGCGCGCTCGCCCGCCTGCTGCCTCGCGAAGAGGTGGTGATCGCGACCAAGGTGGGCAACCAGATGGGCCGCGGTCCGACGGCCGGCGGTTTCTCCCGCAAGCACATCCTTTCCGCCGTCGACGAGTCGCTACGCCGGCTCGGTGTCGACTACATCGACCTCTACCAGACCCACGTCTGGCGCCCCGACACGAACATCGACGAGATGCTCGCCGCGTTCCAGAGCCTGGTCGACTCGGGCAAGGTGCGGTACTTCGGGGCCACCGACATGCCGGTGTGGCAGTTCGCCAAGTTCAGGTACGCCGCCGTGCATGGGGGCGGACCAGCACCGGTCACCATGCAGCACCACTACAACCTGGTGTGGCGCGAGCACGAGAGCGAACTCGTTCCGATGTGCCAGGCGGAGGGCATCGGGCTGCTGCCCTACAGCCCATTCGCCCGCGGGTTCCTCACCGGCGGCCCGGCCGGGCACGACCGCGACACCGAGCGCGGACGCACCGACGAGTACTCGCGCCGGTGGTACGGACGTCCCTCGGACGAGCGCGTACGCCATGCAGTGGAGCACGTCGCGGCCGAGCGTGGAGCTTCGGCCGCGGCTGTGGCGCTGGCCTGGGTGCTGGCCAAGTCGTCGACCGCGGCCCCTCTGGTCGGTGCCACCGACGTCGCGCATCTCGACGCGATCGACGAGGCGCTCTCCCTGCAGCTGGAACCGTCGGAGATCGAAGCACTCGAGGCCGACTACGTCGCGCGGTTGAGCTCTGCCCACTGACGCCGGGCTTGGCCCGGTGCGCGTCGTCTGCGTGCAGCTCGTGCTGACGATCGCCGAGAGACATTCACGCACGGCAACATAGAGGGTTGTCAATCGATGGATCAGTCGAGGTTGAGGCGCTCAGCCGTGCGGCGCGTCGCTGCGCTGACCGACGGAAACGAAGTCGTCTCCTTTACCGCCTTGGCCAGATTGTCGGCGGCGGTGCAGACAGCCTCTGGCTGGACGCCCATGAGCGGGCACTCGGCGCCGAACAGGGCCGCGAGCGGATCAAGGTGGTCGACCAGGACACAATGCTGGCTGCCTCCGGCACATGGACAGGTCTGTGCCTGTCGGTGGACTGTCACGAAGCTCGACACGAGTGGGCGACGTCGACCGCCTTGGCTGGCACGGCGTCGTTGTGGTTGTCAACACCTCGATCTCTGTCAGAGCCATCTGCTGACTGGTGAGAAGAGACAGTCCGCTGATCCGAGCAGGCCGGCGTCCGCCGGGACGCGGCGCTGGCTTAGGTCCATGTGCCGAGACCGTTCGGGCTGGGGTCGGAGGCAGGTCCCGGGGCGCGTTGCTAGCGTTGTGATCAGCCACGATCACGCGTGTGAGGCTCGGAGCCTGCACGGCCTGCTGACCGATGCACCTCTATGGGTGTGCGGGCGACCCAGGCGTCGTGGATGTACCCGAGGAGAGCGATGCCGACCAGCGGCTACACGTATGTCTGCAAGTTCGATGTATTGGAGGAGGGGGTCCCTCGCCGGTTCGAGGCGGAGGGCGTTTCTTTTTCTCTCGTCCTTACGGAGAAGCAGGTGTTCGCGATCTATGACGTCTGTTCGCACAGTGCCGTCTCGCTGTCCGAGGGCGAGGCGGACGGTTGCACGCTCGAGTGCTGGCTGCACGGCTCTCGGTTCGACCTGCGCACTGGCCACCCGCTGGACCCGCCGGCGACACGTCCCGTCCCGGTGTACCCGGTGCAGATCGAAGACGGATGCGTGTACGCACAGATCGTACGGCGGAGCGTACGGTGACCCAGACGCCGGACGATCCCACCGCCGAGCGGGCCGATGCCGCCCGCAACCGGGCCCGTCTGATGGAGGCGGCCGCTGGTCTGGTAGCCGAGCGGGGGGCGGAGCATGTGACGATGCACGAGGTCGCGCAAGCGGCCGGAGTGGGAAAGGGCACGCTCTTTCGCCGGTTCGGCGATCGCACCGGACTCCTGGTGGCCCTGTTGAATGATGCCGAGGCGGAATTCCAGGAGGCGTACACCTGGGGCCCTCCTCCCTTGGGGCCGGGAGCAGCGGCGAGCGACCGGCTGACGGCGTTTGGCAGCGCCCTGCTCGAGCGCATCACGGACGATGCGGACCTGGGTGCCGCGCTGGCACGTCAGGTCCCCCTCGAACGCCGCCACGCCTCTGCCGTCGGCCGGGCCTTTCAGCGCCACGTCGAGTCCCTCTTGCAGGAGGCGGGAGTCGAGGGCGACCACGAGATGCTCGCCTACGCCGTGCTCACCTTCACCAATTTCGAAACAGTGGACTACCTACGCAACGAGTGCCAGGTCACCACCGCACGCTTGCAGAGCACCTGGGCCGATCTGGTACGGCTGTTGACCGGCTGACACGACCTGGACTCATGGCGGGAAGACACGCACCGTGTGCGTCCCGCCCATGACTTTCGCCTCCCGAGTGTCCTCGGCGCTGCGGTGGATGACCACGTTCCCCGAGGCACGGCTGCACATGCCGGTCGAGGCCCCGCGCTGCGCGTGCAGCCGCCCCGGAGCGGGCACGGACGGCTGCCGACCAACGGCCGTGGTTCCGCAAGCCGGGAGGCGAGCGACCGGGAACACCGCGAACGCAGCGGCCATGACCGGCCATTCCGCCGCGTAGCGTCCTCTACGACCACGAGCTCGCCTTGCGCCTTACCGTGGAGGCGTCCGGGACGAGCGGCCCCGCTCATCGCCGATGACGAAAAGGGCCCTGCACCGGTCCCCGGTCTCGGTCACTCGTCTGGACGAAAGCGGCGTCCAGGCGTCCGGCCGGCCGCACACCAATCCGGCAACGGGGCTGCCTTCCTGCTTGCGGGCTCTCATCCCGAGGTAGAGGCGTCCGTTGTCCGTGCCGCAGGGCCAGGGCACGTTGCGTGTCGACGGAAAGGCCATTGGTGGACGGAGCGCAGCAGCAGCTCGTCCGGCGGGTCGGGCAGGCGGGGCGGGACACCGGTGAAGTGGGCGATGACTACCACTCTGTCCTGACCGCCCAGATAGAGGCCCGCGTCGAGGCAAGTGGGGTCGGCGAGGACGGCGGGCATCACGGTCTGTTCGACGTGGAACAGCAGGTCGGTCTGTCGGCCTGCTTGGGCGCGTGCCTCCCACATCAAGGTATTGCTGGACGCTGTGGCGGCCATGTCGGTCTCCGGGAAGGGCTGTGCCCGGCGCTTTCGAATCGCCGGGCACAGCCCTTCCCG
>NZ_MUBM01000025.1 GCF_002154505.1 Streptomyces carpinensis | reverse complement strand
GCTGGACATCCAGGCCGTCCAGGGGGACTCCCTTCCGGCGGTGTGACCCGCGGGCACCGTGACAGCCCTTCCGGCGGAGTGAGCACCCCCACCGCCACCCGCCGGGACGGGCTCGCCGCCCCGGCCGGTCATGTGGCCTTCTTGGCGTCGACGATCCGGCGGGCGAGATCCCGCAGTTTGACGTTCTCCCGCTGCGAGGCGCGCACCAGGCTGTCGAAGGCCTGCGCCGCGTCGATGTCCAGGCGCTCCATGAGGATGCCGGTGGCCTGGCCGATCAGGTCGCGGGTCCGCATCGCCTCGGTGAGTTGCTCGCGCACCGTGGCCGAGTCCAGGGCGAGGCTGACGTGCGCGGTGAACAGCCGGCCGATCCGGGTGGCCGAGTCGTCGAAGGCGCGCGGCTTGCCGGCGTAGGCGGTGAGCACGGTCAGCCGCCGCTTCTCGGCGCGCAGTCGCAGCGCGAGCGCCGATCGCAGCCCCGCGCCGACCAGCGGGCCGCCGCCGTCCTCCCCCTCGCTGTCCGCCATGCGCACCACGGGCGCGTGCCACAGACCGTCCCAGTACGACGCCTGTTCACGGCCGCCGCCCGGCCCCTCGGCGGTGCGTACGACCTCGTCGGTCCAGGCGACCGTACGGCGGTGGCCACCGCGCTCGATCACCGTGATGCTCGCGTGCTCGGCGCCCGGCAGCAGGTTCACGGCCAGCCGGACGGCGGTGCGCATGGTGCTGTGCGGAGTGTCCGTGTCGTGCAGTTGCTGAGCCGCCACCGTCAGGGCTTCGGACAGCTCGACATCCCCCGGGAAACGGGGCAATTCAGAAAAGTCGGACGCAGGCACCACGAACCTCTTCGGCATGCACGGCACTACGGCCATGCGCAGGAGAGCTCCGCAGCACATTCCCGACTGCGAGCACAGGACGAACAGAACTGTATATCGTCCGTCCGCGACCGTTTCCCCCTGGTCGGCCGTCCGCTCCCGCTCCCTCCCACCCCTATGAACAGGCGTGCGGGAGTGCTGCAATGGAGCCGGACGGGTCAGGAAGTGGCCTCCCAGACCGGATGGACCTCTGCTCTCTGCCAGGTGGTGCCGTGAACCACTTCCCCAGCCCGAGCCGGGTGCGTGACCTGCCCGGCCGCGCCGTGCTCGTCCTGCCCCCGGAGATCGACCTGTCCAACGCCCCCGCGCTGTGCGCCGGCGTCCTGGCCTTCGCCCTGGTCCGCGCCCGAGGGCTGCGGGTGCTGGTGCTGGACCTCACCCGCACCGACTTCATGGACTCCCAGGGCGCCCGGCTGGTGGAGGACGTGCGGCGCCTGCTGCCCCCGCACATCCGGCTGCGTGTGGTGGCGACTCCGTACGGCGTTCCGAGCCGTGTCCTCCAGGTGACCGGCGTCCGCCGGGACGTGCCCGTCCACGACGACCTGGAAGAGGCGCTCCGTCTCTGAGCCTCCCGGGTGACCCGCCCGGTGGTAGGCACGGCGGGGTCAGGCGCCGTGCGGCCGCGGGGCCTCCACAGGCCCTACGCTGCGGGCATGGCTCCCAACATCGCGACCAACACCCGCGTCTCCCGCGAGGAACTGCTGGACTTCGTACGGCCCCGCCACCGTGCCCTGCTGCTGACCCGGCGCGCCGACGGCGGCCCTCAGGCCTCGCCGCTGACCTGCGGGGTGGACGACTCCGGGCGGATCGTGATCTCCACCTATCCGGAGCGGGCCAAGACCCGCAACGCCAAGCGGGACGCACGGGTGAGCGTCGTCGTGCTGAGCGACGAGTGGAACGGGCCGTGGGTGCAGATCGACGGCACGGCCGAGGTCGTCGACACACCGGACTCCGTGGAGCCGCTCGTGGAGTACTACCGCAACATCGCCGGCGAGCACCCCGACTGGGACGAGTACCGCCAGGCCATGATCAAACAGGGCAAGTCGATCATCCGGATCACCCCGGAGCGGTGGGGACCGGTGGCCACGGGCGGATTCCCGGCGCGACTGGCCGAGCAGGGCTAGGGTTCTTCGCTTGGATCACGCCAGGCCCCGCGAGCCCGGCATGATCCAAGACGAGAGGCCCTGGACGGGCCTCCGGTCAGCCACGGGCGACCATCGCCTCGATCCCCGCGATCAGCAGGTCCAGGGCGAAGGTGAAGTCGCGGTCCAGCATCTCCGCGACCGTGTCACCGCCACGGGCGTCCATGATCTCCCTGGACTCCTCGATGTAGTCGGCGACCGGGGGGTGCTGCCGCACCGAGCTCATCGCCTGCGCGTAGTAGGCGTCCGGGGTCATGCCGCTGTCCGCGATCCGGGACAGGAACTGGCCCTCGATCGTGCCGTAGCCGTAGACGAACTGGAAGACGGCCGAGATCGCGCTCGTCACACGGTGCGCGGGCAGCCCGGCGCGGCGGATGACGCGCTGCACCGTCTGCGAGAAGGCGAGGTGGTTCGGGCCGATGTTGAGGTAGCGGCCCGCCAGCGGGGACAGCCACGGGTGGCGCACCAGCTGCGCGCGGTACTCGGCGGCGAGGGCGCGCAGCTGGTCGCGCCAGTCCACGTCGGCCTCCGGGCCGGGCAGCCGCAGCTCCCCGAAGGCGGCGTCCAGGGCGAGTTCGAGCAGGTCGTCCTTGGTGTCGACGTACCAGTACACGGACATCGCCGTCACGTTCAGCTCGGCGGCGAGCCGACGCATGGAGAACTTGGCCAGCCCCTCCGCGTCCAGCAGCCGCACCGTGGCCTCGGTGATCCGCTCCCGGTCCAGCCCCGACGGCTGCCCGCCGCCGCGCCCGCCCCGGCGCGCCTTCCCCTCCAGCCAGACACTGGTCCGTGCCGCGCCCTTGGCCCCGGCTGCCTTCACCATGGCGCACCCTTCCCGTCCGTCCGATGCTCGTCATGCTAAGCGGCCGCTGAGGGCCGCGAGCACGTGCTACCGGGCGACCGCCACCTCGGCGTCCGTCTTCTCCCCTGCCCGTTCCGCCCGGCGCAGCAACACCGCCGCGAGCAACCCGCCGAGCAGCACGGCCACCGCGCCGACCAGCTGACTCGTCTCCAGGCCGGAGGAGAACGCGTGGGTGACCTGCCGCCGCTCCTCGGCGGAGTGCGCCGAGGCCAGCGCCGCCGGCAGCGACGTCGCCGCCACCGGAACCAGCGCCGCGAACCGCGAGTTCAGGACCGCCCCCAGGACGGCGACCCCCAGACCGTTGCCGAACTCCGCCAGCGTGCCGTTGACGCCCGCGCCGACGCCCGCCTTCGCCGGCGGGATCGCGCTCATGATGGCGTGGGCCATGGCAGGGCTGGCGACCGCCATGCCGCCGCCGATCAGCAGCAGGCCGAGGAGGGTACCGGCGTACCCGTGCTCGGAGAGGGTGGCGATCGACGCCAGTCCGCCGGACATCAGCACCATGCCCAGCGTGATCGACACCGGAGCGCCCAGCTTCACCGTCCACCTTGCCGTGAGCCCGGAGAAGTTCAGTGCCACGACCGACAGGGCGAGCGGCGCCGTGCGCAGTCCGGCCTCGAGGGGGCCGTAGCCGAGCACGAACTGCAGGTGCTGGGTGAGCAGGAAGAGCGAACCGCCCATCCCGAAGGCGATCAGCACCGCCCCGGAGACCGCACCCGTGAACCGGCGGTCACGGAAGAAGTGCATGTCGAGCATGGGGTACGGGATACGGCTCTCGTAGTACGCGAAGGCGCCCAGCACCACGACCGCCACGGCCGCGGTGACCAGCACCCGCGCCGACGTCCAGCCGTGCGCGGGACCTGAGATGATCGCGAAGACCAGCGAGGCCATGCCGATCGTGGAGAGCAGCGCGCCGAGCAGGTCGGGGCGGTCGCCCTGAGGGTTCTTCGACTCGGGGACCAGGGCGACGACCGCGGCCAGCCCCAGCGCCGCGACCGGCAGGTTGATCAGGAAGATCGCACCCCACCAGAAGTGGTTCAGCACGAAGCCGCCGATCAGCGGCCCGGTCGCGAAGCCCAGCGCGCTGACGGCGCTCCAGACGCCGATGGCCTTGGGGTGCTCCTCGGGTGTGAAGATCTGCATCACCACGGCGAGCGTGGTGGTCAGCAGCAGCGCGCCGCCCACACCCATGCCCGCGCGTGCGGCGATCAACTGTCCGGTGGAGTCGGCCAGTCCGGCGACCAGCGACCCCGCACCGAACAGGGCCAGCCCCGCGAGCAGCATCTTCTTGCGGCCGTAGCGGTCGGCGGCACTGCCGGCGGTGAGCAGCAGCCCGGACTGCACCAGCGAGTAGGCGTTGATCATCCACTGGATGTCGGAGGTGGCCGCGTGCAGTTCGCTGGTGAGCGAGGGGATCGCGACGTTCAGGACGGTGTTGTCGAGCAGCACGGTGAGCTGCGCGAGGCAGATGACGGCCAGGATCAGCCAGCGTTGCGGGTGGCCCTGAGGGGTCGGGGTCGACATGCCTTACAGCGTATAGCAGTCCTTCTACACCGTAAAACGACGACACGTCGCATGCGCCATACGGGAAGGGCGGTGCCCGTACGCGAAAGGGCGGTGCCCGCTCGGGCACCGCCCCTCCCTCGGCTCTCCTCGGCGGACCGTCAGCCGTTCGCCTTCCGGGTGAGGTCGTAGAAGGTGGCCGAGCCGGCCGTGACCTTCTTGAAGTTCTTCTCCACCCACGAGGTGATCTGCGAGGACGCGCCGCTGCCGCCCATGCCGCCACCCATGCCGCCGCCGGCGACGAAGTAGTGGATCCGGCCCTGCGTCACGTACTTCTGGAACTGGGCGAGCGTCGGGGACGGGTCGGTGCCGTTGAAGCCGCCGATCGCCATCACCGGGTCCCCGGTGGCGAGTTGGTAGCCGGCCGCGTTCTGGGAGCCGATGGCCGCGGCCACCCAGGTGTACTTCGACGCGTCCTGCTCCAGCAGCTTCTTGGCCGCGGAGCCGACCCGGGCGCCGTCCAGCAGCCCGCCCATACCGCCACCCGTGCCGCCCATCCGGCCGCTCTCGCCGGTCAGGCCGCCACCGCCGCCGGGGAAGCCGTTTCCGGGCATTCCCCCGCCGGGGAGACCACCGGTGCCGCCGCCCGGGAAGCCGTTGCCGTTGCCGTTCGGCTGGTTATGGCCGTTGCCCTGCCCCTGGCTGTTCTGGCCCGGCATCCCGCCCCCGCCGAAGCCGCCACGCATGCTTCGCCCACCGCCCCGGCCGCCGAAGCCCATCCTGCTCGCGCCCGCCGGACCGGCCGTCGGGATGGAACCGGTGTGCGCGGAGTCCACCGTGCTCAGCGTGTACGCGGTGGGACCGGCGAGCGAGGTCAGGATGCCCGCGGCGACCGTCGCGAGGGCGATCCGCCGGCCGAGCCTGGTCACGAAGATCAGTCCGAGGGCCGCGGTCAGCCCGCCGACCAGGACCAGCCACTTCAGCCAGGGCAGGTAGTCCGGGGTGCGATTGAGCAGGACGTACCCCCATGCGGCGGTCGCCGTGACGGCGGCGGCCAGGGTGAGCGACGCCCACACTCGGGACCGCTCCTCCCACAGCACGGTCACGCCCATGCCGACGACGGCGGCGATGTAGGGCGCGAGAGCGACCGTGTAGTACTGGTGGAAGATGCCCGCCATGTAGCTGAAGACGGCCGCGGTCATCAGCAGCGAGCCGCCCCAGGCGAGGAAGGAGCCGCGGGCCAGGTCGGTGCACGCCGCCATGGAGGTCCCCCCGCTCGAGCGGAGCCGAGGGTGGGGGCGGGTCAGCACGAGCCCGGCGACCAGCAGGATCAGCGCGGCCGGGAGCAGCCAGGAGATCTGGCTGCCGATCTCGGAGTTGAACATCCGGTCCCAGCCGGTCTCGCCCCACCGGCCCGTGCCGCCCCCGCCCGGGCCGCCACCGCCGCCGACGCTGCCGGTCTCGTCGCCGTTGATGCGGCCGAGGCCGTTGTAGCCGAAGGTCAGCTCCAGGAAGCTGTTGTCCTGCGAGCCGCCGATGTACGGCCGCGAGGAGGCCGGCCACAGCTCGACGATCGCGACCCACCAGCCCCCGGAGACGACGATCGCCACTGTCGCGAGCGCGAGCTGGACCAGCCGCTTCCTCAACTTCACGGGCGCGCAGACGCCGTACACGACAGCGAGGGCCGGCAGGATCAGGAAGGCCTGCAGGGTCTTGGTCAGGAAGGCGAAACCGACCGCGACGCCCGCCCACACCAGCCACTTGGTGCGGCCGTCCTCCAGCCCCCGGATCACGAAATAGACCGTGAGCGCCATCAGCAGCGCGAGCAGTGCGTCGGGGTTGTTGAACCGGAACATCAGTGCCGCGACGGGCGTGAGCGCGAGCACCGCGCCCGCGATCAGACCGGCGGCGGGGCTGAACCGGCGGCGCACGGCCGCGTAGACCACGGCGACCGTGAGCACGCCCATGATCACCTCGGGGACCAGGACCGCCCAGGAACCGAGCCCGAAGACGCGCACCGACAGGGCCATCGGCCACAGCGAGGCGGGCGGCTTGTCCACGGTGATGGCGTTGCCCGCGTCCAGCGAACCGAAGAAGAAGGCCTTCCAGGACCTGCTGCCCGCCTGCACGGCCGCCGAGTAGAAGGAGTTGGCGTAGCCGGAGGCGCTGAGGTCGTAGAGGTAGAGCAGGCCGGTGGTAAGCAGCAGACCCAGGAAGGCGGGACGCACCCAGCGCGGGTCCTCGGGACGACCGCGCCACAGGCGGCGCGCGAGGGGCTGCTTCCCGGCCGCGGCGGTCGCGGAAGCGGTGGGAGGCGGTCCCCCGAAGGCCGGGGCCGGCCCCGCGCCTCCCGGCCGGCTCGGGTGGTCGTAGTCAGTGGTCATCGGGGGTCCCTCGGATCGGTGTCACCCGGACGCACCGGCTGCAGCCGCACGGTGGCGTCTCCTTGGTACGGCTGAGCGGTGGGCGGATACGGCTGCGGGTACGACTGGGCGGGCGGGTAAGTCTGCTGGTACGACTGCTGGTGCGGCCGGCCGGGCGAGCACGGCCGGGTGGCCGGTTCGTCGCGCCGTTCCGGGAAGACCCAGGCCCGGAAGAGCAGGAAGCGCAGCACGGTCGCCGCGAGGTTGGCGGCGATGAGCACCGCGAGTTCGGTGGAGTGGGCCGGGCTGCTGCTCGCCGTGTTCAGGGCCGCGAGGGAGCCACTGGTCAGGGCGAGGCCGATACCGAAGACGACCAGGCCCTGCGCCTGGTGGCGGACCACCCCGCCGGGGCCCCGCACCCCGAAGGTCAGCCGCCGGTTGGCGGCCGTGTTGGCGACCGCCGAGACCAGCAGCGCGAGCGCGTTGGCGATCTGGGAGCCCGAGAACTGCCGGAAGGCGCTGTAGAGCAGCAGGTAGAACAGGGTGGACAGGACACCCACGACGCAGAAGCCGACAAGCTGGCGGGCCAGCCCATTGGGCACGTCCTGGATCTCGCGGTCGCGGGGGTCGTCACCGAAGGGCCGGGTGAGCCGGTCCAACGGCAGCGAACCGGTGGCCAGGGCCTTGCCCACCCGCAACACCCCTTTCAGGTCGTCGGTCGCCGTCCGCACGATGTGCACCGTGGAGTCGGGGTCGTCGACCCAGTCGACCGGCACCTCGTGGATGCGCAGACCGGCCCGCTCGGCCAGCACCAGCATCTCGGTGTCGAAGAACCAGCCGGTGTCCTCCACCAACGGCAGCAGCACCTGGGCGACATCCCGCCGGATCGCCTTGAAGCCGCACTGCGCGTCCGAGAAGCGGGCCTGCAGCGAGCCGCGCAGGATCAGGTTGTAGGTGCGCGAGATGAACTCCCGCTTGACGCCGCGCACCACACGCGAGCTGCGGGCCAGCCGCGAGCCGATCGCCAGGTCGGAGTGGCCGGAGATCAGCGGCGCCACCAACGGCAGCAGCGCGTTGAGGTCGGTGGACAGGTCCACGTCCATGTAGGCGAGGACCGGCGCCTCGGAGGCGGACCACACGGTCCGCAGGGCCCGTCCGCGGCCCTTGAGCTCCAGGCGGTGCCAGTAGACCCCGGCCAGCTCCGCCGCCAGCCGGGCCGCGACCTCGGGGGTGGTGTCCGTGGAGGCGTTGTCCGCGATGGTGATGCGGAAGGGGTACGGGAAGGTGCGCGTGAGGTGCTCGTGCAGTCGCAGCACGCAGGGGTGGAGGTCCTTCTCCTCGTTGTAGACGGGGATCACTACGTCCAGGACAGGCGTACCGGCGTCTGTGGCCGGGAGATGCTCCCGCGCCGGCAGGGTGCCGGGAGAAGAGTCGGTTCGCATGGCAGCGACTCTTCTCAACTGCCCTGTCGCACCCATGTGGTAGCGCTGTGCTGCACCTGTGAGTGGGGCTCCTGGCCGGCCGCGGAGGCGAGCCCGTACGGCGCGGACCCCACGGCCGCGGGCCCCTGCGGGAGCGCGGGCAGATGCACCGTGAACACGGTCCGTCCGGACTCGGTGTCGACGGTGACGGCGCCGCCGTGCGCGGCCGCCACGGCCTGCACGATAGCCAGGCCCAGACCGGTCGAGCCGGTGGCGCGGGAGCGCCCGGTGTCCCCGCGCGCGAACCGCTCGAAGACATGCGGCAGCAACTGCGGTGCGATGCCCGGTCCGTCGTCCTCCACGTCCACGAGCAGCCACGGCCCGCCCCGCCGCACGCGCGCGGTGACCGTGGTGCCCGGCGGGGTGTGGGTACGGGCGTTGGCCAGCAGGTTGACCAGCACCTGCTGGAGCCGTGCCGCGTCCGCCGAGACGAGCACGGGCTCGTCGGGCAGGTCGAGCCGCCAGACGTGGTCCGGCCCGGCCGCACGGGCGTCGCTGACGGTGTCCACGACGAGCGGTACGAGGTCGGTGCGCTCGAACTGCAACGGCCGCCCCGCGTCGATCCGGGCGAGCAGCAGCAGGTCCTCCACCAGCAGCGTCATCCGCCCGGCCTCGGACTCGATACGGCTCAGGGCGTGCCGTGTGTCCGGCCCGATCACCTCCCGCCCCCGGCGGGTCAGCTCGGCGTACCCGCGGATGGATGCGAGGGGTGTCCTCAGCTCGTGACTGGCGTCCGCGACGAACTGCCGCACCCGCGTCTCGCTCTGCTGCCGGGCGTGCAGCGCGCCGTGGATGTGGTCGAGCATGCGGTTGAGAGCGGCGCCGACCTGGCCGACCTCGGTGTGCGGATCGGTCTCCGCCTCCGGCACGCGCTCGCTGAGGTTGACCTCGCCGGTGTGCAGGGGCAGTTCGGAGACCCGGGTCGCGGTGGCGGCGACCTTGCGCAGCGGCCGCACGGCGACCCCGACGATGGCCGCCCCGGCGAGGGAGGCCGCGATGAGACCGGCGGCGGTGACGCTGATCTCGACGAGGATGAGCGTGTTGATGGTGCTGTCGACCTCGGTGGTCGGTATGGCCACGTAGTAGGTGCCGTTGGGGCCGGTCACGTACTGCACCCGGTAGCCGCCCAGGCCGGGGATGTCCACGGTGTGGCTGTAGCGGTCCTGGGGGACGGAGTCGACCGCGCGGATCTGCGCCTGGCCGAGCGACTGCGCGTTCAGCCACGGGACGTTGTTGTCGTCGTTGGCCTTCTTGCCGACCATGGCGCTGGTGACGGAACCGTTCTCGACCGCCGCCACGATCGTTCCCTGCGGCTGCGGTCCCCTGGTGACGAACTGGTCGAGGTTGATCTCCTTGCCCGGCGCCAGCGCGGGAGCGTGGTCGCCGTCCCCGTGCGCGTCGGGCGGCATGAAGCCGGACGCCCGCGCGGCGACCTCCTTGAGCCGCCCGTCCAGCTGCTCGTACAGATGCGACCGCAGCGCCAGCGTCGTCACCGTGCCGATCACCGCGCAGACCACGGCGATCAGCACCACGGACGCGACGACGAGCCGCGTGCGCAGCGTGCGTGGCTGTCGAGCTCGCCGCTGCGGCGTACGCGGCCGTCGTCGCCCGCTCATGACACGGCGGGCTTGATCAGGTAACCGGCGCCGCGCCGGGTGTGGATCATCGGCTCACGGCCGGCGTCGATCTTCCGGCGCAGGTAGGAGATGTACAGCTCGACGACGTTGGCCTGCCCGCCGAAGTCGTACGACCAGACGCGGTCCAGGATCTGCGCCTTGCTGAGCACGCGCCGCGGGTTGCGCATGAGGAAGCGCAGCAGCTCGAACTCGGTCGCCGTGAGGTGGATGTTGTCCCCGCCCCGCGACACCTCGTGGCTGTCCTCGTCGAGCGTCAGGTCGCCGACCACCAGCACCGAGTCCGAGCGTCGGTCGGCGGCACCCGACCGGCGTATCAGCCCGCGCAGCCGCGCCACGACCTCCTCCAGGCTGAACGGCTTGGTGACGTAGTCGTCACCGCCGGCGGTCAGCCCGGCGATACGGTCCTCGACGGCGTCCTTGGCGGTGAGGAAGAGTACGGGCACGTCCGGCAGCTCGCGGCGCAGCCGCCCCAGGACGGCGAGTCCGTCCATGTCGGGCAGCATCATGTCGAGGACGACGGCGTCGGGCCGGAACTCGCGCGCGGCCTGGACGGCGCCCTGCCCGTCGCCCGCACTGCGGATCCGCCAGCCCTCGTAACGCAGGGCCATGGAGAGCAGTTCGGTGATCGACTGCTCGTCGTCCACCACAAGCACCCGGACGGGGCTCCCGTCCGGCCTGAGCAGTTCGGTGCGCCCCTGGGGCGAGATCGTGGTCATGGGGGCCACCCTGTCGGCCGCCTCTGAGAGCACGCTTGCACAAATCTGTGATTTCCCTGAGAAACCCTCAGCCGCCTTACAGGCCGGTCTCGGCACGGAGAGTCACGACGGTCTCGGCACGGGCACCTGCCTCGAAGCCGAAGCCGGAAGCAAGAAGCCGAAGCGGAAGCAGGACGCCGAAGAGGGAAGCGGGAAGCCGGAAACAGGACGCCGAAGAGGGAAGCGGGTAGCCGGAAACCGAAGTCGGAACCCGGAAGCCGGGAACCGTCTCAGTCCAGCCCGAAGAGCCGGGCCCCGTTGTGGTGGCACACCGCGCGCAGCCAGTCGTCGCCGAGGTCCAGGCGCTCCAGGGCGCGCAGTTGGTGGACGTAGGGGTAGGGGATGTTGGGGAAGTCCGAGCCGAGCAGGATCCGGTCGCCGAGGTCGGCCAGCCGGGGCAGGGCACGGCGTGGGAACGGGGCGAACCGTTCGCTGAAGTCGGTGAACGCCATGGTGGTGTCCAACCGCACCTCCCCGTACCGCTCCGCGAGGTCGAGGAAGTCCTCGTACTCCGGCATGCCCAGGTGAGCGATGATCAGCCGCAGCCGGGGGTGACGGGCGAGCACCCGGGCGATCGGCTCGGGCCCCGTGTGCTTGCCGGGCGCGGGCCCGGACCCGCAGTGGATCACGACGGGTGTCCCCGCGTCGGCGAGCAACCCCCACGCCGGATCGAGGAGTTCGTCGGCGGGGTCGTACGCCCCGACCTGGACGTGCGCCTTGAAGACGCGCGCGCCCGCCTCGACGGCCTCCTGGACGTAGGTGTGCACGCCGTCCTCGGGGAAGAGGGTCGAGGTGTGCAGGCAGTCGGGGGTGCGGCGGGCGAAGTCGGCCGCCCAGCCGTTCAGCCACTGGGCCATGCCGGGCTTGTGCGGGTAGAGCATGGCGGTGAACGCCCGCACTCCGAACTCGCGCAGCCGTGCGACCCGTTGCCGCTCCTCCTCGCGGTAGGTGATCGGCCACTCGATACCACCGGTGAGCGGGCCCAGCCCGTCAAAGTACTCCCAGACCTTGCGCAGCACCCGCTCGGGCATGAAGTGGGTGTGCACGTCGACGAGGCCCCGCAGCCCGATCCGCTCCCGGAACCGTCGGACTTCCGCGGCCTCCGCGCTCACATCGGTACCGGAAGCCGTGGAGTCCGTGGAGGCCATGTCCGGTGCTTGATCACTCATGCAGCCCACGATCGCCCCGGACCCCGCACGGCGTCCACCCCGTCCCTCAGAACAACCCGTCCTGCACCCCCCTCGCCTCCTTCAAGGGGCGCACCGGCACGCTGAACGCGGTGCGCCCGGCCGGCCCGAGCTCCCAGCCGGTCATCAGCCTCGTGTCGAGCACGACGGCTCCGCTCTCGGTGGCCAGATGCAGATCCGGTCCGGCGGCGGCGACCAGCTCACCGCTCACGATCCCGCCCGCGACGAGCTCACTCACCTCACCTACGGCGGCGGCCACCCCCTCCAGCCCGAACGCCACCACGTGATCGACGGGCCGGAACGGCGACCGCTCCAGCGACTCCGGCCAGCCACCGAGGGCGATCGCCCGCCGGTGCAGCTCCGCGAGCTCGGTCGCCCGCTCCGCCGTGCCGGCCGGCAGCGCGGACCGCACGGCACGCTTCTCGCCGTACGGAAGCCGGTCGGGGACCTTGAGAGCGGCGCGCAGCAGCTCCTCAGTCCGGCGCGCGGCCATCAGCGGCCCGGCACCGAGCCAGCTGAAGCAGACGGCGCCCTGCTCGAGCAGCCGTGCCGTCCCCCGCTCGACCGCCGTGATCCCGACCTTGGTCATGCCGGGCCCGAACCACGCCAGATATACGTGGTACGTCCGCCGGTCGTCCGCGATCGTGTCCGCGGCCACCGAGTGGGCCCGATCCAGCCGCGCGCACTCCTCGCACCGCGCCCCCGTACTCCGCCCCGGCACGACCGCCCGGAGGGGACATGCATGCCCCCGAGCCCCCACACACGTCCGCACGCCCCCTTCCACGACCTCGAAGGCCACCCGTTTGCCCCACGTCAGCGCGCTCGATCGCCCGCCCTGCCACGTCAGCACCGGCCCGTCCGCCGACCACCGCAGCCCCGAGCACTTCCACACCTGCGCCATCCCTCACGAGACTACGAGGCCCCACTGACAACGCCCGCCGAGCGGCGACGCCGGCCCGCAAGATCCGCGAGCCGCTCCACGAAACCCATGGATCCCACGAAACGCGAAAGGCCCCGGATCTCTCCGGGGCCTTCGCTCTGTGCGCACTCGGCAGGATTCGAACCTGCCACCTTCTGATCCGTAGCTCTATGCGGATCGGCCAGTGGCGGTCATACCGGTCGTGGTGCGGCCGTGAGAGGACGCTGCAGGGCGCGATGGGTTGGGCATCCCGCTATCTAGGACTGGAAGCGCAGGAGCGCGCCGAAAACGCGAATCCTGACAGGGCCGGACTTCAGCACGGTAGGTAGCCGCCTCCCTCGTCGGGGATTAATCCCTCTGAGAGACTATGGCGACACGTTCATAGACGCTGAGCTATGCGAGTAAGTTCAGCACTGAACTCCCGAAGTTCCGGTGATGGCCGCTTTGCTGCAGAAACAGTCTTTTGGACAATTGCGGCTTGTTTTCGCACACAGGCCGGGGTCGGAACCGACGCGTACGGTTCCCGTTCGGCAAGCGCACGGGCTGTGCCGAGAACCGTGTCGGCCGCTGACTGTGGAGCGAGCTGGGTAGCTTCAGGCACGATGAGGCTGGCTCCGTGATCGGGGTGCAACACGAGCGTGAAGGTGTATACCAGCGGTAGAAACCCTTCCCAGCTGCGTTCGGGGCCGACGCTGAACCCCACTCGCTCCTGGCTATGCGGAGGAACGGTGTACTTAAACTCGCGTTTGACAGTAAAAGCTCCGCGACGCAGGGGAGGAACCCGGATGTCGTACAGCGCCTTGAGATCGGCTACTCCTGCGCCATAGGGGCAGCCCACTTCCTTCACGGAACTGAAATGGGCCTCGGCGGAGGTGATCAGGATTGGATCATCGCTGGTGTTCCGCAGCGTCACGCTGAGCGTGGAGGCTTTTTCGTTAAACGCCCCTGCGGGAGAACCGTCTTCGCTGATCTCGGCGCGAATGTCCTTCTCGCGGACCACATCGGACTCGACCAGCTCCAATCCCATCGATGGTTTGGGTTCGGGCTGCCAGTCGGGAACAAGGAGGAAGACCAGACCGGTGATCGCAGCGAGAGCGCTGATGAGCCCGCCGACAACCGCGACGACCCCTTGAGGGCGCGTCCAGAAACCTTTGGAGTCATTTTCCGGCCGCGGTGATAACTCGTCCGCTGCCGCTGCGGTCGAAGCGCCTTCACTGTGACCTTCAGTCACGGGCTCATTGTCATTGCTGGTCATGGGACCCTCCTGCCCACGGCGCCCTCGTCGACCGAGCCGGTTGTGTTACCGCCTCTCGCCTGTCCTCGGTCCCGTTTTCTGCCCGCCAGGCCCGGATATGAACCTTTGCGCCTTGGCTCGCTGCAGGGAGAATGACGATCCAGCCAGCCGGGAGTGACACCGGTAGTACAGGACTTCAGGGTGCCGACCCGCCCGGCACCAACCGTTGCCACCGATCGGGCGGGTTGCGATTCCCGCTGTATCCGACCGTGTAGCTCAACGCCATCAAAACTGACGCTCGTGCGCGGACAAGCCCGGCGGCCTTGGCGGGCGTCATGACGCCACCCGCCCCGACGTGCCTGGACCTGACGTCATGCGGACGGCGACGGCGGCTCGTCCTCGCTCGGCGGAGCCTCGGGGTCGGCAGCCTTCGCCAGCACCAGCGCGCCCAGCACCTCTGACCGCTTCGCCTGGTCCATGCCGCTGTCCTGCAGCAACCACCGCTCAGCGGCCAAGATCCGCGAGAACGCCAGAGGCTGATCGAAGGACGCCCGGAAATGGCTGGCAGCCGCCTCCTGTGACTTCACGAACGTGCGGCTCACATAACCCGCCAGAGCCGCGGACACCGCACCCAGACCGCCGGCCACGATCGACCCCGCCGTTGTGCTCGCCCTCACGGCCGGAACCACGAAGGCCGCCAGCAGCACGAACCCGATCCACATCGCCCGCTGCGCACTCCGAAACGACTGCTGCGCCTGCCCGAGCGCCGTCTCGTGGTAGTGCTCAAGCCGCGTGTGCGTCACCTTCCACAGCTCAGGCAGACCGGCGTCGGAGTAGGAGGGAGAGGAGGAAGGGGAACGTCCGCGTGCATGAGCTCGTCCTCGCGCAGCGTCCAGTGCCCACGGTCGTAGCGGCCCGGGACCGTCGATGCCGGGCGGAGGGCGTCCTCTAGCTCCCTAGAAGACGACGAAAAGGCAGCCCACCAAGAAGACCACCGGGAAGAAGACGGGGGGCGGCGGCCGCGCACTGCCTAGCCGTCGACGAAGCCGAGCGCAGCGTCGGGCCGGCAGTGCCCGCATACCTCGACGCCCTCGGCGAGCGCCCGCAGCGCCACGTCCCGCGGCACGCCCTTGCACCGCTTGCCTGCCATGTGGCAGCCGCCGACATGGACGGCGACAGGTGGGGCGTCCCGGTTGGGGCCGCCTTCGAGGATCCAGTCCGGCACCGGTGGCCGGGCCTGCTCGCCGCGCTGCCGCTCGGCGCCGCGCCGTTCGGCCGTGGCGATCTGCTGCCGGACCCGCTCGAGGGACAGCGTGAGCCAGGTCTCCAGGGTGCGAAGGCGCGGCAGGTCCGGCTGACGAAGGAGGGCAAGTCCGGGAGGCGCCATGCGGCCCGACCTGCAAAGGTCAGTGGTGCCTGGTCTTCAGCCAGAAGACCAAGAGGGCCACCACCAGAATCCCGAACATGATGACGAACCACGGGAACATTTCTTCCGCTTTGGATGCCGCCAGGCAGAGGGTCTTTCCGCACACGATGTTCATGGGATCGCCTTCTTCCGGAACGCCCATTCTGGGGCGCCAGCCAGCAGAGACGGCAGATTGGGAACTTCCGGGTACCCGGGATGTGAGTAGTTGAAGTACAGGAAATCCCGGCGAGAGTGATCATGATCGAGCAGCGCGCCGGGGCAGGCGCTCAAGGCCTCGAGATCAACTCATTCGGCATCGGCCCCGCCCGCCTCGACCCGGCACCCGCCGAACCGGTACGGAAGACCGGCTACCGGCCCCGCATCCACCCGCACTCCCCGACCCGAGCTCGCTGCTCCTCCTGCGGGGAGCCTGCGGTCGCCACCCGGATCGTGGACGTGCCCGGCCCGGGCCTGCGATGGCACGACTCCTGCCATGACTGCATGGTCGCCGGATTCAAGCTGGAGCAAACGTAGCGTGCGCACTGTGCACCCCGAGCGCTACCACCTCACCTTGACCGCCGGCGGCCGACTGGTGCAGGAAGGCCGGTGGTCGAGCGAGGCGACCGCGCGCTACAAGTTCTCCGGCTGGGTCGGGCAGTACAGCGGCCTGCACGATGCCCGCATCGTCCTCGTCGACGAGGAGACCGAGGAGGAGCTGGCCAGCTGGCCGTAGCTCAGTCTTCGTCAGCTGGGTGTCGCGCCTGCTTCTTCACGCTGGCCTCCACCTCGTTCCGCCTGTCCCTCGGCCTCGGCGTGCTCGGTGACCGCGGCCTGCAGGTCGCGAGCGAGGTCCCGCCAGGCGCGCCACGCGGTCTCATAGGTCTCGGTCTGACTCTCGGTCCACGTGCCTGGCTCACCAATGAGCTCTAGGTGCGTTTCGTAGAACTCTTTCCCGCTACGCCCCTCGGGCAGACGGACCTGGAAGTAGATGCGGGGCAATCCGTCCATCCGGTCATGTCGTCTAACAACCGCTTCACCCTCGACTCCGACCCGCTCCAGGACCCTAAGGCGTCGATAGACCGCAAAACTGGTCATTTGGATAAACATTCCCATGGTGCCCAGCACGATGAAAACGACCCCAAAAAGGTCTACCGCGCCACCCGGCTTCCCCTCTGCAACGGCCGCTCCGAAAGCGTGGAAAACATGTCATGGGGTCGGTCGTGCAGACGTTTATCCCGCAAGAGGGGCAGATCCGGGTGCAATATGCCTACCTTTTTTCGCCCCTGTCCTGGCTCAGTGATGTTCGACCGGTCTCATGAAAGCTTTGACCATCGGCCGTTTCGTCTCATCGACGTGTCCGCTCCTTCACGACGTCGCATCGGACTGACGGCCCCTGGCTTGGCCGCCGAGCGCAACGTCGCCGAGATCACCGAAGTGCCGGACACCAGGAGCGAGATGTGCGACAGCGGTGGCTAGGTGGACGGGGTCGATGCGGCTCAAAGTCGTGGAGCGTCTGATCCGGCTGGTGTTCTGGAACGTCTCGACGAAGTCCGGGTCGACCTGCGCGGCGAGGTAGGTGTCGAGCGCTTCCAGCCGGGGGTTGGTCGAGGGGCGAGCGCCGGTCGGCCGAGGAGTGCGGCGGTAGACCTCCAGGTCGCTGCTGCGCCTCCACGGGGGACCTTTGGCCGACCGGTCCACCGCCACGACCTCGGACCAGGCCACGAACTCAGGCCTTCGGAAAGGAAGGACTCGGTAGAGCGTGATTCCCTGCTTGTCCACCTGCACGCTCTTGCGGTGGCTGGCGCAGACAGCCTTGATCCACACAGCGAAGGGGCTGAACACTAGCTCGATGTGGCCCATCTCCGGCGGCTCCGCGTGCGGAAGGAAGCCCGCCCCTATGAGCAGGGCGATGGCCATGACGCTCATGACGCCAGTACGTGTCCAGCCATACCGAACCACGTACGAACCGTTGAACTGCCCCATGCCCACCATGATGACGCGCTTCACATGCCCGAGGACGGCGTGATCAAAGTTCACTGAGACCGGTCAAGGCTCAGTGAGGCCGGACAGCTCGACCATGAAGATCACGACCCACGGCTGAAGTATGAGCGCCCACTTTCCTGAACCACCACTCTCCCCAGCTCCCATCCCGTCCGCCGTCGACCCACAAACCGAGGAGCGCCTGTGGTTCCTGGCGTCCAGGTGGAGCGCGCCACTGTACGAACGACCTGGACGCCATGGGCCGCGTCTGCTCGGCTCTGCCTGGGTCGATGGCAGACCGGATGGGAGCTCCCCACACACGCCACTACGGGCCCGCACCCGCGAACGGCGCCCCCTCCGTCCCGGTGCCGGCCGGTCCCCCGCCGGAGGCCCTGTCTTGAGCGTGGGCCGCTCTATGCGGTGATCGACTCATGGCCACCGGCCCTATCCACCTGTGGACGCGCGTCGGCGCAGCGCGGGCGCAGCGGGCCGAAACTACGAGGGATCAGTGCGGCACGACATCAACCCTCACCTCGGCGCGAAGCGGATCGACAAAGTCACCGTCCGGGACGTGCGCGAGTGGATCAACAAGCTCGCCGCCACCTGCCAGTGCTGCGCCCAGGGCAAGGACGCCAAGCGTCGCCTTGAACAGCGGCGCTGCTGTGCCATCGGCGAGTGCTGCGGGGCCCCTCCCCGACGCGTCGTCCAGGCTGCCCGGGACGCTCTCCGTGCTGCGCTCACGCACGCCGTGGCCGAAGAGGAGATCGGCAAGAACGTGGCCTCCCTGGTCAAGGTCCCCAAGTCTCGACGGCGGAGGATCAGGCCGTGGTCGGTCGCCGAGGCCGAGCGATTCCTCGCCGACTGCGCCGCTCGGGACGACCACCTCATCGCGGCCTGGATGCTCGTGCTCTGCCTCGGCCTGCGCCGGGGTGAAGTCCCTGGGCCCCACCTGGGAGTCGGTGGACTTCGAGACGGGCGAGATCTACGTGGATCACCAGATCCAGCGCGCCGGGCGTCAGCTCCTCCACCGCGAGACGAAGACCGAGGAGTCCGACGACTTCCTTCCGGTGCCGGCGCTCTGCATCAAGGCGCTCCGGATGCGTCGGGCTCAGCAGAGCGGCGACCGGAAGGCGGCCGGGGAGCCGTGGCAGGGTGGCCATGACCTGATCTTCACCACCAAGTACGGCACCCCGATCGAGCCGGGCAACCTCACCCGCATGTTCGCTCTGCGAGCTCGTCGCCATGACGATGGAGGTCTACGCCGAGGCGAGCGAGGAAGAGGTGCGGGCCGCGATCAGCAAGCTGTCCGACGCGATGGACGGTGGCGATTGACGCGGTTGCTGTACACCCCTGAAACGCCAGAGGCCCCGGATCTCTCCGGGGCCTCTGATCTGTGCGCACTCGGCAGGATTCGAACCTGCAACCTTCTGATCCGTAGTCAGATGCTCTATCCGTTAAGCTACGAGTGCTTGTTCTGTTTTTCGTCTTCGCTCCCGGCCCTTCCGGCCCGCTCGCGGCGACAGGAAGAACATTACATGACTGCCGCCGTCATGTGAAATCCATTCCCCGCACCCCTTGTGACCTGCGAAAACAAGATCTCGGGGGTTGAGGGCGGCGCGGAGCGCGGGAAGGGATCCGGGGGTGGCATGGCCACCGGAAACGGGCCCGGGAACGACGAAGCCCCGGTCCAGCGGACCGGGGCTTCGGTGATCATGCGCGGAGGCGGAGGGATTTGAACCCTCGATGGGCTTTAAGGCCCAAACCGCATTAGCAGTGCGGCGCCATAGACCGGACTAGGCGACGCCTCCAGCACAACCTCTCACGCGAGCGCGCGATCGGTGCGTGCAGATGATGACACACACGAGCGGGGTGCCACCAATCGCCCCCCACGGTACTAGGCAGGCGGGGCCCAGGGCAAAGTCCTTGTCGTGGCGTCGGCAACGCGGCGGCGCCGGGGCGCAACGTCGCGGGGGCCGGCGCGTTAGTCCGGGCATGGTGCAGCTCAGCTCACGCCCCCCGCGCCGCCCGCTGCGGCGGCTCCTCCTCGGGGCCTCTGCCTCCGTCGTCGCGCTCACCGCGCTGTCCGCCCTGCCCGCCGCCGCCTCCACCGGTGCGCCGCCGCCCGTCCGGGACGAGGACCGGGCCGGCGATCACCTCACCGTCACCGTGCGGCACGCCGGTGCCGGCAAGGACGGGACGTACAAGTTGTACTGCCATCCCGGCGGCGGGAGCCATCCCGACGTACGGGGGGCGTGCGGGGCGCTCGACCGGAGCACGCGCTGGGGCCATGACACCTTCGCCCCGGTGCCGCACGACAGCGTCTGCACCATGCAGTACGGCGGGCCGGCCACCGCCCGCATCACCGGGACCTGGGCCGGACGGCCCGTGGACGCGACGTACGAGCGGAACAACGGCTGCGAGATCGGCCGCTGGGACCGGCTCGTGCCGCTGCTTCCCGATCTCGGCTCCTGAGCTTCCGGGCCCTCGGGGCTCCGGGACTCCCGGGTCCGCCCGGTCCTCCGGGCCTTTCGGGGTCCTGGCTCCCGGGACTTCCGGAGTTCCGGCCCCCGGGACTTTCGGGTTCCCGGGAGCCGTGGGCCCCGGGCTTCGGTGCCCACGGGATCCGGAGTCCGTGAAGGTCGTGCGGAGGTCGTGCGAAGCGGAATCGTACGGTCACGGGTTCGACGTCACATCCACGTGCGACCTCCCTCTCATCCGGCGTCGCGAGCGCAACCTCAGCGCATAGACTCGCTCGCGTGACACGCTGCGGGCCGGTTGGCAAGATGACCCCCGCGGTCGGCAAGGTGCGGTAACAGGGAGGAAGCGTCTCGTGAGCAGCAGGCCATCCCGAGGCGCTGCTCGCCTCGCTGCCATACTCGACGCGCTGCCCGACGCCTTGGTGCTGGTCAACGCCAACGGCACCGTCGTCAACGCCAACACCATCGCCCTCGAGGCCTTCGAGACGCCGGGGACCGCCCTGGTCGGGCGCGGGCTGCTCGATCTGCTGCCGCAGTTCGACTCCAAGCTGATCCCCGGCTCCATGCGCCGCCCCCATCACATCGATCCTCGCGGGCGGACCAAGCCGACCCGGATGGTCGCGCGGCGCACCGACGGGACCGAGTTCCCGGTCGAGGTCACGAGCGCGAATCTGGAGAACGGCCAGCAGGCCTACGACGGCTCCGGCTACACCGGCGACGAACTGCTGATGCTGGTCGTGCGCGACCTGTCCGGCACCGTCGACACCGAGGCCGAGCTGGCCCGTTCGCAGCGGCAGACCGAGATGATCCTGCGGGCGGCCGCCGAGGGCGTCGTGGGGACCGACACCGACGGGCGGATCGTGCTCGTCAACCCCGCCGCCGCCCAGATCCTGGGTTACCGGGCCGGTGAACTCGGCGGCCGCGAGCTGCACACCCTCGTACTCCACTCGCGCGCCGACGGCTCCTCCTTCCCGTACGAGGAGTCGCCGCTCGCCGACACCCTGCGCTCCGGCCGCAAGCACCGGGTGCGCGGGCAGGTGCTGTGGTCCAAGGCCGGGGAGAAGGTGCCCGTCGACCTGACCACCGCGCCCGTGCGCGACGGCGACCAGCTCGTCGGCGCCGTGATGACCTTCACCGACCGGCGGCCCTACGACGCGCTCGCCGACGAGAAGGCCGCGGCCGAGCAGCGGCACGCGGAGGAACTCGAGCGCCTTGCCGAGGAGCACGCCTCCGAGCTCACCGCCCTGCGCCAGCAGCACGTCACCGAGATCGAGGAGCTCACCGAGCACCACGCGGAGGAACTCGCCGCGAACGAGGAGCGGTACGCCGCGCTCGGGGAGCGGGAGAAGGACCGCTACGAGGCACTCGCCGGCCGCCACGAGCAGCTGCTGACGCTGCTGGGCGGCTCCCTGCGCGGCCCCCTGGACGAGCTGCGCCGCGAGCTGGCCGCCCTCGCCGCCGACGACGCCGGCCAGCTGTGGCCCGAGGCCAACCAGGTGCTGCACCACCTGTCGGCCGGTTACTCGCGCATCACCACCCTCATCGACAACGTCCTCGGCTACCAGCGCCTCGACGTCGGCAGCGAGCAGATCACCCGGACCAAGGCGATGCTCGACGCCGTCGTGGCCGCCGGTGTCGACGGGGCCGTAGAGCTCGTCGGGCCCGGGCGGGTGCAGTTCGCCGTGCACGCGCCCCCCATCGAGGCCGAGGTCGACCCGCAGCGGCTCGCCACCGCGCTCGCGCACCTCGTCGCGGACGTCGCCGGCGTCGACGCGACCGGCAACGCGCCGGTGTCGACGGGCGGTTACATGGACAACACCGTCGTCGTGGCGGCGGCGCAGCGCGGCGAGGTCGTACGCATCGAGGTGCGCGGGCCGTACGCCGGGGGAGACCCGGTGCACCAGCCGATCGTGCGCGGGATCGTCCGGGCGCACGGCGGTGTGCTGCAGACCCACGAGGTGCCCGGCATGAGCGGCAGCGCCTACGTCCTCGAGGTGCCCCTCGGGGGCGGGGCGGGCGCTGTTGCCCACGACTACGGCCAGGTGGTGGCCGCCGCCGAGTTGGCCGCCGGTCCCGCGGCCGCGCCGGAACCGGCGTCGGCCTACGAGCCGGGTGCGGGGTCGGCGTCCGGTGCAGCGGTCTCGGCCGAGGTCGCCCTGCCCGCGCAGGCCTCCGGCGGCGGTCGGCGACGGGCCCGGCGGGCGTCCACGGACGCGTTCCTGGCGGCCGACGGCGAGGGCGACGCCTCCGCCTCCGGTACCCAGGTCAATCCCACCGGGCGGCGCAGGAGGCGTGCGGCCGCGGAGCCGGCGCCGGTTCCCGCCCAGGGCTCCGAGCCGTCCGGCGGTACGGGCCGGCGGCGCGGACGGCCCGCCGAGGACCCGGGTGTGGCCGAGGGCGCCGTGGTCACGGCGGCCGAGCACGCGGCGGGAGCGGCGGCGTCGGGGTCCGGCCTGGGCGGCACGGTGCCGCCTCAGGGTGTGCCCGCGCCCGCCGGACGGCGTGCCCGGCGCGAGGCCGTCGAACCCCATGCGCTTCCCCCCGCGCTGCCCGTGGCGCCGGACGCGACGGCTGCCTCTGCCGACGGTTCCGAAGGCGCGCCCGCCCAGCAGCCGACCGGACGGCGTCGGCGTGCCCTGGCGGCGGCGACCGAGCGTGCCGCCGCGCAGGAGGCGGCTCCCCGCACGGTCTTCGCGCTGCCCCCCGCCGAGGCCGACCGCCCGGAGTCCGAGCCCGAGCCCGAGGCGCAGGGGCCGGACGTGCCGCAGCAGGTTCGGATTCCGGGCCAGGCTGCCGTCGGCGGATCCGATTCCGATTCCGGGACCACCGGAATCCGTGCCGGTTCGGTTGCCGTTTCCGCCGCCGCTGCCGACGAGGGGCAGCACGACGCGGTGCCCGCCGTGCAGGGTGGGGACCACACGCCGCCGCAGCCGCACCCCACGAGCGCGCCGACCGGGCGCCGGCGGCGTGTGGTGGCCCAGCCGCCGGAGACGACGGCAGCCGCCGCGACACCCGCCCAGGGCGTGCCCGCGCAGGGAACACCCGGGCGGGGCGTACCCCCGCAGGGTGGTCCGGTCGCACAGGGTGGTCCGGTCCCGCAGGGTGCCGCAGGACAGGCCGGTCCCGCACCGCGAGC
>NZ_MUBM01000249.1 GCF_002154505.1 Streptomyces carpinensis | reverse complement strand
GGGCCGCAGCGGCAGCAGGTGCTGCCACCGGGACGGCGGTCCGAGCCCCGGCCCCCCGTCCCGGTGGCAGCACCTGCTGCCGCTGCGGCCCTGCCACCGCTTCGGCGGCGGCCGGACCGCCTGCCGGCCTCGGTGCCGGTCTTCCGGTTCGGGCGCGACGCCGTCGGTGTCGCCGACTGGGGGACCTCGATGACGACGGGCACGCCGGAAGGCTCGCGGGCCCCGGTGATGGTGGCCAGTTCCGCGTCGCTGGAGGTGATGCGGGCGGTCCGGGGGCGGATGCCCGCATCCGACATGAGCCGGGTGACGTCTCGCTTCTGGGCCGGCAGAACCAGCGTGACCACGCTGCCGGAGCCGCCGGCACGGGCCGTGCGGCCGCCCCGGTGGAGATAGTCCTTGTGATCGGTGGGGGGATCGACGTTCACGACGAGGTCGAGGTCGTCGATATGCAGGCCCCGGGCCGCGACGTTCGTCGCCACCAAGGCGGTGACCTGGCCGTTCTTGAACTGTTCCAGGGTGCGATTGCGCTGCGGCTGGGAGCGGCCCCCGTGCAGTGCCGCCGCGCGGACACCGACGGCCAGGAGCCGCTTGGCGAGCCTGTCAGCGGACCTCTTGGTATCGAGGAAGAGGATGACCCGGCCGTCACGGGCGGCGATGCGCGTGGTGACGGCCTTCTTGTCGGTCTCGTCCAGGACGTGGAGCACGTGGTGCTCCATGGTGGTCACCGCCCCCGCGGACGGGTCCACGGAGTGCACCACGGGGTCGGTCAGGAACCGCTGCACCAAGTGGTCGATGTTGCGGTCCAGGGTGGCCGAGAAGAGCATGCGCTGTCCGTCGGGCCGTACTTGCCGGATCAGCTTGGTGATCTGCGGCAGGAAACCCATGTCGGTCATCTGGTCGGCTTCGTCCAGCACCGTGATGCGTACGTGGTCCAGCACACAGTCCCCGCGTTCCACAAGGTCGTTGAGCCTGCCGGGACTCGCCACGACCACCTCCGCGCCGCGCCGCAGCGCACTGGCCTGCCTGGTGATGGACAGCCCACCGACCACGGTGGCCAGCCGGAGGTTCACCGCCGTCGCGTACGGGGTCAGCGCGTCCGCCACCTGCTGGGCGAGTTCACGGGTGGGCACCAGCACGAGGGCGAGGGGGGCCTTGGGCTCCGCACGCAGTCCTGCCGTGCGGGCCAGGAGCGCCAGCCCGAACGCGAGAGTCTTGCCGGAGCCCGTGCGTCCCCGTCCCAGCAGGTCACGGCCGGCGAGCGAGTTGGGCAGCGTTGCGGCCTGGATGGGGAAAGGGGTGGTCACGCCCTGCGCGGTGAGGGTCTTCAGCAGCCCCGCAGGCATGTCCAGACCGGCGAAGTCCTCGACGGCGGGAAGTGCGGGTGTGGTGCTTTCCGGCAGCCGGAACTCCCTCGGTGACGAGGCCGACGGTGAGGGTGACGAGGTGCGCCGGTTCGGCTTCTGGGGCTTGCGGGCCATGCGGTTGTCTGCCTTCCTGGAAACAGCACAAACCGGGGTCCGCACCATGACGGTGCGGACCCCGGTGAGCGGATACGCGTCCGGCGATCAGGCGGGGACGATGTTCTCCGCCTGCGGGCCCTTCTGGCCCTGCGTGACGTCGAAGGTGACCCGCTGGCCCTCCTGGAGCTCACGGAAGCCCTGGGTCGCGATGTTCGAGTAGTGGGCGAAGACGTCGGGGCCGCCGCCGTCCTGCGCGATGAAGCCGAAACCCTTTTCGGCGTTGAACCACTTCACGGTTCCCTGTGCCATGACTTTCTCCTTCTGTAGGCAGAGGCCCCATCCGGAGATGCCGGAAAACAAATAATGCGCCTGAAGGAGAAACATTCCCGTCAGGCGCACATAGGTTCATGGGTACCACAACTGCAACAAGCACACCGTAGCACAGCTCGACGGCTCATGGTGAATCATCGAGGCGCGCGCCGCGGTTCCCGGAGCCAGTGGCCGCTTCCTCGATCGGTTCGGCAGCCGCCGATCGCACCCGCTCACAGCGAGCACGCTCCTCGGTCGTCAGCCCGCCGCCCTCGGGACGGCTCGTCCCCCCGGCACACCGCGATTCACGGGGCCGAGTCACCCAACAGGTGGTTCGCTCGTTCCGTGCGCAGGTGGAGCGCCGTGCGGCCCTTGCGTTGTGTCGACACCAGGCCCGCCCCACGCAGCGCACCCAGGTGCTGAGAGACCGCGCTCGGGGTGATGCCCAGCCGACTTGCCAAGGCCGCCGTCGTCAGAGGTTCGGCCAAGGCGGCGAGCATCGCCGTTCTCGTGCGGCCCAGCACCGGAGCGAGACCGGCCGGCGCCTGAGGGGGCGGCTCCCAGAGCAGGCCGACACCCACCGCCGGGTAGCGGATCGACGCGGCTGCGACCGGGGACTTGTCGACGCCCACGTGCGGCCAGTTGAAGACGCTGGGCAGCAGGACCAGGCCATGCCCGCCGGCGTCCACCGTGTAGACAGAGTGCGGGCTGCGCCGGCCGTGCACCACCAACTGGCCACCGTCCCAGGCGATGTCCCGGTGCAGCTCGGCGAACAGCGCCTGGACTCCGCCGTCCACCAGGGTGAGCGCCCGTCTGCCGACGTCGGCTTCCAGTACCGCGCGCATCCGGCCCCACCGCGGAGCGATGAGCAGCTCATAGCAACGGTGGAGCGCTTCCGCAAGCCGCGGCAGCACCGCCGCCGGCTCGGGGACGTCCTCGCCTGCCACGCCCAGAACCGCGCCGTACTCCCGCCGGAAGAAATCCCCTCCCGTGGCCCGCAGCAAATCCAGCTCTGTCGACAAAGAAGGCAGTCGTTCCTCCGGCACCGGGAACAGGAACGACGGCAGCGCCCCAGCGATGAGCGCCCGCAGCAGCGGCAACTCGCGCTCGCCTGCCAGCAGCGGCCGTGTCGTGCGCACCCACGGCTGATGCACCGCGTGTCCGGCCGTACCCAACAGGATCCGTAGCGCCAGCACCGTCTCGCCCAGCGGCGAGACGGCGAACCGCACCTTCGCGACCGACGCCGCGGTGAACCTGATCTCGACCGCCATCCGTGCCGCCCAATCATGTAGCTATAGCTGAACGATAGGCCGCCGTCCGTCGTCGCCCCAGGCTGTCCGGCATGGAATTCTTCACCTCGTACGACGGAACCAAGCTCGCCTACCGCGTGGTCGGCAACGGCCCGCCTGTGATCTGCCTACCCGGCGGACCGCAGGAGTCGGCCTACTTGGGGGAGCTCGGCGGCCTGTCCGCGCGCCGGCAGTTGATCATGCTGGACCTTCGTGGCACTGGGCGGTCCGCGATGCCCACGGACATCGCCTCCTGCCGCTGCGACCGGCTGGTCGACGACGTGGAGGCCCTTCGCGAGCATCTGGGCCTGGATCGGGTGGATCTGCTCGCGCATTCAGGCGGAGCGAATCTGGCCGTGCAGTACGTGGGCCGCCGTCCGGAACGGGTGGGCAGGCTCGCTCTGATCACGCCGAGCGTCCGGGCCGTCGGGATCGCGATCAGCGGAGAGCTGCGGCGCGAGACCGTTCAGCTGCGCCGGGACGAGCCGTGGTTCCCGGAGGCGCTCACCGCCCTGGAGGCGATCGGGGCGGGCCGGGCCACCGCCGGCAGTTGGCGGGCCATCGCGCCCTTCTCCTACGGCCGCTGGGACGAGGCGGCTCGGGCTCACAGGGCTGCCGAGGACGAGCAGTTGAACATGGAGGTCGTGGCCGCCTTCAACGCCGAAGGCGCCTACGACCCGGACGCCACCCGCGCGGCCCTCGCCCGGTTCGAGGCACCGGTGCTCCTGCTGGCCGGGGAGGTCGATCCGGGCGCCCCTCCGCCCACGGTGGCCGAGTTCGCCAGGCTGTTCCCGAACGCCGGATTCGCCGTCCAGCCCGGAGCCGGACACTTCCCGTGGCTCGACGACGCGGACCGGTTCGTGGCAGCCACCGTGGCGTTTCTGGGATGAGTCGCCGCCCGTCGCAGTGACCTCGGCCATCGATAACCTCTGGAACCGCGAGGCCTCCTCTCGGGACGTTCCGCCGGACAGGCTCCCGGACTTCTCGGTAAGTGCCACGGCGACGGGCACCAGCGCCTTGCCGAACAGACACCGCTCGGCGGCGGCAGCGGGGCGACGCCTGCGTGCGTTCGTCCACACCGTGCCCGTCAGCGGAGGTCGTAGGTGACCGCGGCGCGGGCCGGGAATCGGAGGTCTGCCTCGCATGCGGGCACGCGGAGCATATGCCCGTGATCGACAAGCCCTTCCCGTCCGGCGGGGCGACGTTGTATACCAGGTCGCCGGCCATGCCGGCCGGAAGCACCGGCAGCCCGGCCAGGCTTCCTGCCACCGCGCCGTATCGAGGAGGGGCCCGAGGTGCCGTCCCCAGAGCTGACGCACACGTTTGAGATCGCCGCATCACCGGAGGAGGTCTTCGCGCACCTGGCCGAACCGTCGCACTACATCGGCCTGTCACCGCTCCTCGTCGCCGTCCACGACGTGCGCCGCAGCGGCGGGACCGTGAACTACACGGCCGTGGAGCGCTTCCGGTACCTGGGCGTCCTGCGGCACGACAACATCATCGACGTCACGCTCGTCGCCGTCCCGGACGGTCTCCCCCACTCCGCCGAGATCTCCGGCGAGGTCCGCAGCCCAGCCCGTGTCCGCATGAGCTACCGCTTCTCCATCGCCCGCCACGACGTCGGCAGCGTCGTCACCGACACCCTGCACCTGCGGACACCCCCGGGCCTGCTGCGCTTCGCCGCCTCCCAGGCCAGAGCGGTCCAGCAGGCCCGCGCCCGTGTCCTGACGGCCCGCCTGACCCGGTCCGCCTGAGTCGCGTCGCACAAGAGGGGCACGGTCATGTCTGACTGCCCTGGACCTCTGGTACACGAGCTGACGCCTCGTTACGTCGGCCGCGCAGGGTGAAGTCGGCCCGAACGACCGTGCCGTACTGCAGCAGCTTCCGGTGGACCACCGGATTCCGACCGAGGGAGGAGACCACGATGCTGAGATACCCCTCGGGCAGACCAGCCACGGCGTACTCGCCCTGCGCGTTCGTCGTAGTGCGCACCAGTTGTCGACCGCCGGCGTCCATGACGGTCACCGCGGCGTGGCGGACGGGTTCCTGATCGCCGTCTTGGACAGTGCCCACCAGCATCGGCACCGGCTCGCCGAAGTGGTGGGGGTGGACCGGAAGCGCAGTGGGCGTAGGCGTCTCCAGGGACGGGTCTTCCACCGGCGGCTCCTCGACGTCCTCCTGCACCTCTTCCTCGGCCCGTCGGGCGGCCTTGAGGTGGTGCAGCCAGGTGTCCAGGCCCAGCAGGGCGACACCCGCCGTGATCCACGCACACAGCACGAGGACCGGTTTGAGCACCCCGGCGCCGTCGAAGTAGAAGACTCCCCGCAGGGCGTCCACCGCGTTGCCCAACGGCATGACGGCATGCACGTACTGAAAGAACGGTGGCAGCATCGAGGCGGGCGTCACGCCGCTGGTGGGAATGCTCAGCACGATGAACAGGCCCATGCCTATCGCGGGGAAGTACTGCCTGGTGAAAGGCGCCACACCGGAGGCGAACGTGGCTACTGCGGTGGTGAGCAGGAAGGCGATAGGCAGGGCCGAGGGGTCGTTGGGGAGATAGCCCAGCCCCACGCCCAGAAGGAAGCCGACGGCGCTGAAGAGGGCGGCGGCGCCTGCAATGGTCATCAGCTTCCTGCGGCGGTTGAAGGAGACCGCACGCAGCAGGGTCGTCGCGAGGATGTAGCCGGGGACGCTCCAGGCGGTCGCGAAGTAGACCACGGTCGTGCCCATCAGGTCCTTGCTCACGGTGGGTGCCACCTCCTCGACCGTGAGCCCCTCATGGTGAGCAGTGAGTGCGGTGAAGTCCTTGGTCAGCGTCTGCTCGAGGGACATCCCGTTGGCCTTGGCCACGTACAGCACGGGATGCCGGCGGCCGGCGACGTAGCCGGCCACAGCGGTCCGGTCCAGTACCTTCTGACGGGCTTCTCGGGCGTTGGCCACGGCGGTGACGTCGAAACCGCCGGGATGCTGCCGCTGCAGAGCGGTGTCGACCTCGGGTTCCAGGCTCTGCCCGGCGACCACGAGCTTTGCGTGGTGAGGCTGAGGCGCGTGCAGGGCGGGGGCGAAGCAGAGCAGAAAACCGAGGAAGAGCGCCGCGGGGAACCACAGGGCCCCGGCCAGGGTCCTGACCAGAGGCTGTCCGAACCGGCCTCCCGTGGTTGCCGCTCGCGATGCGGCCATCTCCATGGCATCCCTCTCCGTTCTTCACCGAGCCGTCGCCATGGCCGTACATGGTTAACGTACCGATCGGAACATTTATGTTCCATGGAATTTACACGTACCGACCGGTACAGTCAAAAGGTGCCTCGTCCCATCAACGCCGAAAAACGTGTCGAGCTGCTGAAGCAGGTCGTGCACTACCTCCAGCACCACGGCCTCGCGCAGATGTCGCTGAGCCCGCTCGCTGAGTCCATCGGAACCACCAAGCGCATGCTTCTGTACTACTTCGGCAGTCGCGAGAACCTGCTGGCGCAGGCGCTGGCCGTCAGCCGTCCCGACGCCCACGCGATGTTCGACGGCGTCCGCGACACCGCCGGCCTGCGCCAGGCCGCCGACGCCCTGTGGGAAGCGATCACCGTCGGGGAGCAGTCCAGGTCGATCCGCATGCTTCTGCAGTTGCTCAGTCTGGCCGCCACCGATCCGGAGCAGTACGGCAGCCTCGCTGCCGACACCGTGGAGGTCATGATCGGTCCGATCGCCTCTGCCTACGGTCGGCTGGGCCTCCCGCCCCAGCAGGCACGGGCACAAGCGACACTGCTGGTCTCCGGTCTGCGCGGGTTGTGCCAGGACCGCCTGGTCACCCACGACGTCGCCCGTACCGACGCGGCCGCTCGCCGGCTCATCAAGGCCGCGGTCGCCGCGGCCGACTGACGCTTGCCGAGCGGCGCCGGGAGCGTCCGCGCGGGAGATGGAGACCGGTGAGCGGCCGAAAGCCCGGCGGTGGGGAGGGCGAGGGTGGAGTCGGCGCTGCCATACGGTACGGAACCGTCGAGTGGGTGGGCTCTCGTGCGGGAGAGCTCCTCCCCCGCGTTCGACCGGCACCTATAGAGTCGGTCGTATGCGATGGGGGGCGCAGCCGCACTGGGCTCGATGGGTGGCAGTGGTGTACGTCATCGGGTTCCTCGAAGGGACTGGCGCCCACGCCTACTTCGCCGCCACCGGCGGCATCCACGCCTACCGCGACTGGCCGATGCCGAGTCAACTCCTCTTCCATTCCCTGCTGGTGCTCGACGCGCTGGCCGCGGCGTGGATCGCCCTGGTCCGCCCGGCCGGTCCGGTCCTGGGGGCGGCCGTCATAGCGGCCGACCTCACGGCGAACTGGTGGGGGAACTGGGCGGGCGTGGTGCGCCACCCGCTCGACTACCTCCAGCCCGTCGGGCTGACGCCGATCACGCTCTTCGGGCTCTTCGTCTTCGCCACCGCGGCCCCGCTGCGTCGCTCGTTCCGCCGCGCCGACCGGCACGAATCCCGGAGTTCACCACCCCATGAGCAGCCGGCCGACGGCCGCGATGCCCGCGGCGACGGCCCGCTCACCGACATTGCCGAAGCCGAGGACGAGTTGCGCGGGTTCGGCGGCGTGTGAGGCCCGGTAGGCGCTCATGCCGTACAGGCCGACGGACCGTTCTCGGGCGACGGTGACGACGTCCTGCTCCACCACGCCCGTGGGCAGGTGGGTGACCGCGTGAAACCCGGCGGCGAGGCCGGTGACCCGCAGCACGGGCGCGTCTTCGGCGAGCGCGGCGAGCAGCACGGCGCGGCGAGCCGCATAGGTGGTCCGCATCCGGCGCAGATGGCGGTCGAAGCGTCCGGATTCGATCAGCTCGGCCAGGGCGAGTTGGTCGAGTGTGGGCGTGCCGCGGTCGCTGCGGTGCTTCTGCTCGGCGATCGGGTCGGCCAGTTCCGGCGGGCAGACCATCCAGCCGATGCGCAAGGCGGGGGCGAGGGACTTGCTGACGGTGCCGATCGAGATGACCCGGTCGGCGGCCAGGCCCTGGAGCGCGCCCACGGGCTCGCGGTCGTAGCGGAACTCGGCGTCGTAGTCGTCCTCGATGACCACCGCGTCGCGGTCGCGGGCCCACTGGACCAGGGCCAGTCGGCGCTGGGGGGCGAGCGCGACGCCGGTCGGCCACTGGTGGGCGGGGGTGACCACGACCGTGCGGGCGTCGGTCGCGGCCAGCGCCCGCACGTCGATGCCGCCCGAGTCCACCGGCACGGGCACCGCGCGCAGGCCGGCCGTGGCGGCTGCGGCGGCGACGGTGTCGGGCGAACCGGGGTCCTCGAAGGCCACCGTGTGCACGCCGATGTCCGCGAGGACGCGGAACGCGAGGCCGAGGCCCTGGGCGTAGCCGTTGCAGACGACGATGTGCCGCGGGTCGGTCGCGGCGGCCCGGACCCGGCGCAGATAGGCGGCCAAGATCTCCCGCAGGCGCGCACTGCCGCGTGGGTCGCCGTAGTCGAACTCGGCGGTCGGCATGGCACGGGCCGCCTCGCGCAGCGCCCGCAGCCAGTCGTGGACCGGGAAGGAGCCCAGGTCCGGCACTCCGCAGCGGAAGTCGGCCAGCAGCCGGGGCGCGGTGCTTCGCGGCTGCGGGTCGCCCGGCGGCTCTGCCGCGCCGGCCGCGACCCGGGTGGCGAAGCCGGGACGCGTGGCGAGGTAACCCTCGGCCTGCAGCTGGGCGTAGCACTCCTGCACCAGGCCGCGGGAGACGCCGAGCGCGCGGGCCAGTTCCCGGGAGGACGGCAGGCGTTCGCCGACCTGAAGGCGGCCGGTGCGGATGGCGTCCCTCAGCCCGTGCTGCAGTTGGGCGTGAAGTGGCCGGCCACTGGTCCGGTCGACGGCCAGCAGTAGCTCGGGCGGGGAACTGGACCACTCCGGAGTCACGGAACCGGAGCTTATCGCCCATCCGGTCGATCCCTTAGCGTCCTGCCGTGACCGAACCTCTCGACTCCACTCCCTCGGCACTCGTCGCCCGCCCGGCTCTGCTGACACGGCCGTTGCTGCTGCGCTTCGTGTCCATCCTGGGCGGCTCGACGAGCTTCTACCTGCTCCTGTCCGCCGTACCGCGCTACGCCTCGACGGGCGACCGGGGCGGGGGCGGCGGGGCCGCCGGACTTGCCACCGGTGCCCTGATGCTGGCCACTGTGGCGGGCGAGCTGGCCACGCCGGTCCTGGTACGCCGCTTCGGCTATCGCGTGGTGCTGGCTGTCGGCCTGGGCCTGATGGGCGCCCCCGCACTTGCGCTGCCGATCTCCCGGGAGCCGGGGTGGATCGTCGCGGTCTGTCTGCTGCGCGGACTCGGTTTCGCGTTCACCGTGGTCGCAGGGGGTGGGCTGACCGCTTCCCTGATCCCGGCCGAGCGGCGCAGCGAGGGCCTGGCCGTGACCGGCCTCGTCAGCGGGGTGCCCTCACTGGTGGCGCTGCCGCTGGGGGTGTGGCTGGCCGCGCACGCGGGCTACGGGGTCGTCTTCACCGCCGGCGCGGTGGCCGCGCTCGCCGCGATCCCCACCGTGCCCGGCCTGCCCGACAGGATCCGCAACTCCGGGCGGTCCGTCGGCATCACCGAGGCACTGCGCACGGCCGAACTGCTGCGGCCCGCCGTGGTGTTCGCGGTATCGGCCGTCGCTGCCGGGATCGTCGTCACCTTCCTGCCACTCGCCGTCCCTGCGTCGGCCACCGGCCTGGTCGCCACGGCACTGTTCGTCCAGCCGGCGGCGGCCACCCTGGCGCGCTGGCTCGCCGGGCGGCGCGGGGACCGCCACGGCTCCGCCGGGCTGGTCCTCCCCGGTCTGCTGCTGTCCGCCGCCGGCACGTCACTCATGGCGCTGACCCGCAGTCCGGTGGCGGTGGTGGTCGCCGTCGGCCTGTTCGGGATCGGCTTCGGCGTCGCCCAGAACGCCACGCTGTCGCTGATGTACGCGCGGGTGTCGGCGGCCGGCTTCGGCGCGGTCAGCGCGCTGTGGAACTTCGCCTACGACGCCGGCATGGGCGTGGGCGCCATCGGTTTCGGCTGGCTCGCCGCCGCGACCGGCTACCCCTGGGCCTTCGCCCTGACCGGCGTCGCGATGCTCGGCGCCCTCGTTCCGGCCCTGGCCGACCGCGGCGCCGGCGCTCGAACCGTCGCGGACGAGGCGGACCGTCCACCGGCCTCGCGGGACCCGGCCCGGTGACCGGCTCCCGCCACGGCCCGCACGGGCCGGGCCACCAGGTCGCGCCAGGAGATCCTCAGGGACGTCCAACTGCCCGAACAACTGATTCTTTTGGCGAGATTTGCGAACAATTGGCCTTGGCGCAAAGGTGACTTGGCGCTTGCTGGACAGCGCCGGGGGCTGACCTACGCTCTTCGCGGGCGTCACGCTGTCCCACCATGAGACACAGGAACATCAGGTGGCGGGCGGGTGTCCACAGATCCCGGTCGCCGCATGTGGCCGCCGTTGCCGCCCTGGCCGCACTTCTGGCGGGATTGACCGCTCCTCCCGGCGCCGCCCGGGACTTCGATCCGGGTGCGCCCCGCGCAGGCGTGTCCGTGCAGGGCGGGGCGGACCAGTCGCCGGCGATCGTCCGGCACCAGGTCACCCTGATCACGGGCGACCGGGTCACGCTGACGCAGGATCCGTCGGGCAAGCAGAGCGTGTCGGTCGAGCCCGCCGAGGGCCGCGAGCACCTCACGTTCATCAAGCGCCAGGACGGCCGGGACTGGACCGTCATACCCGCCGACGCTCTTCCGTTGCTGGCCAAGGACCGTCTCGACCGCGCGTTGTTCAACGTTTCCGCCCTGGTCAGGAACAAGTACGCCGACCGGTCGGGCCTTCCGCTGATCGTCCAGTACGCGGGTGGGGCGGACACCGCCGAGCGCCGGCTCGCCACGGCCGGAGCCGACGGGGTCCGCGCCGTTTCCGGTACTTCCTTCGCGACGCTCAGCGAAGACCGCGGGAACGCCGCCGAGTTCTGGAGGGGCATCGCCGCCGCCAAGGCGGGCACCGCGTCCTTCGGCGCGAGCATCCGCCGGGTCTGGCTCGACGGACACGCCAGGGTGCAGCTCGACAAGACAGTGCCGCTCGTCGGAGCCCCCCACGCCTGGGAACAGGGCTACCGGGGCGACGGCGTCAAGGTCGCGGTGCTCGACACCGGGTTCGACCCCCGGCACCCTGACCTCAAGGGCCTCGTCACCGAATCGGCGAACTTCACCAGCGAGCCGACCACCGACGACCTCATGGGTCACGGCACCCACGTGACATCGATCGTCGCCGGTTCCGGCGCCGCCTCCGACGGCCGGTACAAGGGCGTCGCACCAGGTGCCCTGATCCTGTCCGGCAAGGTCTGCACCATGGACGGCAACTGCGACGACTCCGCCATCGTCGAGGGACTCGCCTGGGCCGCCCAGCACGGCGCCAAGGTGATCAACCTCAGCCTCGGTGACACCGACACCCCTGGGACCGACGCCATCGAGGCCATGGTCGAGACCGTCACCCGTGACTACGGCACCCTGGTCGTGGCCGCGGCCGGCAACAACGGCCCCGGCAAGGTCGCCACCCCCGCCTCCGCCGACAGCGCCCTGGCCGTAGGCGCCACCCAGATCAACGACGAGCTCGCCGGCTTCAGCGCGACCGGCCCGCGGGTCGGCGACTCCGGTCTCAAGCCCGACCTCGTCGCCCCCGGCGTCGGGGTCGTCGCCGCCCGGGCCGGCGGCACCACCGCCGACGACGGCTACACCGAGATGAGCGGCACCTCCATGGCCACGCCTCACGTGACCGGCGCCGCCGCCATCCTCTTCCAGCAGCACCCCGACTGGACCCCGGAACAGGTCAAGCGCCAGCTGATGCACACGACGACCGGTGCCCTCGAGCACGGCGCCTACTATCAGGGCGCCGGACGGGTGGACATCGCCCGGGCGGTCGACCAGCAGGTCACCGCCGAGCCCACCGGGCTGGACTTCGGACTGATCCGCTGGAGTGACGGCGCGCGCCCGCCGGTCAGCCGGACCATCACCTACCGCAACCCCGGCGGCGAGCCGGTCACCCTCCACCTGAAGCACAACGCCGGCTACCAGGCCGGCAAAAAGCCCGCGCCTGAGGGCCTGTTCCGCCTCAGCGCCGACACGGTCACCGTGCCCGCACACGGAACCGCGGACGTCACCCTCACCCTCGACGCAGAGGCCACCACGCTCTACACCGCCTTCAGCGGCGTGGTGAGCGCGACCACCGCGGACAACCACGTCTCGGTGCGCGTCCCGTTCGGCGCCGACGTCGAGCAGCCTTCCCACGATCTGCGGATCAACCTGAAGAGCCGTTCGGGCACCGCTCCCGAGTACGCCTACCTGCTCGTCGACTCCGCTGACGGCAAGAGCTACGAGCAGGAAGTGCTCGGCCGAAGCAGCACCGTGCTGCGGCTGCCGAACGACACCTACTCCGTGAGCGGCTTCTTCTTCGACGCAGACTTCACCGAGGGCACAGTGGTCGGCGTGCCGAAGGTCGTCACGAGCACCGACCAGAAGGCGACCATCGACGCCCGGACGGCGAAGCCCGTCACGGTCTCCGCCCCCAGCCGCTCGGCACGCATCATGTCGGCCGAGTTCGGCACCATCAGCCTGGCCGACCAGCTTCTGTCCGTCGTCATGAACAACGCGGTCGGCGGAGACCGCATCGAGGGCCTGTACGCCACGCCGACGGCGCGGTACAAGCACTCGAAGTTCACCTACCTGGTCAGCACCGTCTGGGGTGAGCCGCCCACCGACGGCACCCATCCCCCGTCCGTCTACTACCTGACCCGGCCGGTGCACGGCGCCATCCCGGCCGATCCCGGCTACCGTCCCCGCAAGTCGGAACTGGCCGCGGTGACCACCACGTTCGCCGCCACCGCTCCGCAGACCACCGCCTCCCGCTTCATCTACATGTACGTCGACAACGTCCGGTTCACCGTGCAGCGGATGGACGGTCTTCCGGTCCCCAACCGGCGCGTCGACTACTTCTCGGCGGCCGACGGCCTGCGCTGGCAGACCGCCTTCGACCAGTGGAATTTCTTCGACCCCGACAGCCCGCGCGGACAGAGCTACCTCAGCACCATCCGCGCCTACCGGACAGGGGCCAGGGTCGAGGAGCGCTGGAACCAGGGCGTCCAGGCCATGGGCTTCTCACCGGAGGGGATGAACACCTTCCGGGAGGGCAACGACATGTGGTTCGCCCTCGAGGACGCCGCCAACGGGGGGATGGACCTGGTGGCCGCGACGTCGACCAGCGGCCGGCCCACCTGGGAGCTGCGACGCAACGGTGAAATCGTCGCCGACTACCAGGGCTACGCCGCGGTTCCGGCCGACGCCGGCCCCGCCGACTACCACGCCACGCTCGAGCAGGACCGAGACCTCGCGCCCGGCAGCTCCATCTCCACACATCTGCGGGCCGAGTGGTGGTTCCGGTCGCAGACCACGACGGAACGGCAGACGCTGCCGCTGTACGCGGTGCGCATGTCACCGGAACTGGACGAGTGGAACCGGGCCGAGGCCGGACGCAAGCTCGACATACCGGTCCTCATCCAGCGCCCGGTCGGCGCCGCCGCGACACCTGTGCGCACCCTCACCGTCGAGGTCTCCTACGACGAGGGCAAGACCTGGCGCACGGCCGAGGTGAAAGGCTCCGGCATGGAGCGCACCGCGACCGTGGAGCACCCGCGCCGCTCCTCGGGCGGCTCCGTCAGCCTGCGCACCTATCTCAAGGACGCCGCCGGCAACTCCTTCAAGCAGACCGTGATCAAGGCCTACCTCCTCAAGTAGCGCAGGCCGTCGGTACGGGGCCCGCCGGATCCGTCCGGCGGGCCCCTCCAGCATCCGGGCGGGCCCGTCCGCCGTCCCGCGTGTCGGCTGCCGTGCTCAGAGCCAGTTCCTGCGGGCCGCGTGCCAGCCCAGCTGCATGCGGGTGGCGACGCCCGCGAGGCTCATCAGTCCCTGGATGCGCCGCTGGACCGTGCGCTTGCTCACCCGCAGCTGCCCGGCTATCGCCTCGTCCGTCATGCCGGCGACCATCAGGGACAGCAGGTGCCGGTCCTCCGCCACGGGCGCCGCCGGATCAGTGGGGCCGGCGCCACCGATGCGGCCCTCCTCGGTGACCCGGAGCGGGGCGCCGACCTCCCAGTAGTGCTCGAACAGGGCGATGAGCGCCTCCAGCAGGCTGCTCCGCCGGACCACGGCCGCCCTGAGGTCGCGGGGGTTGCCGGGTGCGCCCGAGGAGTTCAGCGGCAGGACGGCCACCGACCGGTCGGCGATCGCCATGCGCAGGGGCAGCTGCGGCACCGCCCGGGCGACCTCGCCGACCAGCACCCCCTTCACGACGTTGTCCACCGCGTTCGGGTCGTCGAAGTACGCCTGCTCGTACAGGGTGCGGTAGAGCACGCCCCGGGCGTGCGCCGCGAACTGCTCCTGGTTGCTCTCCGGAGGCATCGCCACATAGCCGGCCTTGCAGAACCACAGCATCTCGCGACGGGTACCGTCCTGGAGCTGCCGCAGGCGTTGCCGCAGCGCCGCCGCGCCGCGGACGATCTCGACCGCCTCGCCCGCCCCGGGGGTGCGAGCGCTGCGCCGGTAGGTCTCCACCAGGTCGAACACGGCCGCCCGCGTCTGCTCCAGGTCGTCGCGCCGGCGCTGCAGCCGCGGCACGAGGGCGTCCTCCGGGGAGACGGCAGCGAACCAGCCGGTGCCGTCCTCCACTTCGTACGCCAGTCCCTTGGCCTCCAGGGCGAGCAGCAGTTGCCGGGCCGCCGGGACGCTGAGCTCCGATCGGCCGGCGATGTCCTCGGCGGACGCCGTCTCGGTGACGATCAGCAGGCGGTAGACATCGCCCTCGGCGGCCGTGAGACCCACCGTCTCCAGCATGTTGCCTCTCCCCTCCACGGCCGACGCGTTCGTCCGGGATCCGCGTCGGGGTACGCACCCCGTCCGGTCGTTGATCCTTCCACCAACACATGAGGTCGTGGGTCGCGTCCATGGCCTTACGTGAGGCAGCCGTCGACGGCTGCCCCCCGATCGGATCCCCTACAGGGAGCGGGCCGGCCAGGTCGGGCGCCGGGAACCGCCGCCGACGCGGGCGAAGGCACCGCACGGCGCCGCAACCGGCATCGCATCGAAGTCGCTTTCGCATGATGCGGGCGTCACGCTGGGAGACATGAGCACATACCCGCTGGCCGGACCGGCTCAGGCGCGTGAGCTGCCGCCGCTGTCACCCATGCTCGCGATGATCGGATCGCTCCCCCCACCGGAAACCGAGGGCGAGTTCGCGTACGAAACGTTGTGGAACGGGGCGCGCACCCTCGTCCACCTGCCCGCCGACGGTACGGTGCGGCTGGTGTCCGCCACCGGACTGGACACCACCAGCCAGTACCCGGAACTCCGGGCCCTCGCGGGACTGCTGCCGGCGCCGGAGGCGGTACTGGACGGGGAGATCGTCGTGCTCGACGATCAAGGGCGTCCCTCGGTGGAACGGCTGCAGCAGCGCATGAGTCTCCACCACCCGGCCGCCGTCGACCGGGCCCGCCAGGACCTTCCCGCCTGGATGGTGATCTACGACGTCCTCTACCTGGGCGAACCCGTCATCCAGCTGCCCTACACCGCCCGCCGTGACCTCCTGGACGACCTGGGCCTTCCCGCCCATGGCGTCATCGTCCCCGCAGCCTGGCCCTCCATGGCCGACGAAGCCATGGAGAACAGCCGGCGAGAGGGATTCGACGGGATCGTCGCCAAGCGTTTCACCAGCCCTTACCTTCCCGGGCGGCGCACCCGCGACTGGATCAAGATCAAGCACCTTGCCCCGGCTGGATGACTCCGGCCCCAGGCGGTGCACAATGTGGGCCGTGCGGATCACACCGTGAGCAGTGGGCCGGCCGGGTGTCCGGTGTTCAGGGGCCGGGAATCCGGCCTGCCGGCCCGGTACGGACATACGCGGACATGAGGGGAAGCAGCTTCGGCAGTGGGGAGCCGCCCGTGTTCTATTACGTGCTCAAGTACGTCCTGCTGGGGCCGTTGCTGCGGCTGCTGTTCCGGCCGCAGGCCGAGGGGATCGAGCACGTTCCGGCCGAGGGCGCGGCGATCGTTGCCGGGAATCACCTGTCCTTCGCAGACCCCCTCCTCATGCCGGCGGTCCTGAAGCGGCGCATCACGTTCCTGGCCAAGGCGGAGTACTTCACGGCGCCGGGCCTCAAGGGCCGACTGACCGCGCTCGTTCTCCGCGGTGCCGGGCAGATCTCGGTCGACAGGTCGGGCAGGGCCGCGGCGCAGGCGGCGCTCCGGGAGGGGCTGGGGGTACTGGCGAAGGGAGAGCTGCTCGCGATCTATCCGGAGGGCACGCGTTCCCCCGACGGCCGGCTGTACAAGGGCAAGGTGGGGGTGGCGGTGATGGCGCTGGCTGCGCAGGTTCCGGTGGTTCCGTGCGCGATGGTGGGGACCTTCGGGATCTGGCCCCCGGGACGCTTGCTGCCCAGGCTCCGGCCGGTCGTGATCCGTTTCGGGCAACCGCTGGACTTCTCGCGCTTCGCGGGCGTGGCGCACCACAAGACGGTGCTGCGGGCCGTCACCGACGAGATCACGTACGCGGTCCTGCGCCTGTCGGGCCAGGAGTACGTGGACCGGTACGCGGCCGACGTGAAGGCCGGACAGGCGAAGGGGCGGCGGGGCTGAGGCCGGTCTCGGCGCCGCGACGGGTGCAGCGCGCCCGCTGGACAGAGCCCCGCCCCCTGCCGCGGGCGCCAGGCTGCACTCCGTGTCACACGGTGACCGGACACCACGGTGCCGGGCCTGTTGGGGTGCCGGGTTCAGATGACGCGGATGTTCTCCGCCTGGAGGCCCTTCTGACCTTGGGTGACGTCGAACTCCACGTGCTGGCCCTCCTGCAGTTCGCGGTAGCCCTGACCGGCGATGTTGGAGTAGTGGGCGAAGACGTCCGGGCCGCCGCCCTCCTGCGCGATGAAGCCGAAGCCCTTCTCCGCGTTGAACCACTTCACAGTGCCCTTGGTCATTCCTGTCTCCTTCGAGGGTGTTCGGGCCCGCACGGTGCTGCGGATCCGGAGGTGATCGCCCTGGTCCGGAGAGGGCTGCGCAGCAAAGCGCCCGCGGGCAAAGTGACCGCGGGCGAACGACTTCGGAACCACGACTGCTCTGTTGATTACGCTAATCCCTTTGCCGGGGCACTGCCAGGCCGAATCGCCGCAGGACTCGTCGCGCGGGCCCTGCCACCGCGGCCCGCGCACGGGCGCGGGGCCCGCCCGACACATGCCGGCGCATCCCGGTGGACCCGGCCGGCGCCGGGGTCAGACGGTGCGGGGTCGACGCCGAGGCGGTGCAGCACGTCACCGATGTCATCGATCGAGGTTCGACGACACAGGACGCCTGTTCTGTGTCAGGGACTCCTCATACCGTTCGTCAGGCCGCGGGTGCTCGCGCGTGGTAACGCGCGGGAGGTGTCGGAGCCGCGCGGTACAGTCCGTTCCTCCGACTGGGGAGGGGTCATGGCGACCAAGTGGAGCTTGACGATCGACTGCGCGTACCCGGCGAAGCTGGCCGCGTTCTGGGCGCTGGCGTTGGGCTATGCGGAAAAGCCCGCGCCCGCGGGGTTCGGGAGCTGGGAGGAGTGGTTCTCCCATCATGGGGTTCCGGAGGACGAGTGGGATGACGGGGCGTACCTCTCGGATCCGGACGGCGTGGGCCCCACCTTGTCCTTCCTGAAGGTGCCGGAGCCGAAGGTGGTGAAGAACCGGCTGCATGTCGACGTGCAAGTCGGTGGCGGCCGTGAAACACCGTGGGAGGTGCGCTGGCCGCGCGTGGTCGAGGCGGTGGAGCGGTTGACCGCTGCGGGCGCGACCGTGGTCCGCGAGGAGGAGTTGCGGGGCAGGCCGGATCACGTGGTGATGGCGGACCCGGAAGGCAACGAGTTCTGCCTGGTCTGACAGGGTCGGTGAGGGCGCACCCCGGCCTCGGTCAAGCCCGTTCGGCACTCGCGAACAGAGCCATGGGGGTGTCGATGAGAAGCAGCAACGCCGGGGCGGAGCGGCCAGGCCGTGCGCGCACTGTCGTAGGCGCCTGACAGTCTGGACCGGTGCTGACAAACGGATTTGAGGACGCACCCCTCGTTGCCGGGCAGGAGCTGCTGGCGCTGCCGGGGTTCTGGGCGGCGTACCTGATGTGGCTGAGCCAGACGGAGGAGTACGACCCCGTTCCGGAATGGTTCGGTGTCGACGGGGCCGATGCCGACGCTGCCTGGGACGCGCTGAGCGACGAGAACCGGTGGCCTGTCTTCCAAATCCCGTTCGCCGGCGGCCACACCGCAGTGGTCCTCGGCTACAACCTTCCCGACGATCCGGGAACGGAGTACTTCATCACCCATCCCGAGTGGGAACGACACGGCCACCTGGCCACCGTCGGCGGCCACCACGCGGGCCCGGGACTTTCCTGGAGAGAGCTCACCCATATCGCCCGAACGCCCGACCACAACGCCCCGGGAGTACACGCCGAACACGCACGCCTGCTCCTCCTGCTGCCCACCCTCGGTGACCAGGACATGCCCGAGGAGGCCGCAGACGTCGTCGGTGACGCGCTGGCGCGGGCGGGTGTCCCCGCCGCGCTCGCTTCGGGCCTCGCGGAGGCGCTCCTCGCGGACCACCCGTTGTGGGAACCTGCTGAGTGGACGCTCCCCGCGGCCTCCCCTCTCTCGGGCAGCCAGGAGCCCTTCCCCGGGATCCTGCACTGCGATGAGCCGATGAGTCCCCGGTGCGGCGTCCGCCTCGCCCAGGGCATCACCCGCGAGCAGAGCGACCGACTGGCCCACGCACTCGGCACCTGGCCCGCCACGTGAACTGCGCACGCCCCAGCAGAGGGCCAGGTGCAAGCCGAGGCCGCTCCGACTCGGAGCTGCCCGGCTGAGGTTGCCTGGCCGTGCCGGCCCCGACCGTGACGGACACGGTCGGAGCCGATGGCCCTCAGCGCATGGAACCGGTCGTGAGGAAGCGCGTGTGCCAGGAGAAGGCCTCCTCCAGCAGGTGCGGGGTGTGGCGGCCGTAGGAGGAGTGGAGGGCGCGCTCGTAGTAGCCCTCCAGGGCGGGCCTGAAGTCGGGGTGCGCGCAGTTCTCGATGATCCGGCGGGCCCGCTGCTTGGGCGACAGCCCGCGCAGGTCTGCCAGGCCCTGCTCGGTGACGACGACGTCCACGTCGTGTTCGGTGTGGTCCACGTGCGACACCATCGGCACGATCGACGAGATCGCGCCCTGCTTGGCCTGCGAGGGGCTGAGGAAGAAGGAGATGAGACCGTTGCGGGCGAAGTCGCCGGAGCCGCCTATGCCGTTCTGGACGCGGCTGCCCATGACGTGGGTGGAGTTGATGTTGCCGTAGATGTCCGCCTCGATCATGCCGTTCATCGCCAGGCAGCCGAGTCTGCGGACGACCTCGGGGTGGTTGCTGATCTCCTGCGGCCGCAGCACGATCTTGTCGCGGTACTCCCCCGCCCGGGCGTCTTGCCGGTGTCGATCAGGTGCAGCATGCCGTCCGGGATGACCGGAGAAGGTCATCGCGGTCGTGCCGACCGACGCCCCCGACCGCAACACCCCGCGATGGGAACGGGCGTGCGGTGCGGCGGCAGGGCGGTGCCGTAGTAGATGTCGTGCATGCCCTCCAGCTCGGCCGGCTGGCGGGAGTTGACCTCCAGGATCACCGCGCCCGCACGCTCGGTCCAGGTCTTGTTGTTGCCCACCGACGAGGAGGGGACGAGGCGGCCGTCCTCGGTGATGCCGCTGACCTCGACGACGGCCACGTCCGGCGGCCCAAGGAAGCCCTGCCAGACCGTCTGGGCGACGTGGGACAGGTGCATGTCGAGGTACTCCATGCGCCCCGCGTTGATCTCCCGGCGCGTGGTGGGGTCCGACTGGTAGGGCAGCCGCAGCTCGATGCCCTCGGCCTCGGCGAGCACGCCGTCGAGTTCGGGGGCGGTGGAGGCGCCCGTCCACACATTGACCCGCATCCGCTCGCCGGCCGCGTCGGCGGCGGCGATGCGATCCGCCAGGGCCTGGGGCACCGCCTTCGGATAGCCGGCACCGGTGAAACCGCTCATGCCGACCGTCGCGCCGGCCGGGATCAGCGCCGCCGCCTCCTCGGCCGACATGATCCGGCCCGCCGGCTTCGCGTCGTGTACCCGCGAAGCCGCGGGGTGCGCGGCCGTGGCGGCGCGTGCGCCGGGCTTCCCGCCGCCCGGCGCCCCAGCGGTGTCACGGATCCGGTCGTCTCTCAGCATGATGTCTCCTTGCGCAGTGCGCGGCGCAGTGTTTCCAGGACCTCGGGGTCGTCGATGGTGGCCGGCGGCGGGGCGTCGTACCCGTTGGCGATGTCGCGCATGGAGCCGCGCAGGATCTTTCCGGAGCGGGTCTTGGGCAGGGCCGCCACGACCGTGACGTCCTTGAGCGAGGCGATCGCGCCGATCCGGTGGCGGACCTCGCGGACGATCTCCGCCTCCAGCCGGTCGGTGTCGCACGTGGCCGTGACCTTGAGCACCACGAAGGCCCGGGGCACCTGACCCTTGAGGGCGTCGTGCACCGCGATGACCGCGCACTCGGCGACATCGGGATGGGCCGCGACGACTTCCTCCATCGCCCCCGTGGACAGACGGTGCCCGGCGACGTTGATCACGTCGTCCATGCGCCCCATGACGAACACGTAACCGTTCTCGTCGACGTATCCGCCGTCGCCGGTGAGGTAGTGGCCGGGGTAACGGGACAGATACGACTCCACGAAGCGGTCGTCGTCCTGCCACAGGGTCGTCAGCGTGCCGGGCGGCAACGGCAGCCGCAGGGCGATGGCACCCTCCTGCCCCGCGGGGCACTCACCTCCGTCGGGATCGAGGATCCGCAGGTCGTATCCCGGCATGGGCACGCTCGGCGAGCCGGGCTTGACGGCCATCGGCTCCAGTCCCCGCGGGTTCGCGGCGATCGGCCAGCCCGTCTCGGTCTGCCACCAGTTGTCGATCACGGGCACGTCGAGGACCCTGCGGGCCCAGGCGTAGGTGTCCGGGTCCAGGCGTTCGCCGGCCAGGAACAGGCAGCGGAACCTCTCCAGGTCGTACCCGGCCAGGAGCGCCGCCTCCGGGTCCGCCTTCTTGATCGCGCGCATCGCGGTGGGAGCGGTGAACAGCGCCTTCACACCGTACTCGGAGACGACCCGCCAGAACGCGCCCGCGTCCGGGGTGCCCACCGGCTTGCCCTCGTACAGCACGGTCGTGGCGCCGGCGAGCAGCGGGGCGTAGACGATGTAGGAGTGCCCGACGACCCAGCCCACGTCGGACGCGGCCCACCACACGTCGCCCGGACCGATGTCGTAGACGTTGGCCATGCTCCAGGCCAGCGCGACCGCGTGGCCGCCGTTGTCCCGCACCACGCCCTTGGGGCGGCCCGTGGTGCCCGAGGTGTACAGGACGTAGAGCGGGTCGGTGGCGGCGACCGGCACGCAGTCGGCCGGTTCGGAGGAGGCCATCGCGGCGTCCCAGTCGACGTCGCGCCCGGACAGCTCGGCGTGGGCCTGGGGGCGCTGGAGGACCACGCTGATGTCAGGCCTGTACCGGGCCAGCGAAAGCGCCTCGTCGAGCAGGGGCTTGTAGGGGATGACGCGTGTGCCCTCGATGCCGCACGAGGCGGACACCACGGCCTTCGGCCGGGCGTCGTCGATGCGCAGGGCCAGTTCACGTGGCGCGAAGCCGCCGAAGACGACGGAGTGCACCGCGCCCAGACGCGCGCAGGCAGCATCGCGACGACGGCCTCGGGGATCATCGGCATGTAGATCACCACGCGGTCGCCCCGGCCGACGCCCAGAGCTCGCAGCACCCCCGCGAAACGAGCCGTGTGCTGCTGGAGCGCGACATAGGTGTACGTGGCGCGGGTGCCGGTGACGGGACTGTCGTAGATCAACGCGGTCCGGGCGCCGTTGCCCGAGGCGACGTGCCGGTCCAGCGCGTTGAAGCAGGTGTTGATCCGTCCGTCCGGGAACCACCGGTAGAAGGGCGCCTGTGCGTCGTCCAGGGCCCGCACCGGTTCCTCGTACCAGGTCAGTGCTTCGGCGGCATCGCCCCAGAAACCCTCGGGGTCGGTCATGCTGCGCCGGTACTGCTCGCTGTAGACGCCCATCTGCGTCCTCACTCCTCGGGGTAGCACGCGTGGACAGCCCGCCTGTCCTGCGAAGGGAGCGCGATCGTGCCGTGTCCGGGCCTTCCGCGGCTCTGCGTTGTGCGGGGACTTGGGAGGTGGGAGTCATCATCGGGCCGCGGCGCACGGCCTACCACCTCCAATTGGAGACCCTCCTCGCGTTTTCGCCAGTCTGAGCGCGACAGTGTTGGCATGAGCGCCAGCAGGCGCGGACCCCGCGGAGCCGACTGGGCGCCCTCGCGCCTGGTCGCCCTGCTGGACAGCGGGGCCGCCCTGCGCGAGGCGGCACGCCAGGTCTGCGCCCTGACAGGCGCCGACGTGGCCCTGGTCGGCCGGCCGGAGGACCCGGGCGTCGCGGTGCTGCGGTCCTGGGCCGGCACCCACCACGCCGGCCTGCACAACCTCCTCGTGCCCGAGGGACTCGGTCTGGGCGGCAAGGTTCTCGCCACGAACCGGCCGTGCCGCGTCCGCGACTACGCACGGTCGCCCAGCATCACCCACGACTTCGACGACCCGATCAACGCGGAGGGCATCCGGGCCATGCTCGGCGCGCCCATCCAGCGCGGCGACGAGGTGCTGGGGATGATCTACGCCGCACACCGTGGCCCCGGCGACTTCGGCGGCGACGCCACGGCCGCCCTCACTGAGATCGCCGAGGCCACGGCGCTCTCCCTGGCCGTCGCCGATCTGGTGGAGGCCCGGCGGGAGGCGGACACCCACGCGGAACGGCGCCGCATAGCCGTCGCCCTGCACGACTCCGTCGGCGCCATGCTCTTCACCGTCGGCTCCTCGACCCACGGCTCTCCGCACCCGACGACGTCGACCTGCGCCGCCACCTGGGGGAGGCCGGCATCACCCGCCGCGAGTACGACGTGCTGCGCCTGGTCGCCATGGGCCGTACGAACCCGGAGATCGCCGCGGAACTGAACCTGGCGCGCAACACCGTGAAGACCTACCTGCAGGCCGCCATGCACAAACTCGGCGCCCGCAACCGGGTCGAGGCCATCGCCAAGGCGGGCGAGGAAACGGTTGTTGTGAGGTCCTGCCGCTCCCGCGGCAGGCCGTCACCGCCGCAGGGACCTCCGCGTCGTCTGCCGGTGCGCCGGACGGCAAGTGAGTCGCCGGGCCGCGGCGCACGGCGTTCACGGGAGGGTGCGCCCGTCGTGGGCCTGGGTCTGTGGTTGATGGCCCGGGCGACCGCCTGTGTGCAAGCATGCGCCGGTGCGTGAGCTGACTGTGCTGGGGACGTGCGGCGCCTGGCCGGAGGCGGGCCGGGCGGCAAGCGGCTTCCTTCTGGAGGCCGACGGGTTCCGCCTGGTCCTGGACCTCGGCTACGCGACGCTGCCCCGGCTACTGGGTCGGTGCGCGGCCGGCGAGCTCGACGCCGTGGTCATCACCCATGAGCATCCCGACCACTGCGCGGATCTGAGCGCGCTGTGCAGGGCGCTCCTCCTCGGCGACGGGCGCGACGGACGCGTGCCGTTGTACTGCCCCCCGGGGGTGCTCGAGCGGGTACAGGCGATGGAGCCGACCGAGGACCTGCGAGAGGTCTTCTGGCCGCATCCGCTGCCTGGCGGCTACGACGTCGGTCCCTTCCGGCTGGACGGGCGTTTCCTTCCGCATCATGTGCCGCACGCGGGCGTGCGGCTGTCGGCGCCCGGACTGACCGTGGCCTACAGCGGTGATGCCGGTCCCGGCCGGGTCCTCGGCGAACTGGCGTCAGGGGTGGACTTGTTGGTCGCCGGGTCGACGCTCCAGGGCCAGGCTGCCGATCCGTACCTGCTCAGCGCGGCGCAGGCCGGAAAGTGGGCCGCGAGCGCTGGAGCGAAGCGCCTGATGCTCACACACTTCTGGCCCGGCGCCGAGCGCCGTCGATCCGTCGCGGAGGCGGGTGCCGCGTACAGCGGCGAGATCCTGGCAGCAGGTGAGGACATGGTCCTCACCCTTTGAGGTGTCGGCATCGTTTCGCACTTCGAGGTGCGCGTAATCGCCTTTTCATGTTCCGGCAGTTGGTCACCAGGTCCACTCAATAAGAGCACCACATGGCTTTGTTCCGTACTATCACTGGAACAGGGCTTGCAGCAGCAACCGCTGCGGCATGCACGGGCACCAGTACAAAAGAGCATCCGCCTTTGGCGCCCCAAACGTTCTGCGGGGCTTGCAGCATATGGGCTGCACCCCTGGAAGGAGTTGTGATCATGTCCGAGACCGACGTCACGGCCACCGGCCTGACAACGCAGTACGCCGCACAGGTCGCCACCGACCTCGAGCGCAATCTCAAGGAACAAGAACGAATCACCGGTGAAATCGCGCTGCTCCAGGAGCAGTTGGCCACTCTTCAGCATGACCATGCCGTTCTGCAGAGCGTTCAGCAGGCGCTCGGCGTGACCTCGGCGCCCCATAAGCCCACGGCCGATGTTCCGGCCGTGACGGTCCCCAATCCCCGCAAGAAGGCAGCCACCGAACCCAGCCGTAGCAAGCAGACGCGGGCCAAGAAGTCCGCCGCGCCGAGCCGCGGGTCCGCTCCCGCGAAGAGCCCGTCCAAGAAGAAGGCGGACGCGGCAACCGGCTCACAGGCGGCCCAGCCCAAGCTCGTCGACCTCGTCCGCGAACACCTGGCCGGCCAGAGCGAACCTCGCTCCGCCGCCGAGATCACCACCACGCTGGGCCGGCAGTACCCCGAGCGCACCGTCAAGACGACCGTGGTGCGCACCACCCTTGAAGGGCTCGTGGCCAAGAAGCAGGCGCAGCGCACCAAGCAGGGCACGTCCGTCTTCTACACCGCCGAGACGGCTGCACACGGCGAGCAGGCTTCGGCGGAGTCCGTCTGACGGCGGCCCTCGAGGACACCACCCTCGTCGCGCCCGCGCCCAACGACGATGGCCCGCATCACCGGTCGACGACCGACCTGCATGACCGGTTGCGGCACCGACGGGCCTCCGCGACCGGGGGTGGGCCGTCCGTCTGCGCCGGCCGGACCACCTGGTTGTCCGGCTCGACGCGGATGGCGGTGCCGATGGCCGCGATGACGTGGGCGAGTATCTGCTGCCGGGTGAGGGCGAGGTCCTCGCGGTGCAGTTCGGTGACGGCCTTGCAGGCCGCGCGGGACTCGCCCGTCATGCCGGCTCCCAGGCCCGGCTAAGTGGTGTCCAGCTTCACGGTGCGGGCGACGTCGTGCGGTTCCAACCTCGGTCACCTCCCGGTGGGAGCCGCCGCGGTGCACGAAGTCGCTGCCGGTGAAGGCCGGATACGGGTGGGCGGCGACGTCGAGGGAATCCGGCGAGCGCAGTGGTCGTCCCGCATGGCGACGCCGGTGTCGATTCCCATGCGGAGCGTGCCGACGCCCGGGGCGGGCGCGTGGTCAGGCGGCGATGACGGCGACGCCTGTGCGGCCGCCGTCGACGTCGACCACGGTCCCGTGCACGAAGGCGGCTTCGTCGCTCGCCAGCCATACGGCGGCGTGCGCGATGGCGTCCGGGGTGCCGACGTCGCCGGCCGGTGTGCCCTTCATCATGACCAGGCCCGGGTGGGGCTCGCTCCCTTCCGGCGCCGGAGGAAGGATCACGCCGGGCGAGATGGCGTTGACCCGCACCCCCTTCGGTCCGAACTCGGCGGCCCAGGCCCGGGTCAGCGTCTCCATGGCCCCCTTGGTGGAGCTGTAGAGCGCGCCGACCGGGACCGCGAGGCGGGCGATCCACGAGCCGAGATTGATGATCACCCCGCCACCCCACTCCGTCATGGCCGGGGCGACGGCGGCGGTGAGGAAGAAGGGCGCCTTGACGTTGACCGCGTAGACCTGGTCGAAGGTCTTCTCGTCGGTCGTGGCGGTCTCGGCGGCGGGGTAGACGCCGGCGTTGTTGACCAGGACGTCGATCCGACCGCCCAGAGCCGCACGGGCCCGTGCGGCGAGGTCCTGGGAGGCCTGTGCGCTGCCGTCGAGGTCCGCGGCCACGAAGTCGGCGTGCCCGCCGGACGCCCGGATGCCCTGGACCACCCGCGCGCCCCGCTCCCGGTCGCGCCCCGAGACGACGACATGTGCCCCCTCGGCGGCGAACGCCTCGGCGATGGCCTGCCCGATGTTGCTGGTCGACCCCGTGACCAGTGCCGTCTTGTTGCGCAGTCGCTCACTCATGTCGTGGACTTCCTCTCTCGCACCCGACGGTCGGCACAGCCGGCCGCGCTCGGTCCGCGGCCCCACGCCGGAACCGCGGGACCCACTGTGCGCCACCAGAAATGGACCGGCAAGTCCAAAGTGCTGGGCCTCCGCCCTCGCTCTCCGCACCGGTGACGTCTCGGTGTGCCGGCGATAGGGCCTGTCCACGACCCCGGGCGACTAGAGTGGACCTCTCAGTCCACTGAGGGAGGTGCCGGGATGCGGGACGCGCCGACCGCCAAGGGCCGGGCCACCCGGGCGCGCATCGTCGAGGGTGCGGCCGGGGTGCTGCGGGAGCAGGGTGTCACCTTCACGACACTCGACGACATCCGTGCCCGCACCGGTACGAGCAAGAGCCAGCTCTTCCACTACTTCCCCGAAGGCAAGGACGAACTGCTGCTGGCGGTGGCCCAGTTCGAGGCGGACCGCGTCCTGGCGGACCAGCAGCCGCATCTGGGGTGCCTGGACTCCTGGGAGTCCTGGCGGAAGTGGCGGGACGTCGTGGTGGAGCGGTACGAGCGCCAGGGCGACCAGTGTCCGTTGGGCTCTCTGTTCCTGCAGGTCGGCCGGTCCCGTACCGGGGCCCGCGCCATCGTGGCGGAACTCATGCGGCAGTGGCAGGCGCAGCTCGCCGACGGTATGCGCGCGCTCCAGGCGGGCGGCCTGGTGTCGCCGGCCCTCGACGTCGAGCGTGCCTCCGCCGCTCTGCTGGCGGGAATCCAAGGCGGCGTCTCCATCATGATGTCCACGGGCGACTCCACCCACCTCAGGGCGGCGCTGGACGACTGCATCGAGCGTCTGCGCGCGTCGGCCGGGGACCGGGACCGGACCTGACGGCATCACCGGAGGCGTTCCCAGGCCGTAGCGCCCGGCGGATCCAGTCCGGCCTGACCACCCACGCCGTATGCCCATCCCGGAACCCGCAGCCCCCTGAGCGCCCGATCGGTCCAGCCCGGTTCGCCCCACCCGCGGCGGGCCGCTTTGACTGTCGTACGACGAGACGGAGCACAGTCGGGAGGCGGCATGTCGTGGACGGCGCGACTGGAACGTCTGCGCGCCACCTCGGGACGGCGTCTCCCGTCCTCACCGAGCTGACGGGCCGCCTGCTGTCCGCGAACCTCGTGGACGCGGCCACCAGAGTGGCCGCGCAGGCATTCGTGGCCTGCGTACCTCTGCTGTTCGCCATCGCGGCGTTCACCCCGCAGAGCGTGCGCGAGCAGCTCAGCGATTCGCTGCGCGCCCTGTTCGGCCTGACCGGCGCTGCCGACCAGCAGGTGCGACAGGTCCTCACCGAGTCCACCGACACGACCTTTCGGGAGACGAGCGGAGTCGTCGGCCTGCTGATCGCCCTGATCTCGGCGACCGGTTTCAGCCGTGCCATGTCCCGGGTCTGCGAGCGCGCGTGGCGTCTGCCGAAGACCGGCACCCGGATCGCCGCCTGGCGATGGGTGGTCTGGCTGCTCACGCTGGTGCCGGTCATCATTCTGCAGGGCCCGGTGCGGGACGGATTCGGCGTCGGCCTCTGGCTCGGCACTCCGCTCGTCTTCCTGGTGGGCATCGGGGTCTGGCTGTGGACGCAGCACCTCCTGCTGGCCGCTCGCGTCCACTGGCCGCCCCTCCTGCCGGGAGCGCTGCTGGCCGCGGCGGCCACGACCACGCTCAGCCTGACCGCACGGCTGTACATGCCCGGCGCGCTCAACAGGTCCCTGGCGGAGTACGGGGCCCTCGGCATGCTCCTCCCCCTGCTGTCCTGGCTGATCGTCCTGTCCGCCGCGGCCACTTTCGCGGTGACATGCGGAGCGGTACTGGCCCAGGAGCCCCCGCTGTGCCGGTATGTGTCAGGAGAGCGCGAACCGTAGCGGCGCGTAGGCGCCCGCGGGAGCGGCCGAAGCGGGTGCGGACCGGTGGGGCGCACGCGCGCGGATGGCCGGTGCGGGGAACCCTGTCCCGCGCTGCCGGAGATCATCTCCAGAAGGAGTGCGCGGGAGCGTCGGCCATCCGGTCGAGCCTGCGCCGGAACCTGGCCTCGTACATGCATCCCGTCGGCACCCGCCGCATCGGCGACCACCCGCCGGCCGTCGTCGACGGTGAGCTGCGTTGTCCATGCATCGCCGGACTCCGCGTCGCCGACGCCTCCGTCCTGCCGTCCATCCCCACGGCCAACACCGTGTCACCACCATCGACGCCGTCGCCGAGCGCGCTGCGGAGCTGCTACGGCCGCAGGACCGCCTCACGGGAGCGGCAGGACCAACGCCACGGGAGCACGAATGCTAACCCCCGTCCTGTCTACGCACCACCCATACTGGGGTGGCGCCGCTCACCGGTGCTCGGGGTTCTCGTAGTCGCGGCGGCAGCCGGCGTCCCAGGCCGTGCGCTGGTTGCCGTAGGCGGGGATGCCACCGAGGTCCTTCAGCGCCCGGGCCAGGTGCAGCAGGTTCCACGTCATGAAGGTGGTGTTGCGGTTGGTGAAGTCGTTCTCCGGGCCGCCCGAGCCCGGGTCGAGGTAGGAGGGGCCGGGGCCTGCCTCGCCGATCCACCCGGCGTCCGCCTGGGGCGGGATCGTGTATCCCAGATGCTGCAGGCTGTAGAGCACGTTCATGGCGCAGTGCTTCACGCCGTCCTCGTTGCCGGTGATCAGGCAGCCGCCGACACGGCCGTAATAGGCGTACTGCCCCGCCTCGTTGAGCAGGCTCGAACAGGAATAGAGGCGCTCGATCACCTGCTTCATCACCGAGCTGTTGTCGCCCAGCCAGATGGGGCCCGCCAGCACGAGGATGTCGGCGGCCAGGACCTGCTGGTACAGATCCGGCCAGGCGTCCGTACGCCAGCCGTGCTCCGTCATGTCGGGCCACACACCGGTGGCGATGTCGTGGTCGATGGCGCGTACGACATCGACGTGCACTCCCTGCGCACCCATGATGGCGGTGCTCCGGTCGATCAGCCCCTGGGTGTTGCTCGTCTCCGGCGAGCGCTTGAGGGTGCAGTTGATCACCAGGGCGCGCAGGTCGTCATACCGGGCCGGCGGTACGTCGGCGGCGGGCGACGAAACGGTCACACGGTCCTCCCAGCGCATGACCGCCGCACGGTGCGCGGCGGCGCGTGCAATCCGGCTCCAGCGTGCGCGCCGACCGCGGCAGCCGCCACCACAGTGCCTCCGAACGGCCCAGCCGGCGCTGCCGGGGCGGACGTTGGGCGCGCCCGCCCGAGCCGCCGCCCCACCGTCTGCCTCGAACGGGTGAACCGGCAGGGCTGTCGAAGATCCGAAGTGTGACGCAGGACACCTTCGCCGACCGATGACTCCAGTCGCGCCCACGCGTCATACATGCGACGACACCGCAGTGCGCCGCACGGATGTCCGGGTGGCCGGCAGTCCAGGAACAGCGGGCACGAACAGAGGGGACACAGCCGACATGACGGACACCGTCAAGGGCCCTGCCAGCTACTTTCCGTCCATCGAGAAAAAGTACGGTCGCCCGATAGCGGAGTGGAAGGACCTCATCCGCTCCTCCCCGCTGACCAAACACATGGAGCTCGTGAACTGGCTCAAGGCCGAGCACGGCCTGGGTCACGGCCATGCCAACGCCCTCGTCGCACACACCCTCGCGGAGGCCGGCGGCAAGTAGGACGCCGTTTCCTTGCGCCGCGGCACCGACGACCGGCGGAACCCCATGCCGACAGGCACTCGGGCCCTTTGTGTCGGTGGTGGCCCATAAGGTGCCCGCAACGTCTCGAGGGAGGAAGTCGCGTGGGATTCTCCGGTCACCTGGTCTTTGCCCGTAGCGGGCGTCCACTGCTGGAAGCACCTGTGTTCGACAGTCTCGATCAGGAACTGAAGAGCACCGTGCATGCGTGGTGGCCGCGACCCGGCGGTTGGCAGACTCTCGAGTTCGATCTCGGCATATGGGAGAACGACTGCCTGCTCCCCCTGGTCGAATGGACCGGTGCACCGGCGTGCGCCGCCGACGTGTCCGACAGCAGCGTCGCCCTCGTGACCGGGCTGGGCACCGACGGGCGGCGCTGGCAGGCGTGGCTCAACCTGGGCAACGCCGCGGCGCTTCTCGCCGAGCAGCCCGAGGACGTGGACGACGTGAGCCTGTGGGTGGGCACACCCGAGTTCGACGAGGCCGTACGGCGCAAGCGCGCGGAGCTCGAGGCGGCGGTTCCCGCCGACGCCGAAGCCGCCCTCGCCTGGGCTGCGGCGGCGGACCTGCCTGCCCCAGCGCAGCAGCCCCGGGTCGAGGAACTGCTGCGCTCGCGGGAGCTCTTCGTGGAGGATCTCTTCAGCGCGCTGCTGGACGAGTTGGGCTTTCCCGAAGCCACCGAGCCCTCGCCGGAGCCGTCAGGGCCGTCGGCGGCGCGGGCCTTCCGCCCCTGGGCAGCCGCACGCACCAGACCCCGCTCCCTGATCCGGCCTGATCCAGACGAAAGACCCTAGCCGACCGCGTCGAGCAGCAGCTTCGCGGCCACCGCCGCCCCGTCGGTGCGGATCGTGCCGGCCACGGCCTTCGCCCGCGCTCGGGTCTCAAGGGCCAGGACCGTGGTGAGCGCGGCCGACAGGGAGTCGAAGGTCGGCCTCGGACCGTCGTGCGCCGCGCCGATGCCCAGCTCGGCCACCCGGGCGGCCCAGTACGGCTGGTCCGCGATCTGAGCCACCACCAGCTGGGGTGCGCCGGCACGAGCCGCCGTCGTCGTGGTGCCGGCGCCGCCGTGGTGCACCACGGCGGCCACCCGGCCGAACAGCGCCTGATGGTTGACCTCGCCGACGACGAAGCAGTCGTCCCGGTCGTCGATCAGGGCCAGGCCGGCCCAGCCGCGGCCGAGGAGGACCCTGCGGCCGTGTGCGCGGATCGCCTCGATGGCCGCCCGGGCGAGGTCCGTCGAGGTGTGCATGGCCATGCTGCCGAAGCCCACGTACACGGGTGGCTCGCCGGCGTCCAGGAACGCCTCCAGGTCTTCCGGCAGCGGGCGTTCGTCCGGCAGGAGCCACGGTCCGGTGTGCACGAGGTCCAGGTCGGTCATGTCCTGCCACGGGACCAGGTTCGGGTCCGCCGCCAGCCACGGCCGGTCGGTGAACACGTAGTCCCGGACGTTGTCCAACGGCGGCAGGCCGATTGCCGCCCGGTGGCTGTTCTCCGCCGCGCCGTACAGCTCGTTCACGCGCTGGGCGTCCTGCTCCCACAGCACCTCGAGGTCGGTTTCATCCGGTGCGGACTGCCGGCCCGGCCGGCGTCCCGGCGGGAAGTGCCGCGAGGGCAGGCCGAGCGTATGGAAGCACGCGAACACGTAGGGGATGCCCAGGCTATCGGCCACCGAGCGTGCGCCGGCCGGCATCAGGCCGGTCGCCAGCAGCGCGTCACATCCCTCTGCCGCCGCGGCGAGCGAGTCGAAGCGCGCGGCGACCAGCTCGGCCGCGAGCCGGAACGCGTCCTCCGCCGAAGGCGGCCGCTCGCGGCCCACCACCGAGCGCACCGTCGGGCCGAGGGGCACCAGTGACAGGCCGACACGAGCCAGCAGCGCCACGAACTCCTGATCCGGAGGTGCGCACACCCGGACCTCGGCCCCGAGTTCCCGCAACCTCACCGCGAGTCCCACCACCGGTTCGACGTCCCCGCGCGATCCCCACGTCGACAACACCACACGCATGTGGCAAACCCCCCATTTCCACAGTTTTTTGGGTCGGCCGACCATCCTGAGGCATGACACGGGTCTTGCCGCAAGCCCCCCGCTGTGCTATAGGTTGAGAGTGGCAAGGAGAGGAACCTCCTTGCCTTTGCTTTTTGTGGCCTTTCATGTCTTTCGGGCATGTCTTTCGTGTTCTTCGCCGTGCGCCGTGGGCGGAAAGCCCCTTCTCGCGAAGCGACGGCTCGTTTCGTATGTATGACGGGTGAGCCGACTGCCGGCGACTTGCTGAATCGGCAAACGGGCTCGTCCTCCGTGCACGGTCTTCCGGATGATCGGCGTGGAGGCAGTTGAGCCATCGGGAGGGCGGAAGGCCGCCCTCCCGGCCCACGGCAGGCCGATCGTCCTGGAGGAGGGCGCATGTCGCAGCAGGTCACGGAGATCACACACCGGCTGGTCACCTCGCCGGGAGGCCGGATCCACCTCGTGGAGCAGGGAACCGGGCCGCTCGTGCTGCTGGTGCACGGCTTCCCGGAATCCTGGTACTCCTGGCGCCACCAGTTGCCGGTGCTCGCCGCCGCGGGATACCGCGCGGTCGCCATCGACGTCCGCGGCTACGGCCGCTCCTCCAAGCCGGCTCCAAGGGACGCGTACCGGATGCTCGACCTGGTGGACGACAACGTCTCGGTGGTGCGCGCCCTGGGCGAGGAGTCGGCAGTGGTCGTCGGGCACGACTGGGGCGCGGCCATCGCCGCGAACTCGGCCCTGCTCAGGCCGGAGGTGTTCAGGGCGGTGGGGCTGTTGAGCGTTCCCTACACCCCGCCCGGCGGGCCCCGCCCCAGCGACATCTTCGCGCAGATGGGCGGGGACGAGGAGTTCTACGTCTCGTACTTCCAGGAGCCGGGTCGCGCCGAGGCCGAGATCGAACCCGATGTACGCGGCTGGCTCGCGGGCTTCTACGCCGCCCTGTCCGCCGACACCATGCCCCCGTCCGGCGCCCCCGATCCGCACTTCGTCAGCAAGGGTGGGACGCTGCGTGACCGGTTCCCCGTCGGCCGGCTGCCCGCCTGGCTCAGCGAGAGCGACCTCGACGTCTATGCCGGGGAGTTCGAACGCACCGGCCTCACCGGAGCGCTCAACCGCTACCGGAACATGGACCGCGACTGGGAGGACCTGGCCGCCTTCGGCGGTGCACCCATCCCCCAGCCCTCCCTGTTCGCCGGTGGCGGATCGGACGCTTCGACGACATGGCTGACCGATGCGATCAAGGCGTACCCGGTCACGCTACCGGGCCTGGTCTCCTCCCACGTCCTCGACGGCTGTGGCCACTGGATCCAGCAGGAACGCCCCGACGAGGTCAACCGTCTCCTCACCGACTGGCTCGCCGCCCTGCCCACCTGACGCGCCGTTCACGTGACTCCGGCCGGACGGCCGGACGTTGCGTGAACCGCCCGGCCACCGGATGGTCAGTCGTGATCGCCCGGCCCGTCGAGCCCGTGCCGCCCCGCGGTCGGCGGGTCGGCACGGAAGATCTCGGCCACCGCCGTGTTGGCCGCCGTCACGAGGGCCATGGCAACCGCTGCGACGGCGTGACCCACTCCGTACAGAGCGGCGGCGCTACCGCCGAACACCAGCGCCTTCACCACCAGGACCAGCGCAAGCCGCGGCCGCAGCCGTGCCCGGGGCGCGGCGAACAACGCCCAGACCACGATGGCCAGCAGGGGTGTTCCCACGCCGAGCAGGATCCTGGGGGCGCCCTCATGACCTGCCCCGAATCCCCACCAGCTCAGGAACCCCAGCGCTGCAAGCTCAAGCAGAAACGCCAGGCCCTCGTTGACGGCGTACCAGGGCCGCGCACCGAGCCCGGCCGCACCACCGATGTCCCCCGCCATCCGCCCCTCCCACTGTTCCGGCAGGGACAGCATGACACGACGTCTCACGAACGGCTTGTGCAATCCGCTCGAGGCGATCGGCGCGACCAGGTGACGGCCTACGCAGCGTCGCCGGCCGGCTGCGGTGAGGTGAGGCGTGCCATCTCCTCCTCCGTCAGCCGCAGCGCGCCGGCTGCCACGTTCTGTGCGAGGTGGTCCGGATCAGCGGTCCCCGGGATGGCCAGCACATGCGGCCCCTGGTGCAGGGTCCAGGCCAGGCGGACCTGTGCGACGGACACACCGTGCGCGCGGGCGACGGCGTGCGCCTCCTCGCCGTCTCGGGCCGCCGCACCCGCCTCGCGCCCGGAGCCGGCGATCGCGAAGAACGGGACGAAGGCGAGGCCGAGTTCACCGCAGAGCCGCAGGAGAGCCCGCTCCTGCTCCGACGCACCGATCCCGTAGGGGTTCTGCACGCAGACCACCGGGGCGATGCCCAAGGCCTCGGCCAGTTGCTCGGACGTGACGTTGGAGACGCCGAGGTGCCGGATCAGCCCGGCATCGCGCAGCTCGGCCAATGCGCCGAAGTGCTCGCCGATCGAGCCGGTCCGGCGGCTCGGTGGCACACGCAGGTTCACCACGTCCAGGTGATCGCGGCCGAGTTGGCGAAGGTTCTCCTCCACCTGTCCGCGCAACTGCGACGGCGTGGCCCACCACCACTCGCCCGAGGGATCGCGGCCCGGCCAGACCTTGGTCGTGATGACCAGATCCTCCGGGTACGGCGCAAGCGCCCGGTTGATCAGCTCGTTCGCCGAGCGCGTCGCCGAGAAGTAGAACGAGGCGGTGTCGATGTGGTTCACGCCGAGCTCGACCGCCCGTCGGAGCACGCCGATCGACTGCTCGCGGTCACGCGGCACGCCGTGGTCGAAGGGTGCGGTACCGGTCAGGCGCATCGCGCCGAACCCGACACGGTTGACGGTCAGGTCACCGAGTCGCCAGGTACCGGCGGCTGCTGCGACGTTCGTCCGTGGGCTCATGAGACGGCTCTCCTCCTGCGGGCTGGGAAACGGGGAACCGCGGCGCGTTCGGCTCGCCCGGCGTGGCGGGTATCGCACCCTGGAAACTGGTTCACCACTGCCCGGGCTGAGGCGGCCCCGGGCATGAGTAAAGCCTCCCCGGCGGATCGGAATCCGTACGAGAAGGCTTGTGCGCTGCGAAAATCTAGCAGGTCGGCCAGGACGTCCGCCAGCAGGTCAGAAGTACGTCGCCAGGTCCGCGGGTGGTCGCAGCGGGAAGCCCTTGCCCTCAGCCGGCTCGGTCGGCCGGGGCACTTCAGCTGATTCTCATCATGAGTGCGCACACTCGTGGTGCAGACAGGAGTCGCCCGGCACGAGCGCCGGCAGTCGCGGCGATCTGTCGCAGTGGGTGACTGTCACGATGTGGCCCCTTGCCCGAGGGCGAGGGGCCACCGAGGAACCTCCGGGGGCCACCAGACGTGAAGAACGCGTTCAGGCGCCTGAGCCTGCGACTGAGGCTCGGGCTGTCCGCCGCTGTGGCGGTGACCTTGGCCGTCAGTGCTGTCGCGATAGCGTCATGGCTGGTCACCGAGCAGCAGCTGATCGACCAACTCGACTCCAACCTGAAGAACGTTCAGGCGTCACCCGGATATGTGCAGGAACTGCTGAGCCTGTGCGGTACTGAACTACCGGCGCCGGAACAGGGGAACGAGACACCGACCCCCTATGTGGTGCAGGTCGTCACATCTGACGGAACGGTGTGCGTCGCGCCCGGCAACAGGAAACTGGAGGTTCGCTCGACCGACATCGCTGTAGCACGGGGACTCCTCAGGTCGGCGACACACGAAACGGTGTCCGAGGACGGGCGGAAGATGCGTGTTTCGACGACGCGCCCCAACACCTCCCCGAGGTTTTCCGAGGGATACGCCGTATCGATCGCCCAGTCCCTCACTGTTGTGGAAAAACCTCTGAAGAACCTCGCTCTGTGGTTGTCGGGCTTTGCGGGTCTCGGCGTCGTCGGTGCGGCCACCGCCGGTGTCGCGGTCAGCCGCGGCGGCCTGAAGCCGGTGGAGCATCTGACCCGTGCGGCGGAGCACATCGCTCACACTCAGGACCTGACCGTTCGGATACCTGTCGAGGGCACTGACGAGATCGCCCGGCTTTCCAGGAGCTTCAACGACATGACGGAAGCCCTGGCGCTCTCGCGAGAGAGTCAGCAGCAACTGATTGCCGACGCGGGCCACGAACTGCGCACGCCGCTGACCTCCCTGCGGGCGAACATCCAGCTTCTGGCAAGGAGCTTCAGGTCGGGCCGGAAGCTCCCGGAGAAGGCACTGGAGGACCTGCTCAATTCCGTGGAATCACAAACCGGGGAACTCGCCGTTCTCATAGCTGACCTGCAGGAGCTTTCCCGGTTCGACGTCAAGCACGACGAGGCCACGCGTCGTGTCGTTCCGCTTCATGAGGTGGCTCGGCGCGCCATGGAACGTGTGAGACCCCGCGGAAGTGAGGTCCGGTTCACCAGCAGTCTTGAAGAGTGGTACGTCCTCGCTGATGCCGCCGCTCTCGAGCGGGCCGTCGTGAACCTGCTGGACAACGCGGTGAAGTTCTCACCGCCTGGAGCAGTCGTGAACCTCCAGCTCAGCAACGGCCGACTCGTGGTGCGCGACCAGGGGCCGGGGATCGCCGCCGATGAACTGCCGCACGTGTTCGATCGCTTCTGGCGCTCGCCGACATCTCGGAGCCTGCCGGGAAGCGGCCTGGGGCTGGCTATTGTGGCCAAGGCTGTCCAGGAAGCGGGCGGCACCGTGACACTGCGGGCCGCCGCCGCCCAGGGGACCGAGGCCGTCGTGCAGATTCCGGGCGCCCCCACACCGCCCGGCGAAGTGGGCCTTGAGACCTGGTGAACGCCACTGCGGGCGGGGTCGCCGGGCGAGCGGATGCGGCGTGGCCGAAGGCCACCGGTTCGGTCGTCAGGTGCCGTGGGACACGTCGGCCACGCCGTGGGCCGCCCCGGTCATCGCCTCGCTCATGGTGGCGCTGACAACCCCGTACAGGGCGGTCCACGACCTCTCGATCTCCACGGTCCAGGCCTCGCCCGCGAAGTGTTCGAGGGCGGCGATCAGACTGGCGCCGATCGCCGGGAAGTGTTCGGGCAGCGCGCCGTAGCCGACATGTCGCGCGCCGAGACCGCGCAGGATACGGGTGACCACCTCGGTGTCCTCGAGGTTGGCCACCAGGCCGCCGAGCGCACCCCAGAGACGGTCCTCCTGCTCCTCCATGTGCTGGGAGAACAGGCCCCTGACACCGGGATTGTTCTGGAACAGGTGCTCGTAGAAGTACTTGGTCACCTTGGAGCCGTGGGGTTCGACGAGGGCGAAACTGGCGGCGATGAGAGCGGGGTCGAAAGTCATGCCGAGACCGTAGACACCCCTTGTTACCTCCTCGTGCCCGAACGAAAGCTCGCCGCTGTCGGTTTCCTCAGCTCGCGACCGTGGCCGCTGTGAGGCGAATGTGCGTCAGATCGAGGTGTGCGGGACATCGTCGACACAGCCGCGGCTTCGAGCGAGTACGCCGAGGGGCGGCCGGTGAGCCGGGCACCGGCCGCCGGCCGTCTCATGAAACGGCTTCGCCCGCTTCCGGCGGCGCGGTGTCCTTCCTGCGGGCCACTCGCACACCGAGGGCGCCGACAGTCAGCAGCACGGCCACGGTGCCCAGGGTGAACGCCTCGAACGACAGCCGCGAGACGCCCCAGACGTCGTGGAAGACGTAGCCGATCCCGAACAGCCCTTCCAGGACGCCGGGAAAGAGCGCCGACCACGACCCGATCACGATCCACGCGTAGACGAGGGCCGCACACACCAGGAAGCCGGGGTTGCCGAAGGGCACGCGGTAGGGCCGGTTCACGTCGGGACGGCGCAGCCGGAGCAGGACGAGCGCCGGGACGATCACGAGGTACGACAGCAGCAGCGTGGTCACGGCGACCGTGAGCACGACGGAGAACACCGCGCCGGCGTCCCCGTCCGCTAGCTGCATGGCGGCGAGCATGAACACCGTGGCGACCGCGCCGGACAGCAGATTGGTGCGCACCGGGGTGCCCAGGCGGGGGTGGAAGGCACCGAGCGAGCGGGAGAAGAAGCCGCCGTCGGCGGCGGCCATCGCCTGCATGCGGTCGCTGACGATCATCCACGCGCTGCCCTGGGTGAGGAGGGCGAGGACGAACATCACCGCGGTGACCTCCAGCAATGTGCCGGCGGCCGGGCCGTAGACGCCGAAGACGAGGCGGGCCCCCTCCATGAATCCGCCGATGCCGGTGACCTGGTGTGCCGGTACGACGGCCAGCAGGGCGAGGACGGGCAGCAGGTAGCAACAGGCGGCGACGGCGGCGGAGCGCCCGAGGGCGGCCGGGACGTCGCGCTGCGGGTCGTGCATTTCCTCGCCGGCCGCGTTGGGTGCCTCGAAGCCGACGTAGGCGAACAGCAGTACCGGCACCAGGGCGAGGAAGCCGGCCGTCGTCGGCGCGAAGTGCGCGTCGTGCAGGCCCTGGAAGCCGTGCCGCAGCCCGTACAGCACGGCTGTGCCGGTGAACAGGGCGAGGGCGAACACCTTGACCGCCGCGCCGGCGGTGGTGATCCACTTGCCGCGGCGCAGGGAGACGACGGCGGTGAGGATGGCGGCCCAGACGAACAGCAGCTTGAAGGCGTAGTCGGCGAAGGTTCCCGATCCCAGGTGGAACACGAAGCGGTCCCAGGTGTCCGCGGCGAGGAAGACCAGGGAACCGCCCAGCCAGACGGGGTTGGTGACCCAGTAGAAGAGCGTGGTGAGAGCGGCCGCGGGGCGGCCGAGGGCGAGCCTGACCCAGACGTAGGGACCGCCTTCCTGGGGGAAGGCGGCGCCGGTCTCGGCGAACAGCAGGGCGTAGGGGACGAGGAAGAGCAGCGCGATGGCCGCGGTCCAGGTGGCGGCTTCCCCGCCGCCGGTGGCGATCTGTCCCACGGTGTCGAAGGAGATGACCGCGGCGATGCCCATGGCGGTGATGTCGAAGCGTCTGAGACTGCGCCGCAGAGCGGTCTCGGTGTCGGATGCGCGCTGGTCGGTCGACGAGAGGTTGGAGGACACGGGCAGTTCCTAGGAGGGGAGAGGGTGCACTGCGAGAAGGCGCGTGCGGGGCGCCGCGACGGTGTGGGGTCCGTGTCGGGTGGTGCTGGGCGGGAGGCCCGGCGTCGGCCGGGCCTCCCGGGAGACATCAGGCGCCGCGGATCTCGCCGGTGGGCTCGGTGCGTTCCAGGACGGCGCGCAGGGCGGCGGCCGCTTCCTTGGCCTCGGCCTCCGTCATGATCAGCGGCGGGGACAGCACCAGGCTGTGCGCGGAGTCGCGGACGATCACGCCGGTCTCCTGCCGGATCACGTCGTGCGGCATGCGGTCGGGGTTCAGGGGCAGGGGGGCACGGGTGGCGCGGTCGGCGACGAGCTCGACGGCGAGCATCATGCCGACGGAGCGGATCTCGCCGACGATCGGCAACTCGCCGAGCTGGGCCTGCAGTTCGGCGTGCAGGACGGCGCCGACGCTGGTCGCGCGGGCGAGCAGGCCCTCCCTCTCGATGATGTCGAGGTTCGCGGCGGCGACCGCCGTGGCCACCGGGTGGCCGTTGTAGGTGTAGCCCATGGGGAAGCCGTGCTCGCGCAGCAGCACCTCGGCGACGTGGTCGCCCACCAGAAGGGCACCCAGCGGGACGTAGCCGGAGGTGATGCCCTTGGCGGTGACGATGATGTCGGGGGTGACGCCGAAGTACTGGGCGGCGAACCACTCCCCCACCCGCCCGTAGGCCGTGACGACCTCGTCGAAGATCAGCAGGATGCCGTGCCGGTCGAGGACCTCGCGCACGCGCGGCCAGTAGTCGGCGGGCGGCACCAGCATGCCGCCGACGCCCATGATCGGCTCACCGATCATCGCGGCGATGTTCTGCGGGCCGATCTCCGCGATGCGCTCCTCCAGCTCCCGGACGAGGAAGTCGGTGACCTGCTCGGGGCTCAGCGGCCGGTCGCCGTAGAGCTCGGAGCGGTACGGCCACGGCGGGGTGAGGTGGGAGACGTGCGGCATCATCGGGGCGAAGCCCTCGTGGTAGACCGGGAAGCCGGTGGCCGAGCCGCCGCCGTAGCCGATGCCGTGGTACGCCTTGTGGCGGGCCAGGATCCACGTACGGCTGCTCTCGCCGCGCCGGTGGTGGTAGTAGCGGGCCATCTTGATGGCGGCCTCGTTGCCCTCCGAGCCGCCGGAGGTGAAGTAGACGTGGTTGAGGGGCTCGGGGGCGAGGGAGGCCAGCCTGGAGGCGAGTTCGATGGCGCGGTCGTTGGAGAACTCCCAGAAGCTGGTGAAGTACTCCAGCTTCTTCATCTGCTCGTGCGCGACGTCGGCCAGTTCGGTGCGTCCGTGCCCGATCTGGGCCAGCCACAGGCCGCCGGTGGCGTCCAGGTAGCTGCGGCCCTCGGAGTCAGTGAGCCGGCAGCCGGAGCCCTCCGTCATCACGACCCGCTCCGTGGCACTGCCGGGCAGGTAGGGGTGGATGATGTGCGCTCGGTCCAGGCGGGTGAGGTCTGCGGCGTTGAGTGTCATGGGTGATGGGTCCTTTGGTGTGTGCCGATGGCGGGTGCTGTGGCCGGCGGTGGCTGTGCACCGCCCGCGCGGGTCAGCCGTAGGCGATCCACGTGGTCTTGAGGCCGGTGTACTTGTCGAAGGAGTGCAGGGAGAGGTCGCGGCCGTGGCCGGACTGCTTGAAACCGCCGAAGGGGGTGAAGGGGCTCAGCGCGTCGACGGTGTTGACCGACACGGTGCCGGCGTGCAGGGCGTCGGCGACCCGGTGCGCCCGGCCCAGGTCCCGGGTCCACACGGACGCGGCCAGACCGTAGGCGGAGTCGTTGGCCAACCGGACCGCATCGGCCTCGTCCCGGAAGGGCAGCACCGTGAGCACGGGCCCGAACAGTTCCTCCCGTACGAGCGGGGCGTCCGGTCCGAGACCGGTGACGACCGCCGGATCGAGGTAGGCGCCCTCACGGCCTGGGCGCGTACCGCCGCACACGAGTGTGCCGCCGGACGTCGCGAGCGCGCCGAGGATGCGTTCCACCTGGGCCTCGTCGACCAGTGGTCCGAGGCGGGTCGCGGGGTCGAGCGGGTCGCCGGGCAGCCAGGTGCGGGCGTGCTCGGCCACCCTGGCCGTGAACTCCTCCGCGACACAGGCCTCGACGAGCAGCCGGGTGTTGGCCGAGCAGACCTGCCCGGAGTTGTAGACGAAGCCCCAGGCGGCGCGTTCCGCGGCGGCCTCCAGGTCGGCGTCGGCGAAGACCAGGTTGGGGCTCTTGCCGCCGGCCTCCGGCCACACCTGCTTCATGTTCGACTCGGCCGCGTACGCCAGGAAGTGCCGGGCCACGGCGGTGGAGCCGGTGAACACCAGGGTGTCCACGTCCGGATGGAGGCCGAGGGCCCGCCCGGTCACCTCGCCGGGGCCGGGGACGACGTTCAGCACGCCGTCCGGAAGGCCGGCCTGCGCGGCGAGTTCGGCCAGGAGCAGCGCCGACAGCGGTGACTGCTCGGCCGGCTTCAGTACGACGCTGTTGCCCGCGGCGAGGGCGGGTGCCAGCTTCCAACTCGCGATGTCCAGGGGGAAGTTCCAGGGCACCACCGCGCCCACGACGCCCAGCGGGGCACGGCGCACCAGGGCGAGGTTGCCGGCCGGTGCGGGGGCGACCTCGTCGTAGAGCTTGTCGACGGCCTCCGCGTACCAGGAGAACACGCCGGCCGCACCGGGCACGTCCGTGCCGTGGGACTCGGCGATGGGCTTGCCCATGTCGAGGGTGTCGCAGAGCGCGAGCTCCTCGCCGTGGGCCTCGATGAGATGGGCCAGTTCCAGCAGGACCCGCTTGCGCTCCGCCGGCGCGGTGCGCGACCAGCGGCCGTCCTCGAAGGAGGCGCGGGCGGCCCTCACGGCGCGGTCGACGTCATCGGCCGAGCCCGCCGCCACATGGGCGGTGGTCCTGCCGGTCGCCGGGTTCACCGTGGGGAACCAGGTGTCGTCGGCGGGATCGGTCCACTTTCCGTCGATGAAGAGGCGCGTGCGTGGCGCGAGGTCGGCGGCGCGCTGCCGCCAGTGGGAGTACGTCGTCATGCTGTGGCCTTCGATTGCGTGGTGTGACGTGGGTGCGTTGATGCCCGTCGGGATCGCGTGCGGCCTGGGCCGTCTCAGACAGAGGGCTGGGGTCGAAACAGTGGGCGCGGGAGCGGGCGATGCGGCCCGCAGCGAGGTTCGCGCCGGTTTCTTTGAGTCGAGATTCAAACAATTGGTGAACCGGCCGTCAATGCTCTCGACAGAAACTTCTTGCTGAAACTGGTCCGAGTAACAGAGAATCGACCGTCATGGGGAAAGCTGGCAGACCACGCAACCAGACGGCTCGCAGGGAGGCGCTCGTCCTCGCGGCGGGGCGTGCCATCGCCGAGCGCGGACTCGAGGGACTGCGCATCAAGGACATCGCGGACGCGGCGGGCGTCTCACAGGGCTCGGTGCTGTACTACTACCCCGAGCTCGGCGATCTCGTGCTGGAGGTGCACCGGGAAGCGGTGGAGAGCTTTCTGACCGCCCGGCAGCGGGCCTACGACGGGGCGCCCGCCGAGGATCCCGCCGGGCGACTGCGCGCTCTCCTCGACAGCGGCCTGCCCGGCACCACGGAGGACCCCGTCCACGGGCTGCTCTACGAGCTGCACCGGCGCGCCGGCCGCAGCCCCGGCCACGCCGAACTGATGACCTCCCTCTTCGCCCGGGAGGTCGCCCTCTACACGACCGCGCTCGAGGTCGGCGCCGCGACCGGCGCGTTCGCCCTCGCCGCGAGCGCGCACGACCTGGCGCACGGACTGGTGGCCATGGAGGACGGCTACGGCCTGCACATCATCAGCCACAATGCGGCGCTGCGGCCCGACAGAGCCCGTCAGCTGATCCTGGCCCACGCGCGTGCTGTGACGGGCTGCGCCGAGCTGTAGAGGGCGCGAGGCAGGCGGCTCGGGCGGTGTGCGCGTGGAGCTGTGGGCGCGTGGAGCGGCGTGGGCGTGAGACGGTCCCCGCTCAGGCCGTGGTGCGGCGAACGCCGATACCCAGGCCCGCGGCGCGGGCAGCGCCGATACTCAGGCCGCGGCGCGGCGGGCGCCGATCTCCCGCAGCAGCCTCATGACCGCCTGGGCGCGGGCGGTCTGGGTCATGCCCTCCACATAGGCCAGCTTGACCTCGAGCGCGGGGCTTTCGTCCCGCAGCTCCAGTTCCGCGATCTCGCCGCCGCCGTACGTCTGGCTGGTCGCCGGGCGCTGGTTCAGCACGGAGTATCCGAGTCCTCGGGCCACCAGGGAGCGCACGGTTTCATAGCTCTGGGTGCGGTAGCGCACGTCGGGCGCGGTGCCGGTGGCGGCCACCAGCGAGCGGAAGTAGTCGCGGCTGTGGGGCAGGTCGAGCAGGACCAGGGGCTCCGCGGCCAGCTCGGTCAGCTCCACGGAGTCCCGGCCGGCCAGCGGGTGGTCGGCCGGGACGATGACGTAGGCGGGGGCCCGGGCGATCGTCTCGCTGCGTAGTTCGAGGTCGCCGGGCAGACCGAGGTCGTAGGTGAGGGCGAAGTCGATGCGTCCCGCGCGCAGCGCATCGATGAGCTGATCCGTCTCCGACTCCGCGACGTCGATCTCGATGCCCGGATAGCGGCTGGTGCATTCGCCGAACAGGGCCGGCAGGTAGTGCGGGGCGAGGGTCACGAAGCAGCCGACGGCCACCGGCCCGGAGATGGTCTCGCCGTCTCCCCGGGCCTCCCTCTCGACCTCGCGTGCGCGGGCCAGCAGCTCGCGCGCCTGCTGCCGAAGCCTCTCCCCCGCAGGCGTCAGGGTCAGGCCCCGGCCCCTGCGGCGGATGAACAGCTGCACGTGCAGGTCCCGCTCCAGGTTGTAGACGGCCGCGGACACGGCGGACTGCGCGATGTGGAGCTCCGCCGACGCCTCCGTCATCGAACCGCACTCGGCGGCGACGAGGAAGTAGCGGAGCTGAACCAGCGTGAAGCCCACCGGCGATGTCATGTCGAACCCCTGCACCTGATCATTCGTGTTCTGGCCAGACCCTATTCGGTGCGGGCCGGAACCGGCCGGGCATCCGCGGCGGGCAGGTCCTCCGCCCGCAGCAGGGGATCGCCGGCCGTTTCGCGCAGGGACAGTGCGGCGACGAGTCCGCCGGCCGCGACCACCATCAGGTACGGGCCCGGTACCAACGTGCTGCCGGTCGCCGAGATCAGTACGGTCATCAGGTACGGAACCGTGCCGGCGAACAGCGCGGCGGTGACGTTGTAGGCGATGGACAGTCCGGACTGCCGGGTCCGGGTGGGGAAGATCTCCGCAGACCAGACCGCGTAGGTGCCGAGAATCGCCGCAAGGATCACGCCGAACAGCAGACCGGCGATCCAGGTGCCGACCAGGCCGGTGCGCATGAGGAGGAACGCGGGGGTCGAGACGACCAGCAGGGCGGCCGTGGCACCGACGAACACCGGCTTGCGTCCCACGCGGTCGGACAGCAGGCCGAAGACGGGCACGAGCACCAGCCCCAGCAGAGAGATCACCGTGGACAGCAGGGCGGCGTTGCCGGCCGAGTGCCCCAGGTGATCGGTTTCGTAGGTGACCAGGTAGGTCAGCACGGCGTAGAACGGCACGTGCATGGCCGTCATCAGGCCCGCCGCCTGGAGCAGCTGCTTCTTGTTGCAGCGCAGCAGCTCCTTCACGGGGCTGCTCGGGACGGCGTCGTTGGCTTCGAGCGCCTTGTACTCGGGCGTGTCCTCGATCTTGGTGCGGATGACGAATCCGATGACTCCCAGCGGCGCGGAGACGAGGAAGGGGATGCGCCAGCCCCAGGACGACAGCTGGTCGTCGCTGAGCGCCGTCGACAGCAGCAGGAAGACGAACGATCCGGCGAGGAAGCCCAGCAGGGAGCCGGCCTCCAGCCAGCTGACCCCGAATCCGCGGCGGCGCCGGGGGGCGCTCTCGGCGAGGAAACTCGCCGCGCTGCCGAACTCGCCGCCGGCCGCGAACCCCTGGAGCAGGCGCAGGACCACCAGGAGCGTCGGGGCGGCGACCCCGATCGACGAGTAGCCGGGGAGCAGGCCGATCGTCAGGGTGGCGCCGGACATCATGAAGATGACGAGGGACAGTGTGCGCTTGCGGCCGATCCTGTCGCCGAGCGGCCCGAACACCAGCGCACCGATCGGGCGGATGCCGAACGACACGGCGAACACCGCGAACACGGCGAGCAGTCCGGTGGTGCCGTTCTCGGACGGGAAGAACACCGACGCGACGGTGCCGGCGAGATAGGCGTAGGCAGCCCAGTCGAACCAGTGCACGAACACGCCGACCGCTCCGGCGGCGACGCTTCTGCGCAGGGTGACGAGGTCGGTGGACTCCTGGGCCGTGGTGACTTCGGTGTTGCGGGTGGGCATGCGCCCCTCCTCGGGCAGGTGAGCGGAAGAAACCGGAGCTGTGGGGATGCGGCTGGGTCCTGTCGTCGCGGGGCGGACGGGAGTTCGACGACAGGGCCTAACGGCATGTCTGCGTCACTCAGGTCGCCGGCCGGCCGGTCAGGGACGCGGGGCTGGTGAGCGCACGCAGTTCCGCCTCGGTCAGCAGCTCGCGTTCGCGTACCAGGTCGAGCGCGGGCCGGCCGGTGCGGTGCGATTCCAGCGCGATCGCGCAGGCGGTCTCATAGCCGATCGTGGGGCTGAGCGCGGTGACCAGACCGGTGGAGGTGGCGACGATCTCCGCGAGCCTCGGCCGGTTCGCGGCGATGCCGCGCACGCAGTGTTCGGTGAGTACGCCGATGCCCGCGGTGAGGTGGTCGAGGCCGGCGGTCAGGCTCCGGGCGATGATCGGTTCGAACGCGTTGAGCTGCAGCTGGCCGCCCTCGGCCGCGAGGGTGACGGTCACGTCGTTGCCGATGATCTCGAATGCGATCTGGTTGATCGCCTCGGGGATCACCGGATTGACCTTGCCGGGCATGATCGACGATCCGGCCTGCCGTGCCGGGAGCGTGATCTCGCCCAGCCCGGCCTGCGGCCCCGAGGACAGCAGGCGCAGGTCGTTGCAGATCTTGGACAGCTTCACCGCGACCCGCTTGAGCACCCCGGACAGCTGCACGAACACACCCACGTCCTGGGTCGCCTCGATGAGATCGGGCGAGGACACCAGAGTGGGGATGCCCGTCAGCCGGCGCAGCTGCTCCACGGCGCGCTCCCGGTAGCCCGGGCGGGCGTTGAGGCCGGTGCCTATCGCCGTGCCGCCCAGGTTGAGCTCGTGCAGCAGCAGCCGGGCCTCCGCGAGCCGTTGCTCGTCCTCGGCGAGGGTGGCGGCGAACGCGCCGAACTCCTGGCCGAGCGTCATGGGCACCGCGTCCTGGAGCTGGGTGCGCCCCATCTTCAGCACGTCGGCGAACTCGGCCGCCTTGCCCTCGAAGGCCTCGCGCAGCGGGCCCAGCGCGCCGAGCAGTTCGGCGATCTGCCCGTCCAGTGCCAGTTTCACCGCGGTCGGATACACGTCGTTGGTGCTCTGGCCCAGGTTGACGTGGTCGAGCGGGTGCAGGGCCGAGTACTCCCCGCGGCGCCGGCCGAGCAGTTCCAGCGCCCGGTTGGCGATCACCTCGTTGGCGTTCATGTTGGTCGACGTTCCCGCGCCGCCCTGGATGAGGTCGACCACGAACTGCTCGTGCAGTGCGCCGTGGCGGATCTCGGTGCAGGCGGCCGTGATCGCGTCCGCCCTCTCCCGGTCCAGCGCGCCGATCTCGGCGTTCGCCACGGCCGCCGCCTGCTTGACCGCCGCCAGCGCGTTGATCAGATGCGGCCGTGCGGCGAGGGTCTCGCCGGTGATGGGGAAGTTGGCCACCGCCCGGGCGGTGTGCGCCCCGAAGTAGGCGTCCGCGGGCACGTCGACGTCACCGAGCATGTCGTGTTCGGTGCGCAGCCCGCCGCTCGGTCCGATACCTGCGGCACTGTGCTGCGGCGCGGAAGATCGGGACATCGGTGTCCTCCGGTTCATCGAGGGTCGGGGGTGCCGGTGAGCGACGGCGCGCCGACCGGCACGCCCAGGGCGTCGGCGCTGCGCCGGCAGGCCGCGAGCAGCCGCTGGTGCCCGCGGCGCAGCCGGTCGCACCGGCCGGGGGTCTCGACCGCGGACCGGTCGAGGATCACGGCCGCCGGGCCGGACCCGGGCGGGATCCCGCCGGGGTCCGGCCGCAGTACGCGGCGTGGCCCCGGGGCCAGAGCGGTGCGGGCCCCGGTCATTCCGCCGCTCCCCCGCTCGGCACGCTCCGGTCCACTCCGGTCCAGGCCAGCGCCACGGCCCCGTCCAGCAGTGCGCGCTGGGCCGTGCCCCCCACGCAGAACGCGGCGAACTCGTGCTGGTGGTTGGTGGCGGGCAGCGAACCGATCCCGATGTAGGGGTGGATGGCCGGCACCACCTGGGAGACGTTGCCCATGTCGGTGGAGGCCCGGTTCATCCGTGCGGCCTGACCGGGCGGGGCGAACTCACGTCCCAGCGCGAGCGCGTTGGCGCGGTAGCGCGCGAGGGCGGTCTCGTCCGTGCGGAACTCGGCGTACGGCTTGCTCTCCGCCTCGATCGCCAGCTCGCATCCGGTCGCGAGGGCTCCCGCTTCGAAGGCCCGCACGACGCGTGGCTCCAGTTCGGCCAGTTCGGCGAGCGTCTCCGCCCGCACGTACCAGCGGCCGGTGGTCCGCTCCGGGATGGCGTTGGGCGCGTCCCCGGCGTGCGTCACCACACCGTGCACCCGGGCCGAGGCGGGCAGTTGCTGGCGGAGCAGCCCGATCGCGACCTGGGCCACGGTGAACGCGTCGGCCGCGTTGACCCCGGCCTCCGGGTAGGCCGCGGCGTGCGCGGACTTCCCGGTGTACGTGATCTTGGAGTGGCTGACCGCGAACGGCCGGGCCTCGGCGACGTCGACCGGCGCCGGGTGCACCATCATCGCGAGATCGACCCCGGCGAAGGCACCCCGGTCGAGCATCTCGATCTTGCCGCCGCCGCCTTCCTCGGCCGGTGTGCCGTAGACCTCCACGGTGAGGCCGGCGTCGTCCGCGACGGCGGCCAGGCCGAGCGCGGCACCGATCGAGCTCGCCGCGATCAGGTTGTGCCCGCACGCGTGGCCCAGCCCCGGCAGCGCGTCGTACTCGGCGCACAGCGCGATCCGGGTGGGACCGCTGCCGAACCGCGCGCGGAACGCCGTCTCCAGCCCCAGGTAGGACGAGGTCACCTCGAACCCGGCACGGTCCAGCGACTCCGGTACCGAGGCCGCGGCCCGGTGTTCCTCCCAGGCGGTCTCCGGGTCGGCGTGCAGCCGCTCGGAGAGAGAGATCAGCTCCTCGGCGTGGCGTTCCACCTCGCGCCGGGCGCCCTCTTTCAGCGACGCCATCACAGATCGCCGGGAACGCCGTAGGAGGGGGAGGCCGCGGGATCGAGTCCGCGGCGGACGTAGTCGTCCCGCTGCGGCAGCCAGACGGCGAGGAGTTCGCCGAGCCGGTCGATGGGGTCGTCGGCCCAGTCCACGCGCAGGTCGGTCACCCGCCAGTCCACGTCCGCGACGACCGCGAGGCCCGCGGAGTGCACCGGTCCTTCCTCGCCGCCGGCCGCGAGGGCCGCCCGCAGCGCGGCGAGCAGGCGCTCCTCGAGGTGGCCGCCGGCCGCGAAGTAGGCGTCCAGCAGCACCCCGGGGATGTGCTCGCCGGCGAGCATGTTGCCCGCCGCCACCGCGCCGTCCGCGGTGGCCGACGCGTGCTTGCCCAGAGTGCGGGTGCCGCTGAAGGCGAATCCGCATCCGGTGCGGCCGAGCACGGTCAGCTGCCGGTAGTCGATGTTTCCGGCGTCGTCGGCGTCCCGCGCCGCACCGATGACGTCGGCCAGCGCGCGTTCGGCGTCGCCGTGCTCCGCCAGCCGCTCCAGCAGCCTCGTGCCGAGCGTGGGATCGGTGACGTTCTGCGAGGCCGCCGCACCGACCCCTGGACGCAGGTGCGCGACCCTGGCCGCGACGGCGGGGCTCGAGGAGCTGACCGCGATGCCGAAGCGCTCGCCGTCCCGGACCACCAGGGAGAAGGTCATCGCCGCGCCTCCTCGGGGATCACCGCGATCGCGTCGATCTCGCACAGCCACTCCGGGCGGGCCAGAGCGGAGACCACGAGTCCGGTGGAGATCGGGTGCACGCCCTTCGTCCAGCGGCCCACGGTGCGGTACACCGCCTCGCGGTAACGGGGGTCGATCAGGTAGATGGTGAGCTTGACCAGGTGCTCCATGCGGCTGCCCGCTTCTTCGAGCAGCATCTTGATGTTGGCCATCGCCTGCTCGGCCTGGGCCTCGGCGTCACCGATGCCCACGGACTCGCTGGTGTCGAGGTCCTGGCCGATCTGGCCCCGGACGTACACCGTGTCGCCGGCGACCACGGCCTGGCAGAGGTCGTTGTCCAGGTTCTGCTCGGGATAGGTGTCGCGTGTGTTGAACGGACGGATCCGGGTGTGCCCGCCGGTGACGATCGGGGCCTTCACGGGTCGGCCCTCGCTGGTGGAGGTCATCATCTGCTCCTCAGTTCTTCTGGGTCGCCGGCGCGGCGCCGGGCCGGTCGGGGGTGCCGTAGGCGAGGTAGCCCCGCTGGGTCACGATGTGGTCGGCCACATGTCTGGCGTCGTGCCAGACGCCCCAGATGAAGCTCGACCCGCGGCGGGACAGCCAGGGCAGGCCCAGGAAGTAGACGCCGGGCTCGGAGGACACTCCTCGTCGCTGGTTCGGCCGGCCGTTCTCGTCGAACGCGTCGACCTCGAGCCAGCTGTAGTCGGCGGCGAAGCCCGTCGCCCAGACGATCGAGGTGACTCCGGCCTCGGCCAGGTCGAGCTCCAGTCGGGGGTCGGCCACGCATTCGGGGTCCGGCCCGAGGACGTGGGCCTCCGGCTCCTCGGGGAGGTCGAGCCCGTTGCGTTCGACGTACTCGTCGGCCGCCCTCAGGAGCGCGAGGTACTTGGCGTCTCCGACCGCGATGTTCTTGGCGAGATCCGGCGCGAAGCGCAGTACGCCGTCGTCGTAGGACGCGGTCAGGCCGACGAGCTCGATGCCGGCGCCGGCCAGGGCGCGGAAGTCCACGGTGTGGCCGCCGCGGGCGCCGCTGACCGCGATGGTGACATGTTCGGCACCCTGGGGAGGCGTCTCCGCGTCCCAGAGTCCGAGCACACCGAGCCACCAGCAGAAGTCACGTCCGCGGTACTCGCGGGGAGGACGGTCGTGCGGACCGACGGAGAGGAAGACCCTGCGACCGGACCGGCGCAGCTCGTCGGCGATCTGGACCCCCGAGGAGCCGGCCCCGACCACGAGGACCGCGCCCTCGGGCAGTTGCTCCGGGTTGCGGTAACCGCTGGAGTGGATCTGCACGGGGACGGCGCCGTCC